>CAZJNU010000007.1:0-64874 GCA_964547485.1 uncultured Actinomycetes bacterium
CGCATTGTCAAGCCAGAGCCGAGTGGGTACCCGGGACAGAATCGACACCGGCACCGAGTAGGACACCAGCAGCGATGCCGCTGCGGCCACAACCAACACCCCTGTCACCGCCTGCTTGACAGCTCGATGCGCCGTCAGCCAATTGACCGCCCGGACGCCGCGGGCACTGAGCGGATCAGCCTCCCACCTCGTTGGTGCCAGCACATATGCGAGCACTAGCGTGCAGGGCACCACCAGGTCGAAGATGTAGCGGATGACCGGTGCCGCGAACATGCTTCCGGCTCGCCCCAACGCCACCAGCAGAACGCTCAACAGCACATAGCCAGCGACACCCGCCAGCAGCCGGATCGCCTTGGGACGCCAGGCGACCGTCACCGCCACCGCCACCAGTGAGAGGCCAGCGGCAATATCCTGCATCCCGCGGGTGGGCGCGGGGGCCGCATGCCAACCCGGCAACTCCGGTGTCCCGATCGGTGCCCAGCGCCAGGGTCCGCCCCAGGCGATCGGATCTGCGGTCAGGTAGGTGTTGTCCACCAGGAACCGCCAGATGGCGTCCGCGGTCGCACCATCATTGCCCAGGAACGGCTGCCGACTCGCACTGAACCAGGCGAACAGGCCCACCGCGATGACCAGACCCAGCCACAGCCAGCGGAACCGGACCAGCGCAGCCCGATAGCCCAACGCTACCGGTCGACCGACCGGTAGCGAAGCCACGACAACGAAGATCAGCACGGGTAGCAGAAGTCCCTTGGTTCCGGACAGGAAGGCTGCAGCAACCGCAACCAACATGAACAGCCAGTCGCGGGCGATACCGGTTTCCATCGCCCGGACGCAGAAGTACAGCGCAACGCCCGCAGCCAACAGCAGCGGCGCCGCATAGATCGCGACCGACCACCAGGTGATCAATTCCACCGTGAAAAGGGACAGCCCAGCGAAGGCAGCCAGGAACACCCCCAGCCAGCGCGGGCCGCTGAGCCGTTCGGAAATCGCCGCGCAGCTGATCTGGAAACCGGCCATGCAGGCGGCCGAAAAGAGCACGAGGGCAAGGTAGGAGTCAGGAAACAGCCGCTGCAGCAGCCACTGGACGGCCGATCCGATGGGGTTCAGGTGTCCGTTGTGCCCGGCAAAGAGGTAGTCGACACTCAACGGCTGGGTCGCGGCGTTGCGCAACAGGAAGTCGTCACCGACGAAGTACCCGCGTTGGCCGAACCACACCCGGAACAGGAACGTGGCCGCGATCACCGCGCCGGCCAACAGCCAGAAACGACCGCGGCTCAGAGTGCCAGTCCGTAGAGCGGGCAACGAAGCGGCTGCCGACTCGACGTCTTCGGCTTCGCCCAGCACCGCCTCGTCGGTCGTGTCAGCGGTCACGGCCGCGAGCATACCCGTCCTGCTCGCTTGCGGACCGACGGGCGAGATGCCACCGAGCCTGCCGCCGCAATCCATCCTCAGCCGACACCGAAGGTCGCCAGCCGAGCACCGCAGCGGCATGTTCAGCAATACCGGCAGTGACCCGCTGATCACCAGTTTGCGCAGGGGCCCAGTTGATCCGGGGTTCCGCCCCCAACTCGTCAGCGAGGACAGCCAGCGCGGTCAACAACTCGATCCGCTCGCCGCCCGCAATATTCATTACCTCACCTGGCAGGCCACGGTCCAACGCCGCCAGCGTCGCGGCGGCGACATCGTCGACGAAAGTATTGCTGCGCGACTGCCGACCGTCGCCGAACACTGTCAGGGTCTGGCCGTCCAGCATGGCCTCGCAGAAGAGGTGATAGGCCATGTCTGGACGCTGTCCGGGACCGTAGACCGAGAAGTAGCGCAGCACAACAGCATCCAGTTCGTATTCCCGCACATAGGCAGCCACGAGGTGTTCGGCAGCGGCCTTGGTCACGCCGTAGGGCGATACCGGCCGAATCGGCAGCGACTCATCCCCCACTGCTTCCCGGCCGTAGACACTCGAAGTCGACACCTGCACCAACCGCGTGCCTGCGTCGGCGCAGGCGGCCGCCAGCCGCTGCACGACGTTGATGTTGCAGGAACTGTAGAGCGGGAAATCCGACCAGCTGACTGCCTGCCCCGGCATCGCAGCTTCATTGATGACCACATCGGCCCGCCCGATGAGCCCCACGATTTCGCACTCTCGAAGGTCGGCCTGCAGGCACTCGAGGCCGGTGGCCGCCAGTTCGTCGAACCGCTGGCGCTTAACCGCTGCTGGGTATGGGCCACCCAGTAGCGCGTCCACCGCGACGACGTCATGACCCTCGGCGGCCGCCCTCAGTGCGACGGTCGAGCCGATGAAGCCGGCGGCGCCGGTGACCACGATCCGCATGTGCGTACCTTAGGGGGTTGGTTCCGCGGGCCGGGCCGGCTGGCACGACGGCAGGGCGCCGGCTCCGCAGCGGTCAGGGTTTCCGGGCGATCAGGGTTTGCGGGCGATCAGGGTTATCCCGGAGCCACACTCGTACAGTCGCTCGATCTCAAGGCCATCCTGCTCACACCAGGACCGGACCTCGTCGGGGGTGTGCCGATGTGCGTCGGTCGGGTGGTACCAGTCGAAATTGGTGATGACATTGGAGTCCCAGTCCATCGACTCGTTCCAGTAGGCCTTCATCATGTGGTAGTAGATGAACCGCTGGACATCGTAGGTTCCGGCCTTCATCTCCAACAGCGGAATGTCGACCGGCAGCGTGAACTCTGCCTTGAGTTCGGCTAGCGCTCTGCCTAACTCGGTGATCTGGGTACTGACCGCCAGGCACTCCGCCGGCGACATAGAAGTCGTGGTGGCACGGATGAAGTCGTCGGTGAACTCTCGGATCGGGGCCTTCACCTTGTAGACGTAGGTGGCGAGCCGGCCGCCCGGCTTCAGCACCGACACCAGCGATCGGAAGGCCTGGTGCGTGTCCGGGGTATGGTGCAGCGCTTGATCACAGGCGACCAGGTCGAAGTGGTCAGCTGGAAAGGGGAGCCTCGTCATATCGGCCTGCACGAAGTCGAGGTTCGGGATCTGCCACAGATCTCGGTAGGCGTTCCGGATGCCGTAGGAGAAGTCGAGCCCGATCACCTGCGCGGAACTGTTCTCCGCGTACAGCTGCGCGTCCCGGCCATGACCGGTGCCGCAGTCCAAGATCAGTTGGTCGTCCGCCAGGAATTGCGCCACCTCACCGACGTCGGCGAAGCCGTACCGCTCCAGATACCAGTTCCGGTAGTGGTCAAGGGTGGCCTGCCGATAGTCCGGCGCCAATTTCCACTTGGTTGAGAAGCTGTCCTGAGTGGCGCGCTGGTCGGGGCCCATCTGCTCCCCAGACACCAGGTCGGGCACTCCGTCGATGATCGGGAAAACCTCCCGCGACGCCGTGGACAGGCTGCCCAGCAACACCTCGCCACCGAACTCGTCCTCCACCTCGAGCACCATCGGCTCCCCGGATTCAGGTGACCTCAGGTGCTCAACCAGACTGTGTTTCAACGACATCTCCTGTCTGTGTTCCGGTAGGTAGCGTGAGTTGACGCAGGCATTCGCCGATCAGCAGATCGTTCCAGGCCCGCCGGTCCAGATCCCGGGCATTGAACACCCACTCATTCACCGGCGCCGGCAGACCATGTTTGACCTGCCGCCGGAGCACGCCGAGGTCGGCTTCCCCGAGCGACCTCTTCAGCGCCCTGCGCACGATCACCTTGCCGCGACCATTAGCGAACCGCAGCTCTGGTGCCAGCCTGGCCGAGAACTCCACCAGCCGATGGTCGAGGAACGGATTGCGAACTTCCAGGCTGTTGGCCATGCTCATCCGGTCGGCCATGGTGAGCAACGGCTGCATGAAGATCTGGGTCTCAACTGCCGCCAGGTTGTGGGCCAGCGGCACCCCCGCGTCCCACAACGGCGAAATCACGGCCCGCAGGATCTCCTCATCCTCGCGACCATGCCGCGACGCCATCCGGACGAATCGATCCAAACCGGTACCGAAATACCGATTGGCGAGCGAACTGTACTGGCTGCTGATGCTCGAGGCGATCCATTCATCTTCGCCGAGCAGGATCTCGTTTCGGTAGTAGCCGTTGAACAGTTCATCTGCGCCCTCGCCCGACAACACCACTTCGAATCCCGCTGCGCGGGCGGCTCGGCTGAGGCAAAACAGTGGGTAGATGGAGAAGCTTCCGACCGGAAACTCGATATGCCTGGCGAGTCGTGGCAGGACAGCTGCGAAGTCCTCCCGATCGGGTCTTACGACATGGTTCCGGAAACCCAACTCATCGGCGAGTTCAGCGGTCAGCGTCTCCTCGTCCAGGAAGCTGCGGAACTCTTCGAACTGCACGGTGAAACTGTCCGACAGCCGCATCACCGACTGCACCAGGGAACTGTCAACGCCACCGGACAGGAAGACAGCCACCGGCACATCCGCGTGCCGTCGAAGTTCACACGACTGCGCGAAGATCTGCAGGAACTCATCGACCGCGTCGTCGAGGTCGACGAGGTCACCGACGTAGGCCGGAAAGTTCCACCATCGTGCCGATTCGGTCTCGCGACCGACGGAATCCCAGTAGAGCCACTCACCCGGTCGCAGGCTGTGCACTCCACGGAAGGGCGTGTGGGAGTCGAAGTAGAACTCCAACGCGTCACACACCTCCACCGGGGAGTAGGTCAGGTCGGCGAAGACCTTGAGTTCCGAACCGAACGCGAAACCATCGCCGTCGGTCCGGTAGAACAGCGGTTTCTTGCCGAGTCGGTCCCGTGCCAGGAAGAACCCCCGGCCGTCCCAGATGGCCAGCGCAAACATGCCGTTGAACCGCGGCAGGCAGTCCTTCCCCCACTCGCGGTACGCGGCCAACACCACCTCGGTGTCGGTGGAAGTGCTGAACACATGACCCAGTTCGACCAGCTCCCGCCGCAGCTGACGCCAGTTGTAGATCTCGCCGTTGAAGGCGATGGCGGCCGATTCGGCCTCCCACGGCACCGGCATCGGAGCGGTATCCACAATGCTCAGCCGCGTCATCCCCAGCAGTAGGTTTTCTCCCGCAGGGGTCTCAACCATTCTGCTGCCGACCTGATCAGGCCCCCGGTGGGTGAGTGCTGCCAGCGGATTCGAGGTGAGCAGGTGCGGGCTACCCCCGACTATCCCGCACATCGCTGACCTCTCTTCGCGTCCCGGCCCAGCGGCGGCACCGATACAGTGCTGGGGGCCTACCAACCGTACGACAAGTGGAGGGACATCGGGTCGTGGCAGCGAAAGTGGACGTGTCGGTGGTGGTCCCCTGCCTGAACGAGGAGGCCAACCTGCCGCCGCTGGCGTCGCGGCTGTTCGCTGCGCTGGCTCGGGCGGGTGTCAGTTGCGAGTTGGTGCCGGTGGACGACGGCAGCACCGACACCACCTGGGACGTGATCCAGACCCTCAGTCGCGCCCATCCGGACGCGATCACCGGCGTCCGGCATGACACCAACCTTGGGATCCCGGCCGCGTGGCGCAGCGGGATCGCGGCGGCCCGCGGCACTTATGTCTGCCTGATCGATGCCGATCTGCAGAACCCGCCGGAGCAGGTGGTGACGCTCTACCGTCGGTTGCTGGAGTCCCGAGCCGACATCTGCCAGGGGGTCCGCTCGCAGATCGAACGAGAGAAGGACGGTCGACTCGCCTTCTCGAAGGGCCTCAACACCGTCCTGAACGTCGCTTTCGGGGATCGGGCCGCGGACTCAAAGTCGGGCTTTGTGCTCGGACCACGGCGGGTGATGGCGGACGTTGTCGACTACCGGGGGGACTACCAGGTCTTCCAGGCCTTCATCCGCGTCGCGGCCCGGGCCAAGGGTTACACGATGGTGGAGGTCGAAACGCTGTTCCTGCCGCGTAACGCCGGGGAGTCCTTCCTGGCCGGGTCGCGCGCGTGGAAGGTGTCGGCTGCGACCCTGACCGACTTCCCGACCGCCCTGCGGGAATTCGGCCGGGGACGCCGCGAGCCGATCGACGGTACGCTGGCCCCCCGATCCCGGCCGGTGCCGCGCGCCGGAACGCCCTACCGAGGTTGGCGACGGGCGCTGTTCGAGGCGTACTTCGCCAGTGCACCGATCCACCATCGGCTGGCCCGGCGCCGGGTTCGCTCGCTCTACCTGGAACTCCGCGAGACGCAGTGGCTTCCGCGGCAGGAGTTGGCGGACCTGCAGTTGCGCAAGTTGCAGCGCCTCGTCCAACACGCGGCGGTCCACGTGCCCTACTACCGTGAGGCCCTCGCCGGAATCGGCCCGGACCCGATCGCCGGCCTCGAGGATCTGCGTCGACTTCCGCAGTTGACCAAAGATGATATTCGCGAGCGCCTCTACTTCGACCTGTTCGCCGACACCCACCGAACTCGGGACATGGTCAAGATGACCACCAGCGGTGCCACCGGTGAGCCCCTCGTGACCTATGTCGACAGGTACCAACTGGAGGTCCGGCTCGCGGTTGCCCTGCGCGCCGCAGAGTGGTCCGGTTGGCGGTTTGGGGATCGACAACTGCGCATCAGTGATGACTCCGTCGGAATGACGAATTGGCAGCGAATGCGCGCGGGACTGGACAATCTGCTGCTCCGACGAGACGAGTTCACCACGGCCGAAGTGGACGACGAGGGGTTGGCCACCATCCTGGACAGCCTCGAGCAGGGCCCACCGTCCCTGATCGACGGAAGCGGTGGCACGTTGGATCAGATAGCGACCAGGGCGGCGGCCCATCCCGACCGATACCGCGCCCGCGGCATCATCTCGCGGGCTGCCGACATCTCCGCTGAAACCCGGGAACTGGCGGGAAAGGCGCTGCAAGCGCCCGTCCATGACTCCTACGGCACCCGAGAGATCGGCGATATCGCCTTCGGATGTGAAGCCATGGACGCCGGTGAAGTGCACCATGTGATGGACGAGTCCGTGATCGTGGAGATCCTCGTCGACGGCCGCCCGGCCGAACCTGGCGAAACCGGCGAAATAGTGGTGACCGATTTGAACAACTTCTCGGTGCCACTGATCCGTTACCGGGTCGGAGATCTGGCGACCGCGGTGGACGAGTCGCGACCGTGCAGCTGCGGGCGTGGTCTGAGCCGGATCGGCCGGATCGAGGGGCGCACCCAAGCGAGCGTCCAACTCGCCGACGGAAGCTGGTTGCCGGCGTCGTTCTTCGCACACTTCTTCCAGGACTACGACTTCCTGGTGCGCCAGTTCCAGGTGTCCCAGGACCAACCTGGACAGTTGCTGCTGCAGATCGTCAAGGGTCCGCAGTGGAGTTTGGTGGCCGAGGCCGAGGTGCTGACCGAACTTGGCGGGATCGTCTCGGGGACGCCGATAGCGGTGCTGCACGTCGACGCGATCCCGCTCGAGCGGCCCGGTGACGACCACAACCTGCGCCCTGGAACGCAACCGTGACCGACGCCAAGTTCTCCCGTTACCACTCCTGGCAGCAACGACTGCGCGGCCGGTTGACCAGTGGCCCGAGGCTTGCCCCCGACTCCCCGGCGGTGGCGATTCGGGAGGCGGTACTGGCCGATCCCTACCTCGCCAGCGCCTACAGCGAGATGTACGGCGGCCTCCGCGGGATCATTCCGCCGGCAATCTCGGGTCCAATCGTGGAACTCGGGGCCGGGGCGGATATGGGCCGAGCCTGGATTCCTACGATGTTGACCACCGACGTGTTGGCCAACGAATCCCTCGACGCTGTGCTGAGCGCGGCCGCCATGCCCTTCCGCGACGCCGCAATTGGAGCATTCGTCGTCAACGACGCCCTGCACCACTTCCCCGATGTGGACGGATTCCTGGACGAGGCGGTTCGCTGTCTGGAAGTGGGTGGCGCCATCGTTGCCTGTGAGCCCTACTGGGGCCCGCTCTCGGCGGCCATCTACCGCGCCTTCCACCCAGAGCCGTTCAACCGGAGAGCCCCGTCGTGGTCGTCCGGCTCAGCAGATCCCTGGGACTCCAACCAGGCGCTGCTGTGGATCATGTTGCGACGAGACCGCCGTCGACTCACCGCCCGCTGGCCAATGCTGCGGATCGAGGAATTCGGGTGCACGCTCGGCCCGAGCTACCTGCTGTCAGGCGGTGTATTCGGCAGGACGCCGATACCGGCCGACTGGCTGCTGTCGACCTGGCGCTGGGAGCAGCGGCAGGGCCGGCGGTTCGACCCACTCCGGTTCAAGTACCTGGTCAGGTTCACTAGGGTCGGGTAGAACAATCGCGACTGTCTGTGCTGACCAGCGAGAATCGGGGCCTGGGTATGACCACGTTGACATCGGACGCTCTGCACCGAGGTTCCCGCTTCCTCCGAGAGCACCTGGCCACCAGGGCCCGCTTCCTCTCCGCGAACAGCGCCTTCGTGGCCCGCCGCAGGCAGCGCAACAGCTTCTTTCACGAGCAGGTGAATAGACTTGTGGCGTCCCAGACGGCCGGTGGCCGGACCATCATCGATGTCGGCTGCGCGGATGGACTCACCTTGGCGGCCTGCAATCACGAGCATCCAATCGGGATAGACGTCGACCAGGCCGCCATCGAGGAAGCCCGCAGACTCCTACCAGAGGCTGACTTCGTCGAGGCTGCGATCGAGGATGTCGAGGCCAGCCCGGCGACCGCACCCGACCACATTGTGATGTCGTTGCTGTTGGACGAGGTGTACGACGCGGACCCAGTTCTTCGTAAGATCCGCAGTTGGTGCGTGCCCGACACGCGGGTCGTGGTGGTGACCTACAACCGACTCTGGCGCCCCGCACTCCGCGTCGCGGAACGTCTAAGACTGAAGGTCCGCACGGACAACGAGAACTACATTCCGTGGGTGGAGTTGGAGAACCTGTTGGCGGTCACAGGTTTCGAAACCGCGAAACGACTGGACGGGATCCTGCTACCAGTGCAGATACCGTTGGTCTCCCGGTTCACGAACAGGTGGATCGCGCCGCTGCCGGTCATCAGACAGCTGAGTATGGTCCGGGTGACGGTGGCCCGCCCCGTCACCCGGACCGTTACGCCGCCGACCTCCGTGAGCGTCGTGGTGGCGGCCCGGAACGAAGCAGGGAATATCGACCAGTTGATCGAGCGCGTGCCGAAGATGGCCGTCGACCAGGAGATCGTGTTCGTGGAAGGCGGCTCCACCGACGACACCTGGGAGGTGATCGGCGAGGCGGTAGCCAACGGACAGTCGTGGAACGGCACCCGGCTGCGCGCGCTGCGCCAGCCGGGAACAGGGAAGGGGGACGCGGTGCGGGCCGGCTTCGATGCGGCCACCGGGGAAGTGCTGGTGATCCTCGACGCCGACCTCTCGGTGCCGCCGGAGGAACTCCCGCGGTTCGTTGCGGCCGTGACGGAAGATGCCTGCGAGTTCGCCAACGGTTCCCGACTGGTGTACCCGATGGACAGCGAAGCCATGCGCTTCCTCAACCTGGTCGGCAACAAACTCTTCGGGAACCTCTTCACGTTTCTGCTGAGCCAACCCATCCGAGACACCTTGTGTGGCACAAAGGCTCTCCGGGCCGATGCGTACCGCCGGATCGCTGCGGGTAGATCCCAACTGGGCGAGTTCGACCCGTTCGGCGATTTCGACCTGCTATTCGGCGCTTCCCGGCTAGGGCTTCGCATCCGCGATATCCCGGTGCACTACAAGGAGCGAACCTACGGGGCGACGAACATCTCGCGATTCAGTCATGGCGTCCTGCTGCTCCGAATGAGTCGGGTGGCAGCGCTGCGCCTGAAGTTCGTGGGATGACGTCGGACCAGGCCCGAGCCGAGAGCCTCCCGACGGGCCGCGCCGGGGGCCGCCGTCAGGGCCCGTGGGCCGCGCTACTCGCGGTGCTGACCTTCTCCCCGACCGTTCTGCTGGTGATCAGTCAAGCCCTCAATGTGGGCCATCCCTACACACTCGGTGGCAGTGTCGCGCTCAGTGACAGTGCCGGGTGGAATGCCTGCGCGAGCGCCCTGGCAACCGCGCACGAGTCCGCCCACAAGGCCGACTGGTGCCTTCGCCGTCCGATGGCCTTCATCCTCGAGGCCGGCTACTTTCCGGTAGTTCCCGCCAGCACGGCGGCAGTTATGGTTGTTCAGACTTCGCTGCTGGGCCTGGCCGCGTGGGTGATGCTGGTCGTGACTCGTCGCCGATTGCGGGCCCCCTTCTGGGCGTTGGCGGTCGCGGCGGTCGCCCTGATCTGGCCGATCTTCAGCTACGGGGGCTCTGTTGGGCCAGAGGGGGTGTGCCTGCTGCTGTCGCTGGTATCGGCCGCGATGTTGCTGCAGTTCCTGCACGATCGGCGCCCCTGGTGGGGTGCGGGCAGCGCTGCTTTGCTGATCCTTGCCTTGCAGGCACGCCCTGGGAACATCCCCCTCACAGCGGCCGTCTGCCTGGACGTCGTGGGCGTCGTCTACCTGTCGCTGCGACGACGCCGTCTGGCCGCCGGCATTGGCGTCGGACTTGTCGCACTCTGGGTTTTGCCGAATCAACTACTGCGGTTGGCCGGAATGAAGGAGGCCGGGAACGGCGGCAATTTCTGGTACACCCTCTACTCCGCAGCAACTCCCGAGTCGGACAAGTGGTCCGACGCAGCCAGCAAGTTCCGCGATCAGCTGCAATCGGGACAACCGGAGTCCGTCGCGTTCGAGCGAGCCAAGAGCGCGGCACTTGAACTGCTCGCGCAAGATCCCTCCTACTTCCTCACCCAGTTGCGCACCAACATCGACACCTTCCTCAGCCAAGGATTCGTCAACCTGGCACTGGGAAACCCGGTACGGCTGGCTTGGGACGCGGGCATCGTCCCCGCCACTCAGCCACTGCTCGGGCTCGTCAGCCTCGCCGGTTTCGCCGCATCCTGGCTATTTCTGTTGACATTGGTTGGGGCCCTGGCCGTGGCGATCGCACGGCGACACCGCGACCGACCATGGCCGATTGAGGACCGCGTCCGCACCCATCTGGTAGTCCTGGGCCTCATCTGTTTCGTCGGAGCAGCGGGGTTCTTCGCCGTCGCAGGTCACGACGAGGCGACTCGGCACTTGGTGCAGAACATCCCGTTCCTGCTGGTCTCCTGGATCGCCGGCCTGACCCTGCTGACCACCCTCCGCCGACCCGTCCCAATCATCGATGAAGCAACCGACGGGGCCCCCGACGAGCGCCCGAGCCTTGCACTGTCAAGGCTCGGCGGGGTCTCCAGCACCGGGATCCGGACCGTGGCGATCACTTATGGCGCCGTGGTGCTGGCGCTGGCGCTGGTGGCAGGGGCTGAAGGACGCGTTTCGCCGACGTCCCTGACGATCGCGAGCAGTTGTGATCCCGGCGCGTCGACGGGTCGCTGGACCGTCATCGGATCCGCGCCGGTCCACACGTCGCGGCGGGTCGCGGCTCCACTGGAGTGGCGTCGGCAGTCGGGACAGCCGGCTGACCTCTTCCTGGGTGAAGGCAGTTGGTTGAACCGAGAGATGCAACGACTGCCCGCCGGGGTAGTGCTAGCGCTCAGAGACCAGGAAAGTGGGAACGTCTTGCCCGCCTTCCTGGCCGACTCCGATGACAGTCCTTACTGCTTCCGGACGGCACCCGCGGATACGGCAGCGGGGATTCTAGGACTGCGGCTCCTCAACCCCGCACCTGCCGACGAACGCTGATTGGTGCCAGCGTCCTCGCGAACCATACTCACGACTGGCCTTAGTCTGTGGTCATGAAACTGCGGCACCCACCAGCGGCTGCGCTGCAACTTCGGCTGTTGCACCGACGGTTCCCGGTCGTGGTGGCGATCATCGCCTTGATCCTGAGTGGCTGCGGGGCTCAATCGGCCGCCTCGCTGCTGGCCCCACCGTCCATCGCCGCAGTGCCGTCCAGCCTTCCCCAGTCCCCCGCGCAAGCAGATCAACAGCGAGCCGAACTAGCCATGGCCATGTTCGGCACTCGGGATCTTTCAGGCGCCAACTACGGCACCACCGCGGTGACGCCAGCGAACCAGGACACGATCCCGCTCAGTCTGCGTCCGCTGGTGGTGGGCAGCTACATGCTGACAGTTCCACTGAAGTTCGAACTCTCCTCGAATGTTCGGGTACTCATCCCGGCAGCTCCACGTCACTGCGTCCTGCTGTGGCACGGAGGTCATGCAGCCGATGCGTATATCTCCGGCGGCGAGAAGGTGGTGCATGATGCTCTCGTCGCCAACTGCCGCGTCGCTGTTCTCGATATGCCGCTACACGGCGCCAACGCCGGTATCCCTGCCAGGACCAACGATGGTCGAATCGTCGACCCACAGAGACCCGACCCATACTCCCTGCACAACGATCTGTCCTGGCTGGACCCGGATAACAGTGGAGCTGCCCTCAGCTTGTTCATAGCCCCGGTGGTAGCCACGGTCGACCACTTCCTGAAGGCCAACCCCGCCAGCGACATCACTCTGGCCGGTTTCTCAGGTGGTGGCTGGACGACAACCGTCGCCGCGGCCGTTGATCCACGGATCAGACATTCGGTGGAGGTTGCCGGCAGCCAACCCTTCGCGGATCTCAGTTCCTGCGCGGGCGACTACGAGCAGTGCCATCCGGCTCTGTTCGGCAGAGTCTCGATGACGCAGATCTATGTGCTTGCCTCCCAAGGCCTGTTCCGTGAACACGTGCAGTTCCTGAACTACTACGACACCTGCTGCTACTCGCACATCGACGGCAAGGCCTACACCGAGGTGGTGCAGCAGTCCGTCTCTGCGTCAGGCGGTGGCCTCTTCTTGATGTTCCCCGACTACACCCTGCAGACGCATGCGATCCCGGCTGCCGCTCAAGGATGGATTGCGGCGTGGCTGGCGCGCTGACCCTCACCACCGCGCGGTGCCGAACTGCAGGCTGGCTCCGACCGGCGAGGGTGACTCCGAACGGAGCACACACAGGCGGGTACCGGCCGAGCTCTCCTGGCACGATTGTTCGCTGAGCACCATCTCCCGCTGTAATCGCCAGTAGGCGATCTCCTTCGATGTGGCAATAATCCACTGGTAAGGCTCGACGATTCCGGTGTCAATTCGTGGCGTCCGCAGACAGGAGGCCCACATCATCGTGTAGGGCGCCTGCCACACCGGACCGTTGCCGGCGACTTGTTTCAGGGCGCTGGTTTGCAGCACTCGAACCGGGGAGAGCACCGCGCGCGGACCGGTTGAGACCGCCCAGGACAACCGGACCCGCTGCGCCCCCACTGGCGGGGTGAGCTCCAGCAGCCGCCAGTAGTCGCCCACATCTTTGACCGATAGTTCAGTGCGGGATTGAGTCGATGGAGTGGACCCTGTCCACTCGGCCACGAGATCGAACTCGGCACTCCCGGCCAGCGCCCAGGTGCGTAGCTGGCCGTCCACCGGCAACTTGAACCATGGCGTGACCGCCGACAACGCCCCGTCGGGCGCGGTCCAGGTGGTGCTGTCGACCGGTCGTCGTGCGCCGATGCGTTCGATCAGATACGGCTGGGCTGTCGCCGCGGGCTGCCCGACTGGCTCCGGGTCTGCAAATGGGAGCACCACCTGTTGGGTCGGAACTCGCAGGCCCGACGGACCGGCGAGGCCACAGGGATTACCGGAGACGGAGCCGACCACGATACCGGGCCAGGACTTGGCCGGGGTGTCGAGCGCGTCCATCAGTAGCGGCGCCAGCGACACCGATGCCAACGCGGTCACGGTGAGGCCGACCATGAATGTCAGCACAACCCCGGGGCGATGGTCCGCGGCTGACTGCTCACCGGGGGCTTCGGGTGCGGGTTCGACCCCCCGTCGCCGCGACCGGAGAAGAACGGCGAGGACAACTCCCGCCGGTACGACCAGCAGCAACCAGAACATCGGCGACCGAGCCGGAGTGAATTCATAGAGGTCCACGGTCCAGGAATCGAGTCGTCCCCATCGGGCCGGGTACCGGGCACTGAGCCAACCAGTGACGACCACGATCGCAGAGGCGGTCAAGCCTCGAGCCAGCCAGCTCCCGGACCTGGCCATCAGCCCGACCGCCGCCAGCGCGGCCAGGGAGGCCACAGCGGGCCACAGCGCCGCCAGGTGCCAGACCCACTTGCTGGAGGTGGGCGCCAACCCGACGCACGCCCAGATGCAGGCGTAACCGAGAACAGTCGCACCTGAGGAGGGCGCGCGATCCCGTCGAACCAGGAATCCGCCGATGCAGAGTCCGATCAGCAGCAGGCAGAAGATTCGGATCGGAACCTGCCCACCGGCGAAGTTTTGGATCCGCAGCAACTCGTTGAACGACTGGTCGTGAGCACCCTCCGAGGTGAACGCCGCGCTACTCCACTCGAACACAGACAGGTTGCTATGCAGCATCAACAGCCCGACAACCAACGCCAAGGTCACACCTGCCGTCGCTGCAATGTAGACCGCCAGCGATAACCGGTTGGACGACTCCCGCCACCATCGGAACAACTGCGGGAGCACCGCCAGCGATGCAGTGACGACAACCCAGCCGGATTGGTGGACCGCGAAAGCCGCGGCCGCGACCACGCCGACGGCCAGCAGCAGTGACATAAGCCCGGTAGCGCGCATCGACAGAATCAGCAGGAACTGGGCCACCAATAGCAGCGACACCACCACCTCGGGGCGCAGACTCGGTAGCCACGCCAGCACGAATGCGGCCACCACTGCAGCAGCGACGCCCCTTGCCATCGCCCTGGCGTAGGGCGGGGTGACTCTGTCGATCAAGTACCGACGCAGCACCCACCAACCGCCAATGACCATCAGCAGCGAAGGCAGTCTCAGCACCAAAAGGGGGATGTCATTGTGCCGGAGCCACGACTGTTGGATCAGGGTCCACCAGAAACCCTGCGGTTGCGGCGCGGCCGAGGCGGTGAAGTAGTTCGAGAAGAATCCCAGCGAGGAGTAGTTGCGCGCGGTGGTGAGCACCCAGCCGTCATCGGACAGGGACGGCACGAAGAAGAGTGCAACCAGGGCAGCGAGTACGACGCCGGTGTCTGACAGCGTCCAGCGGGCCCCAGCAGGTGTCTCCGTGATTTCACCTTTCGGACCGATGAGACGCCTCGAGGAGCGCCAGATCACGACGACCGCGGCCCCGATCACCACCATCAGCAACCACCGCCAAGCGGGCCAGGCGATCGTCGCTGGGCGGGTCAGGATGCGCACCGAGGACCCCAGTCGGAGTTCCTTCGCGATGTGCACTCCATCGATCTGGAAACTAGGCCTCACCGCACCAGGGACCGTCGACTCGGGGGCAGCCACGCTGCTCGTTCGGCTCTCGCGCCCGGCGTTCAACGTGACCGAGTCGGACGCACCGTCGTAGTGCAACCTGACGGCACAGTCCCCCTCACCGAGCGGTTGGGTGAGTCCGGCAATCCGCGTTCCGGACGAATCCACCCAGATCTCGGGACCCGTCGACCAGAGCCCCAACTCCCTCGAACCAGCGAACCGGAGGATTTCCAGGTCTGCAGAGTTGGTAGCGCTCCGCTGCCGGATCGCCTGGCATGGGATCGATGCGTCGATCTCAGCCGGGGCACCGGCAGACAATTCAATGGCCGTCTCGGTCGTATCGGTGGACGTGGGGGTCCAAGTCCAGGTCGTCGTCCGCCCCGAGATCGGGAGCAAGGCCATCGTCAGTGCCGCCAACAGCGCAACGAAGGCCGCCGCCGCCATCGTCCAGCCGGGTCGTCGCCCGAGCCGGCTCCGTCCCTGCTGGCCGGCAGGCTGCACCTGCGTCGTTCGGCGCGGGGAGGCGACGTTCACAGCCACCCGACAGTCTCAGTCGCCGGCACCCGGTGGATGGCCGGCAGCAGTGCTGGGCCTAGTCGGTAGAGGCATCGACCCGCAGCAGCGCGGGACTCCACCGGACAGGCGAGTTGAGCGGTCCGCATCTGAGAAACGTATCCGGCCCCATTGAGATTGGGGCGACCGACCGAGTACTCGTACCGGGAGATCAGGCCATCGGCGATCGTCGGCATCGGCACGCAGGGCGCCTGCAGATGGGTCTGCGGGTTGTTCCAGACCGGTCCCCCGCTCGCCAATTGGGCGACCGAGGAGGACGCGACGACCTGGACAGGTGCGGTCACTGCCGGCGGACCCGAATCGGTGGCCCAGCTAAAAGCGACTCTGGTGGTACCGGACGGGATTCGCGGCCGGAAGGCCAGCCAGATCGGAGCCGCTTCGCCGTCGCGAACGAGCTGCTCGCGGGCTATTTCGGCGCCGCTGTCGTCGCCGAACACCACCTCGAACGTGATCCCAGTGAAACGAGACCGAGCCCAGATCGCGACGGTGTCAAGGCCGGCTGTCGAATACCACTCGGTGGCGACCCAGCCGGTCGGGGTCAACGGGTTGGCGAGCACCGGCGTGTCCGCAAAGGGCGGGGTATCGGCCGGGATCAGCGGGTTCGGGTTGGCCACCGGTGGCGTCGGCACCGCGACAGTGGCGAGTACTGGGGCCCCGACGGCCAATGGCAGCGGACGAACCGCAGTCGGCACACCGCCAGCGGCCTCCCCAGCTAGCCCACACCCCTCCCCCCGGAGCGCGGCGGTGTTCTGCCCGACCCAGGAAGCCGGATCCCCCGCCTGCGCCGCGGCGGGGCCGAGCGTGGTCAGCACCGAAATGCCAGCCGCAATCGTTGCGGTGATGACTGCGGTCATCGAGGCCGCCCTGGCCCCCGCACCGACTCCGTCGGGCGGGGCGAGACGCTGTCGGTCGTCCTTCAGCAGCCGTCCAATGGCCAGCGCAGTCACCAGCGCCACCGCCAACACCACCAACGCCAGCCAACCCCCCGCGAACCACGGCTGCGAGGTCTGACCGGCGCTCTCCTGGGTGCTGGGGGTCATCACCCGGACGGTGACTGTGCCCAGGTAGGTCAGCACCGCGAGTCCACAGGCGGCGCCGACCAGCCGGGACCAAGGCCTGGCAGCCTCCGACACATCGCCCAGCGCCATCGCCAGCAACACTGCGACCGCGGGCACGACCGCAGCTGCATGCACTGGATTCTTGCTGGCGCTCAGCGCGAGTCCAAGCGCGGCCAGGGCCGCTGCCACCCCGGCACCTGTCGCGACCCTGCCCCGAAGAGGCGACGATCTGATGAGGAAGGCCAGCGCAGCAACGATCGCAACGCCGTAGAACATCACCCTGGAAGGTACCGCTCCAAATCCCAGTCCCGCCCCGAGCGGATACAGGGTTGCAGCTTCGTCGAAGATCCCGCCGTAGCCCGGGTCGGCGGAGAACGCCTGTACCGACCGCCACCAAAGCCATGCGTTCGTGCCGAGCATCAATAGCAGAACGAGCAGGGCAGCGGCAGCCAGCAGTTGCGGCAGGATGGCAGCCGCGGGGCGGGTGGCGGCCCGCCACCAGCCAACCAAGGTCGGCAGCATCGCCACGCAGATCCCGGCAACCGCCCAGCCACCCTGGTGCACCCCAAGAGCCGCCGCGGCCACGAGAGCCAAGGCACCGACAACCCAGGGGTCGGGACGCCGTAGGTACCGGACCGCCAGTCCGAGGGCGACCGCCACCAGCACCGCCACGGCCGGCTCCGGTCGGAGTAACAGCGCAAGGCTCGGAACGGCGAGCACGACCGCGCAGGCGCCGCCGGCGCGGGCGGTCGGCAGCGACCGCGTCGGTACGACTTGGTCGATAACCCGGCGTCGGACGAACCACCAACTCCAGACCAGTATCAGCGCCGCTGGCAATCGCAGCAGAAATGCCGGTGTTCCGGTGCCTTCCAGCCAGAGCCGCTCGAGCGTGGTCCACCAGAACCCCTGCGGCTGGGCGGTGGCCTGAATCGTGTAGTAGTTCGAGAACACTCCCAGCGAGTCGAAGGACCGGACCGTCGTGAGCACCCAGCCGTCATCGAACTCTGGTAGCGACAGCAGCAGACCGGCAGACGCCACAAGAGCGACAACCGTGTCCGAACCGGTCCAGAACGGGGTGTGCCGGTCAACTGACTCGTCGGCGGCGATTTCGGCGGGGCGACGCCGGACGAGCACCAGCAGCCCACCGATTGCCAGCACCGCAACAGCGGCGGCGGCGATCCGCCACCCGGGTGTCTGGTGCCCCAACGAGGCCGTGGTCACGGTGGCAGTCAGACTGCCGACCAGGGCCTTGTCGCAACTGAGCGCCGAAACCGTCGGTGTGATTGGTGACGAGGTCCCCTGCGCAAGGCGCGCGGGCAGCGGCGTGCCCGCCGCGCGGGCCGACCCGGCAGTGAGGGTGACGACGTTGCTCACACCGTCATATTCGAGTTTCAGCCGGTCGGCGTCGGCAGGCAGGGTCAACACCGCACCGGGAATATCCGCTCCAGCAATCACCGCCCACACCCGAGAGTCCTGGCTCACCACGTTCAGCGCGCGTGGGTCGAACAGATCCGTCGAAGTCGACAGAACCGTGGTGCGCGCTGCCGCGGGTATGGCCCGCAATGCCGCGGCGTCAACCTCGACCGTGATGGCGTCAGGTGTCGGAGCGGCCAGCACGGCCGACACCGCTGCAGGCTCGCCCGCCTTCGGGGACCACTGCAACAGCGAGTGCATCGCGACCACCTGGGCAGTCGCGAACACCCCTACGGCCAGCACCGCCACGACCGCCAGCAGCCACGAGAGCCGAGCCTGCCGTTGGGTCACCTAGGAAGGTTACCGGCTAGCTCAGCCTTCGCCGGTGAGCTTCTCCCGGAGCGCCTGCAGTGCTTCGTTGGCATCCTCGTCGAGCGCACCGGCAGCCTCCGCCGGGGCAGCGGTGTAGCCGCCACCGGTGGCAGCCGCGGTCTCGCCACTGGCAGCCTCGGCATCGGCCTTGCGGGCATCGGCGATCTGGCCCTTGTGGCTCTGCCACTTGGCGTAGGCCTCGTTGTACTGGCGCTCCCATTCGGTGCGCTGGTCGTCGAAGCCCTCTTTCCATTCGCCGGTCTCGGGGTCAAACCCCTCCGGGCCGATGTAGCCGCCGGCCTCGTCGTAGGAGACGGGCATGCCGTACAGGTAGGGATCGAACTCGTCGGTGTCATCGCCGACGCCACCCTCGTTGGCCTGCTTCAGGCTCAGCGAAATCCGGCGGCGTTCCAGGTCGATATCGATGACCTTGACGAAGATGTCGTCGTTGACCTGCACGACCTGTTCCGGGATCTCCACGTGGCGCTCGGCCAGTTCGGAGATGTGCACCAGACCCTCGATACCCTCGTCCACTCGGACGAACGCACCGAACGGCACCAGCTTGGTGACCTTGCCGGGCACAACCTGACCGATGCCGTTGGTGCGGGCGAAGTGCTGCCAGGGATCCTCCTGGGTCGCCTTCAACGACAGCGACACGCGCTCCCGGTCCATATCGACGTCGAGCACCTCGACGGTCACCTTGTCGCCAACCTCGACGACCTCACCCGGGTGGTCGATGTGCTTCCAGGACAACTCCGAAACGTGCACCAGACCGTCCACACCGCCCAGATCGACGAACGCACCGAAGTTGACGATGGAGGACACGACGCCCTCTCGGACCTGACCCTTCTGCAACGTGTTGAGGAAGTTGTGACGGGTCTCGGACTGAGTCTGCTCCAACCAGGCGCGGCGGGACAGCACAACGTTGTTGCGGTTCTTGTCCAGTTCGATGATCTTCGCGTCGAGTTCCTTGCCGACGTAGGGCTGCAGGTCGCGCACGCGACGCATCTCCACCAGCGACGCGGGCAGGAAGCCGCGCAGGCCGATATCGACGATCAGACCGCCCTTGACGACCTCGATGACCGTACCGGTCACCATCTCGTCGGCTTCCTTCTTCGCCTCGATATCGCCCCAGGCGCGCTCGTACTGGGCGCGCTTCTTGCTCAGGATGAGCCGACCGTCCTTGTCCTCCTTCTGGAGGACAAGGGCCTCGACCAGGTCACCAACCGCAACCACCTGGGTGGGATCGACATCGTGCTTGATCGACAGCTCACGCGAGGGGATGACGCCCTCGGTCTTGTAGCCGATATCCAGCAGTACCTCATCGCGATCCACCTTGACGATGATCCCGTCGACGATGTCTCCGTCGTTGAAGTACTTGATGGTCGAATCAATGGCTGCCAACATGGCGGCTTCGTCGCCGATGTCGTTGATTGCGATAGAAGGAACAGAGGTGGTGAGGTCGGTCGACATGTAGAGGTTGACTCCGGACGGCGGCTAGTGAGCGGTCGCGTGCGGCGGACTGGGCTTCACAGCGAAGACCCGGCACGGCCCCACCCATATGGAGGCGACCGACACACGCGGAGTAAAGCATAGCGGGGGCGGACCGATTATCGGTCGCGCCCCCGCTATGCGGTTGCCGTGCTGATCCTCAGGCTGAGCCCGAGTCACCGCCCGTCGCCGGCGGCTTGAACTTGTCGGTGGCATCCGACGCCGCAGGCTTGCCCGCATCGCTCGCCGGCTTCGGTGCATCCGTCGCCGGCTTCGGTGCCGCCGGCTTCGGTGCCGCCGGGGTGGGAGTCGCAGGCTTGACCGCTGTGGCGGTGGCCGCACCGCCCGCTGCTGCCGCGGCCGGGGCCGCCGCTACCGGCGTCCCGCCGGACCCTGCTGCGCCGGCGGCCGCCTTCGGCCGCCGCACCATCAGGAAGCCGACGATGATCAGGATGATGCCGAGGATCGCCGAGACCAGCGGCACCGTGCCCTTGATCAGGGTGAGCATGTCAGCTGTCTCGAACGCCTTGTCAACCGAAGCCTTGGTGCTGTCGCCCTTCACGTCCGCATCGAACACCGTCGCGATGTCCTTGTCACTGCCCTTGACCCGCAGGGTGGCGGTGGAATGGCTGCCACCGCCCTGCAGTTCACCGGTGGCCGGAACTGCCAGCAGGATGTTGTCGTAGGCCTGGTACTGGTACAGGTCGATGTCACCGGCGCCCGGCTGCCCGAGGGTCTTGGCCGGCAGCGAGATGAACGGCTTGTCGCCGGCGACCTGGGTCGGCGGCACCTTCGCCTGGAACTTGTAGACAGTGTGGCCGAAGAGCTGCTCCTCGCCCACGAACTCGTAGGGGATCGTGGTGCCGAGGGTGTCATCCCAGACGTTCTGGGTGGTCTTCTGGACGTTGAACGGGAACTTCAGCGGCATCGTGCCGGTGAAGTTGACCGTCTGGTCGGCAACGTTGGCGCCGCAGCAGTTGACCAGTTGACTGTTCACCCGGTTGAAGGCGTACCGGGAGGTGGAGGCGGTCAGCAGCGTCTGCGCCCCGCCAGCCTCGTTGATCCGGCTGAAGGTGTCGTAGATGGCGACGTTGTCCTTCTTGGCCTGCTCCTGCTCGGAGGCCTGAACATCGCCACGGGTGTACCGGGTGGATTTCACCGGGATGTTCGTGTCATAGATGTTCGGGAAGTCTGCGATCTTGGCCGGGTTCAGCTTCTTGACCATGACTCCAGTGCCGGTTGTGACGCTGTCGACGTCCAACGGCGCGACGGCCAGTTTCGGTGCGACATAGAACATCAACATGGGCGCCAGGACGAGCAGGAATACACCCAGTCCCAGAATGATTGACCCGAACACGCGCTTCATGACTTCCTCCAAGTAAAGGAACGGCAACGTTCGGAAGGTACTGCATTTCGGGCCATGATGGCTGATCATCGCCATATTCGGCACCGTGTTCTGACTTGCCCGGACCAGGGGCACGCCGCAGGAGCCGCAGTTGGCCCTATCGTTGGGTCCCAATCGAAGCGATGCAGGAGGTGGCGGTGTCCGGGATTCTCGGCGGCGTGATGACCGAACCCGCGGGGGTACCGGCCCACAGCAGGTTCCCGTGCCTGGACGGCTACCGCGCGATCGCCTCCCTGATGGTGGTCTGCACGCACATCGCCTTCCACACCGCCCTGGTCGTCCGAGGCGCCCCTGGAGCCGTGTTCAGCAGGTTCGACTTCGGGGTCACCCTCTTCTTTTGTATCAGTGGATTCCTGCTCTACCGCCCCTGGGCCCGCAGCGCCATCCGCGGGTCTGCCCGGCCGCGGGTCAAGCCGTATTTCATCAGGCGTTTCGCCCGCATCCTGCCCGCCTACCTAGTGGTGGTGGTGGCCGTAATCCTGATCGTCCCGGGTATCTGGGAGGCGTCCCAGGCTGTCGGGGCGGCGAAGGTCTGGATCAGCCATCTGACCCTGACGCAGGTGTACGTTCCGGGGGCCCAGATCCGCGGGCTGACGCAGATGTGGTCACTGGCCACCGAGATCTCGTTCTATCTAGCACTTCCTGTCATCGGTTGGATCGCCAGTCGGCGCAAATCCCGCACCGGCGCGGCGTCGGTGCAGTGGCAATTCCGGCTGCTGCTGGTGTTGTTTGCGATCGGTCTGGCCGCCACCCTGCTCCGCGCGATCCTCGGCTTGGCGGCGCCGCAGTTCTCCGGCTTCTGGCTGCCCGCCTTCTTGGACTGGTTCAGCGTCGGCATGCTATTCGCCCTGCTGCATGAGGCACGCGCCGCCGGCGTCCCGCTGAAGCTAGGTTCCTGGGTCAACCGGCTGGCCGCAGATCCGATGATCCCGGTCGGGCTCGGAGTGGCTGTGCTGATAATTGCGATGACCCCGCTGGCCGGCCCGTACACGTTGGCACCGGCGACGCCGTTCTCGGTGGGCGTCCGGCACTACCTCTATCTAGCGGCGGGCGCGCTACTCATCATCCCCGCGATCGCTGGCGATCAACGGCAGGGTCGGTGGCGTGAGTTTCTGCAGACACCGCTGATGGTGTTCCTCGGAGAGATCTCCTACGGCATCTTCCTCTGGCACCTGTTCGTGCTGGAACTTGTCTACTGGGGTCTTGGCCTGGAGATCTTCAGCGGACCGCCACTGATCCTGTTCCCGGCCGTTCTACTGGGAAGTATCGTGATGGGCTGGCTCAGCTGGGTGGTGGTGGAGCGGCCTTCGATCGCCTGGTCGCATCGAAGGACGGCACGATCCAAGCGGCCAGCGCAGCCACCACAGCCAGCGACTGCACCCAACTGACCCAACTCGGTTGACTCAGGCTGCCCGGCCAGGGGAAGGCCAACTGCAGAGCGGTCGCGAGCAGCACCGTCACGCCCGCCACCAGCCAGGCAAACTGCTGCAGCCGGGTGCGCAGCAGCACCGCAGCGACAACCCCGGCCAGAGCCAGACCGGCGATCCCAGTGGTCGCCGCCACGCACAACACCGCGACGCCCGTCAGCAGCCACCGACCCCGCCTATGACTCCGCTGGGCTGGCGGAAGGGCGTTCGGTCGAGCCCGCAGCAGCGCCAGCCCCACCAGCAGCAGTGCCGCCAACAGCCCGAGTGCCAGCCCCCACCGGTAGCCCGCGTCCGGCGCGAAGGTCAGCTGCACCGCACCCGCGGTACCGGCAGGCACAACCCACGCCTGCCGCCAGCCATCCACCCGGACTGGCTCCAGCTCCCGACCGTCGACGGTGGCAACCCAACCGGCGTTGTAGTTCTCCGCCAATTCCAGCGTTCGGGTGGTCGGGGACGCGGCCACGTCGACCGTGCGGTTCGCTGGCTGCCACTCGGTCACTGTCGGCGCGGTCGTTTCCGCGACGCCCGGCCCGGGCCCTGTCGTGGGCAACAGGGACAGTGTGTCGGCAGCGAATTCGGCTGTGGACTTCAGCTGGATCCGGTGTCGACCGGCGGGAATCGTGACGGTATCCCCGTCGCAGGGGGTGAGCGTGACCGGCTGGCCGGCCAGCACTCGGCCGACGACACCGCTGGCACCGGTGTCCTTGCGAATCTTGCCATCGATAAGCAGCGACGGTCCGAATCCGCATTCGACCGTGAAAGTGGCCGCGGCCGGAAGTGACGCAACGACGCCCGGCGCACCCAAGATTTTCAGTTCGGAGATGCCCACCGGCAGCACCCGGTGGTCCACCGATCCGGTGGTGGCCTCGGTCTTGGGGTAGCGACTGTCGAAGGTGATCCGAAGTTTCGAGGTCGTCACCGGCTCGAACCGGAAGACACCCTGCTCATCGGTGTAACCGGACATCCTGCGTCCACCCGCGTCGACGGTCAGCCCAAGCGGGTTGGAGGCGTTCAGGTCGATCCGATTGTCGATCTTCAACCCCGAGATAGTGGCGGGCCGGCGTAGCGCTACCTCCAGCGTGGGAGCCTTGTCCAACGGGTTCGCGATCCAGGCAGTCGCCCCGGAACCATCCATCGCCGTCGCCGCGCGTGCACCCGGATCACCGACCAGAGTGGACGACGCCGTCACCTTCGCCGGTGCATTGGCCACCGTTAACAGCCGGTCGACGGCTCCGGTATCGCGAGCCAGGGCCGTGGCCCGCACCCGAAACGTGGTCGCAGCCGTCAGATTGATGGTGCGATCGATCCCGGTGAGTTCCTCGCCTGGTCGACCGAGATCGGCGCTGCAACTGATGCGTTCACCGTTCATGACGCAGCCGCCTCGACCGCCGGGTGTTGCCTGGAACAGCCAACCGTCGACGTCGTCTTCCCCACCAATCGGCCCGACGGAACGGGCCACCGGGCCATCCGGCAATGTCAATTCGGCAATTCCGAAGCCGGTGTCATTGCGCCCCGACTCCGCCGCACGCATTGTCAGCCGGAGCGTGGTCGTCGGTCCCGACGGCACCGCCAAGTCCACTGGGTCGTCTGTCGCGGCGAAATCGGTGCGGACCGTACCGGCGTCAGTGGTGACGTCGATCGCGGTGGGCCGGGCGGCACCCGGCGACCCGGCAGTGAGCACGGCGGGTAGTTCGGTCCCGAGGTCGACCGACTTTCCGAGGTCCAGTTGCCACCACTGCCCCACCCCAGCCGCGTAGTCCCCGGTGAGCCAGCGCGTCTGGCCGTCGCCGTCAACTGCTGCCCAGGGTTGGTTGGCAGCCGAGCGGTTGCGGGCGGCGTTCGCCTGACTACCGCTGGAGGATGCCGACAGTTCCACCCCCGGGCCGTATTCAGCCACCGTGTTGCCGGCGTATGGGGTGGATAGGTAGTCATGCACTGGCCGGTCCATCGAGTAGTCGTCGCCGGCGGTCAGGGTGTTGGACAGGTTGTTGCGGACCGCGCCGAAGTTGACCTCCTGTCGGCGGAGGCTATCCGTGCCGAGGACCGTCCCGGCAGGCAGTGCCGCAACACCTGGATCGCCGTCCACCACGACGGTGCCCAACGCCTGTCCCGCCGCGGCCGCAGTCAACACCGCTTCCGCGCCGCCGGCGATGATCGTCGGCCTGCTCGCGTCTCGAAGCGTCACCCGTGGCGAAATCCCACCTTGCTCGGCGGCACCGCCCTGCCCGGTCCGATCAACCTGCCCGGCGGGTGGAACAACCTCGAACACCTCGACCGCCGGGTAGGTGCCGTCGAGGCCCTCGTCGGCAATCAGAGTCGGCGAAACAAACGAGTTGAGCACCGGTCCGAAGTACGCGGTTCGCAGCAGGCCCGGGGAGTTCGCGATGGTCGAGTGGATGACTGACCGATAGGGGGACTTCGCCGCGTATCGGTCGAGATCATTGCGGACCACGACCTGCGTGAAACCTGACCGCCAGAGCAGTTCCGACAACCCCGCCGAGCCACGACCCGACTCGAGCTGAGCCTTGATCGAGTCGAGCACCCTGATATTGCCGGCGCTGCTCAGCGGCACGCTGTCGCGGACCGCCCACGGCACTGAACCGAAAGCCTGGAATGGCTCGTCGTTGGTCCGCCCCCACTGAAAGACTCCGAACGATGCCTCAGGTACCACCAGTGCCCGCCCCGGCGGCTGGTCGACAAGATAGTCAGCGGCTTCCCGCCAGTACTGGGGCACATCAATGTAGGACCGCCCGCGAGTTCCCAGGCCCTGCACGAGCGGCAGCGCAGAGGCCGCAATCACAGCCACCACAACGGCCACGAGCACGGTCCGCACCGGGACGCCACGCAGTCGTCGCTGACCCAGCCAGGAGAACGCCGCAGCGAGGGCCGCCATCAACCCGAGTGTCAGCGGCAGCCGCAGCACCGCATCGAATTTGTGGACGTTGCGCAGCGGTGCAAGCACGCCGTCCAACAGGCTCCGAATTTCTTCGCTGCCGATCCCGGCGGGGATACCGACATGCCCGAGTGAGACCAGACCGAACCCGATGATCGCCGCACCCACCAGGAACGACCGCTGGGGCAGCCCCCGGATAGCCAACCCCGCCGCGCCGACTGCCGCCACCAATCCGGTCGCCAAAACCCCCCACCAGGAGGTGACCAACTCCCAGCCGGCAGGCAGCAACGGACCGGTGTTGTCGACCAGGTAGGGCAGCCAGGCGTCCGCCCCGCGCATGACGTTGATACCGGAGGTCACCGAGGTGGTGACATTGGCCGACTCGATCCAGTCCAGGAACGGCGGTGAGTACTGTCCGAGGAGCAGCAGCGGCAGTAGCCACCACAGCGACGCCAACCCAATGCTCACCACCCACCACCCGCTGAGCGACCAGAGCCGACGGCTCCGCTGCCGAGTCAGCAGCCACCACACCCCCAGCGGCAGCACGGCCATGGTGGCCACCGCGTTGACCCCGCCGATACATAGAAACGCCACTCCGCTCAGCGCCGCCCACTTTCGGGGGCTGCCACCGAGGCTGCCTTTGACGAGCGGAATCAACACCCAGGGTGCCAGCGCCAACGGCCACGATTCGATCGAGACCGCGCCCATGGTCGACACCACCCGCGGAGCCAATGCGAACGCCAGCGCCCCCACCACCCGGGTTCCCCGGGTGCCGATACCAAGCAGCGACGCCAGTTTCACCATCCCCAGGAAAGCGACACACAGCAACAACGCCCACCAGAGCCGCTGCACCACCCAGGTCGGCAGGCCGATCGTCTGGCCGAGCCAGTAGAACGGCCCCATCGGCCAGAGGTAGCCGTATCCCTGATTCTGCAGCTGCCCCGAGAAACCCAGCGCGTCCCACAGGTGCAGCGCCCGCGACATCAACCCGCCCGGGTTGATGTTCAGGTCAAGTTTGGTATCCGCCGCGATTCGACCTGGATCCTGAATGAATGCGAGCGCTGTCAGTCCTGCGCACACCAACACCAGCCGACCCCGCCACATCGGCACGATCGGCGCCGGCAGTTGCTGCTCCGGGTCCGGCGCCCCGACGGCGACAGACTCGCCTACCGTCGCGGTCATCCATCATCCTTCCGCAGCACCAGCACCAGATTCCACATCGCCAGTTCCCGCAGTCCCGGCACTCGCGCGATACCGAAGGCCCAGCCGGGCAGGTACCGCGGGAAGGCAGTGATCAACTGCGCACCACAGGCATTCCGGGCCCAGCGGAGCCCGGCGCCAGCAGTGATGGGGAACAGACTTTCTCCGTAGACGTTCTTTGGTGCGTGCCCGTTCCGCTGCCTGTAGCGGTCCGCCGCCAGTCGACCGCCGAGGTAGTGCCAAGGGGCGGTCTCGTGACCGCCCCACGGCCCGTACCAGAGCGTGTAGGAGATGAAGACCAGTCCGCCGGGCCTGGTCACTCGCACCATCTCATCCGACATCCGCCACGGCCGGTCGACGTGCTCCAACACATTGCTCGAATAGCAGATGTCCACCGCGCCGGTGCCGTACGGGAGGTCCATCCCGCTACCCATCACTGTGCCCGGATAGGGAGTCCGCCCGTGTAACCGCAATTCGCCGGCGTCAGCATCCAACGGTCGATAGGTAGCACCCACGCGGGTGAACTCGTCCGCAAAGTACCCGGGACCGCCGCCGACATCCAGCACCGTCGCGCCGGCCACCTCGCAGAAATGGGCGACCTGGGCGACCGAGTCCCGCGCCAGCGTGGAGTAGAACCTGTCGGGGTCGGTCTGCTCGACCCGAAAGGCCTCGAACAGTCGCCGGGCCCTGCCGAAGGTGGCATCCGCTCGCAGACCCGCCAGGCCACTATCCATCTCCGCCTGGACTCCTCTCACTGAAGCTCCCCCTGCGCCGGGTGTGACGGCAGCCGGACCGACGTCGTCGAGACGGACGAATCTCCGCCCGCTTCAGGTTAGTCTGGACCACCCCGGAAATTCGGCGTTGGGAAGGATCACGGTGCGCATCCTCTTTCTGACGTGGCGTGATACCCGCAACCCCGAGGGTGGCGGCTCTGAGGTCTATGTCGAGAACGTCGCATCGGCGCTCGCCGCGGCGGGCCACGAAGTCACCATCTTCTGCGCCAGCTACCCCGATGCCGCCCCGCTGGAAATCATCGACGGCGTTCGCTTCGTCCGCCGGGGGACCAAACTCGGCGTCCATCTGGAGGCGGTGCGCTATCTGCGGTCACCCACCTTCGGCACTCCGGACGTCATCGTCGATGTCCAGAACGGGATTCCGTTCTTCGCCCGCCCGGTACGCCGGGACATTCCCACTGTGGTGCTGGTACACCACGTCCACCGGGAACAGTGGCCGGTTGTCTACGGACCGCTACGATCCCGGATCGGATGGGCACTGGAATCGCGGGTCAGCCCCCGGCTCTATCGGGAATGCCTCTACGTTGCCGTGAGTCGCCGAACCAAGGCGGAGCTGGAGGGCATCGGCGTCGCGGCCGACCGCGTTGAGGTCATCTACAACGGAACCTCACCCGCCCCGGAAGTTGAGGATACGAAAGCAGAGCAGCCTACAGTGCTGGTGCTCGGCCGACTCGTCCCACACAAGCAAGTGGAACATGTGCTCCGTGCGGCGCGGCACTTACGAGTACGCATACCGGACCTGCGGATTCGGATCATCGGTGACGGCTGGTGGTCGCAGAGCCTGCGGCAGGCCGCCGAGGATCTGGGCGTGGCGGACAGTGTGGAGTTCCTGGGATTCGTCGACGAACGCACCAAACATCAGGAGCTGGCCAAGTCCTGGGTGCTGGCGTTACCCAGCCTTAAGGAGGGGTGGGGGATCGTCGTGATGGAGGCCGCTCAACAGGGCGTGCCGACTATTGCCTACCGCGATGCGGGCGGAGTCACCGAATCCATCGTTGACACCGAAACAGGTTTGCTCGCCCGCGATGAAACCGAGTTCAGTACCCATTTGGAGGCACTGCTCGCCGACGAGACGTTACGCAAGCAGATGGGCGAAGGCGCCCGCGAACATGCCACCCGATACACCTGGCAAGAGACCTCGGCGGCATTCGCAGACACGCTCGCCCGAGCGGCCAACCGCGGCCGGCTGTCCGTGTCGCCGGTGCAACCGGTGCACCTCGGCCACCAACTGGAACGGGAACTTCACTAGCGGCGCGGCGCTCGACAGCATCCGGCGGGGTCGGCCAGGCAACACGAAAACCCGGGCTGGACTTGTTGTCCGCCCGGGTACTTCGCTATCGATCAGCTGTTGCCGTAGACGATGTACGGCTTGTCGATCGGCTTGGCGCTGCCGCCGACCGAGTTCACGACGCCGACTCCGGCCAGAACCGCCAGCACCACACCGACCACGATGCCGATGATTGGCCCAGCGCCCAGACCGCCTGCGCCTGCTTCTCCAGCCATGGATCCTCCTAGTAAGGGTTGCACAACGCCCGTAACGTACCACGCCTCGGGCTTGGGTGGCACGTTCTCAGTTCATCCGACCTGGCACGTCCAGAGGTGATTGAAATCGGGTCCCGCTGCCCTTGTTCATTGGCGCCGTCTGTCGGCCCGCCGTCGCCGGATTCCGACCGCACCGGCGATCCCGGCGGCCGCGGCCGCCACCCCTGCTGCAAGCACAACTGTCGCCGCGATCAGGTTCGCGGCCAGGATCGGCAGGAACCCCTTCGAGACAGGAGGATCAGCGGGTGACTGACCGGTCGACCAGACCTCCAATTCATCCTCACTCCAAGTCAGGGTCATCCCACCCAAGTCGACCGGACGGCCCAGTGTCGGTTGATCCAGCTGCACCACCACCCGGTTGATGCCGAGCGCCGGTAGCACCCGCGCCAGCGGCGTGCCGTCATCGATCGCGGCCCCGACCTGAGCGGCCCGGGGATCGTCCCCGGCAACGCGCAGATACTTTCCGGAGGAACGCTGATAGACGACCAGACTGGTATCCGCGACCACGGTGCTGGTGAGATAGCGGGGCAACGGGTCCACCACCGTGCGGTCGGCATTCCAGCCGTAAACGCGAAAGGTGCTCCAGGGCAGCGCCAACACATCCCCTGGTTGCTGCGCGATGTGCTCGCGCAGTCGAGCCCACGAGGATGGATAGGACACCGGCGACAGCCGACCACCGACTCCCCACCCGAGATCGGGTAGCAGCAGCAGCGGCCCGACGGCGACAGCCAGCACCACTGCCCGCCGACCTCCTCGGGTCGGGATCCGAGCGCGAAGTTCCTGTACCCCCAGCGGGGCCGCAATCGCCAGCCACAATGCGAGCAGGGCGAGCGGCTTCTGACTGTCCCGCAACAATCCCGCACCGGGTACTGAGCCCACAATGGACCGACCCACACTGGACCCAACGCCCACGCTGGTCAGCGCAGCCAGCAGCGCCAGCCCCGTCAGGTACCAACCCAATGGCCGCCCCAACAACTTCATCAGTGGTTTCGTACCGAAGATGGCCAGCGCGAGCAACCCGAGTCCGAGCAGCAGACCCAGCCCGAGTCGACGACTGAGCGGAACCGCATCGGAATTCCAGGTTCCGCCGAGCGACAGCGCAGTCAGGATGGCACCCCAGGGACCGTCTTCCCGCAGCGCGAACGAGTCGACACCGGCGGCATTCGCAGCGCCGGACGACCTGTGTAGTAGCGCCGGTACGACCCACGGCAGGTTGATCGCGACGACACCGGCGAGGCCACCCAGCCGGACCCGCCAGGAACTCCTCGCGCCTGGCACCAGCAACCCAACGGACAGCGTCAATGCCAGAAGTCCCCCCGATGGCACCCAACTGGCCAATGCGGTCCACCCCCACAGCGCTGGCCAACCCCACAGGTACTTCCGGCCGGTCAAGGTTGCCGGACGCGCGACCCCCGTCCTCACTCGGATCACGGCCAGCAGGATCCACGGCGCCGATGCATAGGCGAGCAGCAACGACCAGTTGCCCATCACGAGTCGTTCAGCCAGGTAGGCGTTCCACACGTAGACACTCGCTGCGACCAACTGCACTCCGACGCCGAATCGCCTGAGCACCCTTGCTGCGCCCAGACCGGCCAGCCCCACGACGGCAACCAGCACCGCCTTCTGGAGCAATTGGCCGGGCACTGGACCGGCGAAGACGGAAACGATCAGGTCCTGTGGAACCGCCCGTGGCAGCCCACCCTCCAGCCCGAGCATCCACGGCAACAGCGTCTGCTGAGGCACGAAGACCATGTCAAGGTTCAGCACATAGCCGGGCGCCAGTAGCGGGGCGAGAATCAAGGTCGCCATCACCACCACCCAGCCGGGCACAATCCACCCGCGCCAACCGCGAGGCCCGCCGGGAGGATCAGCCTGAAATTCGCCGGCTCGGTCGCTGGCGGGTTCCGCGGCTCGGTCACTGGCGTCCATCAGAACCCCATCTAATCGCGCCCACCGGGCCGGCGGCGGTCAATCCGGCCAGCTTCGCGGACAATCCAGTCCGGGTCGCGGATTCCGCCTTTCACGTCCGGCAGGCTGCCGGACACCTACGCTGGAGCCAAAGGAGGATCACAACCGGATGACAGCAGAGACGCCCGACCCGACGGCCGCGACGACGGCGGCCGCGCCGCCCGATCAGAGCGCAGCTGGCCCCTCCATCCTTCGTGGCGCGGGTATCGTGGCGATCTCCCTCGGCCTGGTCCAGGTGTTCGGCTATCTACTGAACGTGGCCGGCGCCCGACTGTTGACCCAGTCGGAATTCGGGGCCTTGGCGTCCCTACTGAACCTGGTGATCATCGGCAACGTTGTCGCCTTCGGTCTGCAGGCCGTGGCGGCCAGGTTGGTGGTCACCTCGGCGGCTGCCGATCGAGGTCCGGTCGGCGCGCGGATCCTGCGATTTGCCGTGTCGGCAGGAGCCTTGCTGGCGGTTGTTGGGCTCCTGAGTTCCCCGATCATCAGTTCGTTGCTGCATCAATCGGGCGCCTTCGTGGTGGCCTGCGTCGCGTTGATGCTGGCTCCGCTGACGGTCGCCGGCGGCCAATACGGGCTCGCTCAGGGACGCGAGCAGCACCTACGGCTCGGCACGTTGCTGATCGTGACCGGTGTCGGGCGCCTGCTCGGCGGGCTGGTGGGACTGATCGCGTTCGGGACCGTGACGGGCACCATCGCACTGATGTGCCTGGGCACGTGGCTGGGCGCCACCATCGGGATGCTGCTGGTTCGACGCATCGCCACTGGCCCGCCGGCAATGATCAAAGACCTGCGGTGGCAGGTGATCCACGCCTCGCACGCGATGTTCGCATTGTTCGTCGCGACAAGTGTCGATCTGCTGCTCGCCCGGTTCTACCTCACCGGTCCGGAGTCCGGTGCCTACGCCGTTGGTGCCATTGTCACCAAGATCGCCTTCTGGCTGCCGGCCTTCATTGCCGTGGTCGCATTCCCGCGGATGGCCGACGACCGACGGCAACAGACGACCGCCATTGCGGCCGGGGCAGTCGCAGCCATCGGTGCCGTGCTCGTGCTGGCCCTGGCCCTGCTGCCCGGCCTGGTCATCGCCGTGGTGGCCGGCGATGAGTACACCTCCCTCGCACCCGATCTGTGGATCTTCGGCCTGATCGGCGCGGCTTTCTCACTCGCCCAGTTCCTGCTCTACTCCCGCCTCGCCGTCGATGACCGCCGGGCAGTATTCGCACTGTGGGCTGCGGTGGTGTTCATCTTCGCGGGTGTCAGCGTGTGGCACGCGAGCGTGGCCCAAGTCGCCACCGTCGTCGCGGTCGTCGCGTTGGCACTCTCCGCAGTCGGGGTGGCGAGCCTCATCATCGATCGCCGCCACGGAGTCCCCCACCCCGGCGAAGCCCTCGATTCGCTCGAACGCGCGTAGCGGGCGGCGGCGGCGGCGGGCTAGTCGCAGGAGTCCGTCTACCCGGAACCGTCCGCGGCCCGAGCCACCACTCGGTCCGACACCTCCGCGAACACCCGCAACTCCCCCGCATCCAGCAAGTCCACGAAGTACCGCCGAACGGCCGCTACGTGGTCCGGCGCGGCCGCAGCAATGGCGACCCACCCAGCTTCCGTGAGACAGATGAACGACCCCCGCGCGTCGGCGGGACATTCTTGCCGAGAGACCAGCCCCCGCTGCTCCATCCGAGACACGTGCTTCGAGAGCCTGCTCTTCTCCCATTGCACGAGGTGCCCAAGGTCACGCGCCCGCATTCGACGATCAGCCGCCTCAGATAGTGGAACCAGCAACTCGTAATCAGCCATCGAGAGCCCGGAGTCGTCCAGGAGTCGGCGGCTGAGCGCGTGGTCGAGCGCGCGATTCAGCTGGTGTAGTCCGCGCCAGGCCCGGTCCTCGGACTCGGTCAGCCATCTCGGATCCGTCACGTAGATGACTATACGCCAGTTGTTGACATGTCTACAAACTCATATATAGTTGAACCTGCAACCACATCCAGACAACCGCACCCACCCAAGGAGCCCTAATGAGCACAGCAACCCTCGCACCCAGCGTCACCGGCAGCTACACCCTTGACCCGAGCCACAGCCGACTGGGCTTCGTCGCCCGCCACGCCATGGTCACCAAGGTCCGGGGCAGCTTCGACGAATTCACCGGGTCGATCACGCTCGACACCGACAACCCGGCCGCATCGAAGGCCGAGGTCACCATGCAGGTCGCCAGCGTCGACACCCGCAACGCGCAGCGGGACGAACACCTGCGCACCAATGACTTCTTCGATGCCCCGAACTACCCGGAGATCACTTTCGCCTCCACCGGAGTCAGCCAGACTGGCACCGATACCTTCGATGTGGTCGGTGACCTGACCATCAAGGGCGTCACCAAGTCCGTCACCGTGGCTTTCGAGTTCACCGGTGCGGCCACCGACCCTTACGGCAACGAGCGAGTGGGCTTCGAAGGTCAGACCACCATCAACCGAACCGAGTTCGGCGTGAACTTCAACGCCAAACTGGACGCCGGCGGTGTGCTGGTGGGCGAGAAGATCACGATCGAACTGGAGATCTCCGCGATCAAGGTGCCAGCAACCAGCTGATCAGTTCCGCGACGCACCTGCCCGTCGTCGGCGGTACGAGTGGACCCCCAGCTACTCGAACACCTCCGGCGGCGGGCAATTGCATACCAGGTTGCGGTCGCCGTGAGCCCCGTCAATCCGGCGCACCGGCGGCCAATATTTGCCCGGGTCCGCACCGGCCGGATAGGCGGCCGACATCCGGTCGTAGCCCCTCCCCCACGGCCCCGCCAGACACAGCGCAGTGTGGGGCGCGTGGCGCAGTTCCGAGTCGGCGACGGCGACCCTGCCGTCCGCGATCCGGTCGATCTCCGCCTTGATCGCCGCCATCGCAGCGACAAACCTGTCGAGTTCGGCCAAATCCTCGCTCTCGGTGGGTTCGATCATCAACGTGCCGGCCACCGGGAACGACATGGTCGGGGCATGGAAGCCGTAGTCGATGAGTCGCTTGGCGATATCGTCCACGGTCACCCCCGTCGCCTTGGTGATCGCCCGAATATCCACGATGCATTCGTGGGCTACTAGCCCTGTCTCACCGGAGTAGAGAATCGGGTAGTGCTCCCTTAACCGAGCGGCCAGATAGTTGGCCGACAGCACCGCGGTACGAGTCGCTTCCCGAAGTCCGTCGGCACCCATCAATCGGATGTAGGCGTACGGAATGGGAAGGACGCCAGCACTTCCCCACGGAGCACCACTGACAGGTCCGACGCCACCGTCCCGGAAGCCGCGACCTGTCGGACCCGCGTCGGGCCGCAGCGGATGGCCGGGCAGATAAGGGGCCAGGTGAGCCCTGACTCCGACCGGGCCGACCCCCGGACCGCCGCCGCCATGTGGAATGCAGAAGGTCTTGTGCAGGTTCAAATGCGACACATCGGCCCCGAACCTACCGGGCGGGGCCAATCCCACTAGGGCATTGAGGTTGGCGCCGTCCAGGTAGACCTGACCGCCAGCGTCGTGCACCAATCCGCAGATCCGTTGCACCTCCTGCTCGAAGACCCCATGGGTGGACGGGTAGGTGATCATCAGCGCAGCCAGTGACGTGGCGTGCAGGGCTATCTTCGCCTGCAGATCAGCCAGATCGACATTGCCGCGCTCGTCGCAGCCGACGACCACCACCCGCAGTCCGGCCATCACCGCACTTGCCGCGTTCGTTCCGTGCGCGCTGGACGGGATCAGGCAGACGTCTCGCTCGGGCTGCCCCTGGTCGACCAAGTACGAGCGGATGGCGAGCAAGCCGGCGAACTCACCCTGACTGCCCGCGTTCGGTTGCACCGACACCGCGTCGTACCCCGTGATGGCTGCCAACCAGGACTCCAGCCGGCTGATCAATTCGGCATATCCGGCGCTCTCCTCAGCTGGCGCGAACGGATGCAGTTCCGCGAACTCCGGCCAACTGATCGCCTCCATCTCCACAGCGGCGTTCAACTTCATCGTGCACGATCCGAGCGGGATCATCGACCTATCCAGCGCCAGGTCGGCGTCGGAAAGTCGACGCAGGTACCGCATCATGGCGGTTTCGCTGTGAAAGTCGTTGAACCACTCGTGGTCCAGGTAATCCACCCCGCGGCGGAGTACTGCCGGTATAGATTCGCTCCCCAACTCGGCCAGCTCGACGCGCAATCCCAGCGCCTGGCCGATCGCGTCCGCCACTCGCGCCAGGTCCACGTCGCGGGTCGTCTCATCCACTGTCAGCCCGACCGTGTCGACGTCGATCGCGCGGAGGTCGATCCCGGCGGCGCGCGCGGTCGCCAGCACCTCCTCAGCTCTGCCAGGGACACGCAACCCGAGCGTGTCGAAGAACTCCGCAGAGGTCAGAACCAGCCCCGCCGCAGTGAATCCTGCGGCCAGTCGGCGAGTACGGTCGTTCACTGTCGTCGCGATCTCGCGGAGTCCCACCGGACCGTGATAGGCGGCGTACATGGCCGCCACCACCGCCAGTAACACCTGTGCCGTGCAGATATTGCTGGTGGCGCGCTCCCGACGAATGTGCTGCTCCCGGGTCTGCAGCGCCAACCGGTAGGCGACACGCCCGTCCTCGTCCTTGCTCACCCCCACGAGCCGACCGGGCAGACTGCGTTCGAGGCCCTGTCGCACCGAAATGAAGCCCGCGTGTGGGCCGCCGAATCCCATTGGCACCCCAAACCGTTGCGCGGATCCGACCACGATGTCCGCGCCCATCGCGCCCGGCGCCGCGATCAACGTCAGCGCCAACAGGTCAGTGGTCACCGCCACCGCAGCACCCACCGCCTGCAACTCGGCGATGACTGCCCGCGGATCCCAAAGACGACCACTCGACCCCGGATATGACAGCAGCGCCCCGAAGGCCTCCGGTGCGTCGACTGCCACCCGTGGGTCGAACTCAACAATCTCGATCCCCACGGGCGCGGCTCGAGTCCGCAACACGGCCAGCGTCTGCGGGTGGGTGTCAGCATCGACGAGAAACACCGGGGACGCGCTTCGCCCGCTGCGCCGGGCCAGCGCCATCGCTTCCGCTGCGGCCGTCGGTTCGTCAAGCAGGGAGGCATTGGCCACTGGTAGCCCGGTCAGGTCCGAAACCAACGTCTGGAACATCAGCAGCGCCTGCAGCCGACCCTGCGAAATCTCCGGCTGGTAGGGGGTATAGGCGGTGTACCAGGCCGGACTCTCGAGCAGGTTTCGACGGATGACGGCAGGTGTGATGGTGCCGTAGTAGCCCATTCCGATCATGGCGGTCCGCGGGTTGTTCGCCCCCGCCAGTCGCCGAAGGTCTGCCAGCACGTCGGCCTCCGACAGAGGCGCAGGAAGGTCCAGCACTTCGTCCCGAATCCCGGCCGGCACCGCAGCTTCGATCAGGGAGTCGAGGCTGTCGTGACCGACGACCTTGAGCATCGTGTCGACATCGCCCTGATTCGGACCGATGTGGCGGGCAACAAAAGCGGGATCGCCGGTGAAGGAGGTCACCGGCTAAGGGTACGGGAGTCGGTCAGCCGGTCTTGCGGGACCGGCGGGCTGCGAGCTCGTCGGTGACCCCACGTGGAAGCACCACTTCCCCGTCCAGATTCTCCTGCGGGAACTTCGCCAACGTTCCTGCGACCTCGCTGCGAACCCGACCGATGGCGATTCCGAACACCCCTTGACCCCCGCGCATGATGTCTATGACCTCATCTTCGGTGGTGCACTCGTAGATGGTCGCGCCGTCACTCATCAAGGTGATCTCTGAGAGGTCCTCAACCCCACGCTCACGGAGGTGCTCCACCGCTGACCGGACGTTCTGCAGCGAAACTCCGGTGTCCAACAACCGCTTGATGATCCGCAGCACCAGGATGTCCTTGAACGAGTAGAGCCGCTGACTACCGGAACCGGCGGCAGTCCGGATACTCGGCACCAGCAGGTGTGTCCGCGCCCAGTAGTCGAGCTGGCGGTAGGTGATACCGGTCGCAGTGCAGGCCGTTGCACCTCGGTAGCCGATCTCGTCGTCCGAAGCGAACTCGTCGGCGAACAGCGCCTCCTGGTGTTCGGTCACACCAATACCCGCGCCGTCATCGACCATCATCCGAACCTCCTACCGGGTCGCGAGTCCGTGCGCGTCAACTCATGCTGAGGACGAGAACTCTTCAACCGTCTGCCCTGAAGGCTATGGACCCCCTGACGGGCAGTCAACGACATTGGCCGAACACGCCGCAAATAAATCGCATCCATGTAAGTCTATACCTCTAGTTCAGATTTTGACTTCGTCTGATTCATGACTGATTGTCCTCTTCTTCGAAGTCCTCCGGGCTCACCGTGTCGAGGAACTCCCGGAACGCCTCAACCTCCTGCTCCTCCTCTTCCGGCACCTCGATCCCGGCAGTGTCGAGCACTTCCGGAGCCCCGTACAGCGGCGAACCAGTCCGCAGCGCCACCGCAATCGCATCACTGGGGCGAGCGCTGACCTCCAGCCCGTCACCCAGATCCAGGACAGCGTAGAAGACACCGTCCTTCAAATCCGTGATTCGGACGGCCACCACCTCGCGACCAACTGCAGTGAGTAGATCGCGAATCAAATCGTGGGTGAGCGGACGCGGCGGCACCACCCCCTGCTGAGCGAACGCGATGGCGGTTGCCTCCACCGCCCCGATCCAGATCGGCAGATACCTGTCGCCGTCGCGCTCCCGCAGCAGCACCAGCGGCTGGTTCGACGGCATCTCCACGCGCACGCCGATCACGTCCAGAGGCTTCATAGCACGACTCTACGCGGGATCGGGGCCAGCGCAGGCTACGAGTGCAGGAAGTCCCAGGCGACCGTGCTTCCCCAGATCAAGATCGCCAGCACTACCGGCGGCGCGAAGGCAAACGTGACCAGCGTCGCTGCCCACTTGTTCCACCGCTTGACGAAGGCGATCCACGCGCCTGCGCTGAAGATCAGCGGCAACAGCGGATACGCCCAGATGCTGAGCACGAAGATCCAAGCACCGGTCGTCTCACCACTGTCAAACGCCATCACCGACAAACCGGCCACAGGCGCCCAAATCACCAACGTCAGTACAGCCAGACACTGGGCGAGGATCATCCAGACGAGTAGCCCTGTTCGCTCACCCGAACCCGAGCCCGGACCCGCATCCGAACCCGGGCCAGGAGCAGGTCCGGCAAAGTCGGTGGCCCAGGGTCGCTCGGTCACGGCAGAACCTCGGCGAGGTGAGACCGGACCAGAGCCCCCTGCAGATCGGAAGAGAGGGTGGCGACGGCGATCGCCGCGGCACGCATTCGCTGCTGCGAGTCGGCCATTCCCTGCATCGGCGTCGTCACCGCCTCGATCAGGCCGATCTCGCGCTCAGCGGCCAGTCGAAGCGCCCGCAGATGTCGGGGTGTCAGCCCATACTCTGCTAAACCTGCCACCGCGCGAGCGATGTCAAGGGCGTTGCGATCGAACATTCCCAGCCGGCCGGAGGTGATCAGCCCCTGATCCTCCGCCTCCTTCAGTGCCGCGGCTGCCAGGCCTGTTTCCCGCAACACCTCCGACCGGGAAAGCTCCAACCCGTCGGATTCGTCAGCTTCGAACGGGGCCGACTGCGGCGCCGGTGGGCGGGGCGCCGGATCCGCCACCTCCGGTGGCTGCAGACCGCGCTCCATCGCATCCAAATGCTCGCGGATCACCTTCAACGGCAGGAAGTGGTCACGCTGCATGGACAACACATAACGAAGCCGATCCCGGTCCGCTGTCGTGTACCGCCGATAGCCGGAGGGCGTCCGCGCCGGAGTCACCAGACCTTGACCTTCAAGGAATCGCACCTTGGAGATGGTCACCTCCGGAAACTCGTCCGAAAGCTCGGAGATCAACGCCCCGATCCCGACAACGTCGGTCACGACGGGACGCCACCGCCGGTCATGTAGCGGAAGCGGTACTTGCCGATCTGGACTTCGTCACCGCTGGCCAGCACTACGTCCGTCACCGGCTGCCGATTCACATAGGTTCCGTTCAGCGATCCCAAGTCGACAACGCGCCAGCCGCCGTCAGTGGCGCGCAACTCGGCGTGCCGACGGGAGACTGTGATGTCGTCCAAGAAGATCTGCTGGTCGGCGGACCTGCCCACGCCAACGAGCTCCCCTTCCAGTTCGAAGGCGCTGCCTTCGTTGGGCCCTCGGTGCACGACCAGAACCGCAAACGGAGCGTCTCCGATCGGCCGCTGGGGGCCTGTGTCGGGGGACGTTCCGACCGGGGTCAGCGCCCCGGTGGCCTCCAGTTCCGGACCGCTGCCCACCGCGGTACCGCACTGGGCACAAAACCGGGAATCGGCCGCCAACCGGCTGCCGCAGTTCCTGCAGATCACCATCGCCCCTCCTGAAAACCCAACCCTAACCCTGAACTAGGGCCTGATATCCGCCAGCGTCCAGCACTTCGCCGGTCAGTTGGCCGGTCGGAGTGATCTCGACCAACCACCCGTCGCCATAGGGATCAGTGTTGATCGTCTCCGGCGCCGTCTCCACTGCATCATTTCGGGCGCTGACAGTGCCAGCAACCGGGGCATAGATCTCGCTCACGCTCTTGGTGGACTCAACTTCGCCCATCGGCGCGCCAACTTCGACCTCGGCACCGAGCTCGGGCAGCGAAACGAAGACGATATCGCCCAGGGCATCCTGAGCGAACTCCGTAATGCCGATGCGCAGAACCCCATCGGGCCGCTCACCGATCCATTCGTGCTGACGCGTGTAACGCAACTCCGCAGGAACCATGGACCAACCCTAGCTGCCGTCGTCTTCCGGCGGCGGCTGGGACGCCGCCTCGACGATCTCCCGCCATTCAGCGAGGAGGGTGCGAGCGCGGCCCTCCGTTGGGGCCTCGACCCACAACCGGACGATGGCCTCGCCCGGGTCGGGAGCGACCAGCACCCAGGCATCGTCTTCGTAGAGGATGCGCAAGCCCTCCGTCTCGTCGGTACGTCGGTTCAGCGCCGCCAGACGCACCTGCCGCATCACCGCGCCCTTACGTGCCCACGGCGTTCGGACAGCTTCCCGCAGCAGCGCCGTGGACGGGATCCTGGTGTCGATACCTCGCAGAGTCAGCCGAGTGCGTGCCACCAACCCAAGCAAGGCCATCAACGCCGCCATCGCGTCGCAGGACGAACCGACCGCAGGGAAGACGAATCCGCCGTTGGCGTCACCGGCCAGGATGAGGTCGGCGGTGGTCGTGGCCTGCGCCAGCGCCTGCGGACCCGTCGTCGTCCAGATGACGTTGACTCCGTGATAGGCGGCCACCTGCTCGGCCACTCGGGTCGTGGTGACCGGCAGTGCCACGAAGCCACCACGCCGCTCAGCTGCGAGCAGATCCAGTACCACCAGCAGCGCACGGTCGTCACTGAGAACTCGACCGGTCTCGTCGACGATTGACAGCCGTTCACCGGTGGGGTCAATCCGCAGCCCCAGAGCGGCTCTGCTCGAGGCCACCATCAGGCCCAGTCGCCGCAGCGCCTCCGTCCGTTGTTCCTCCGATTCCGTGGGATGGTTCGGCGTCAACCGGGCATTGACGCTGAGGGCCTCGACTTCCACCGCCGACAACAACGCAGGCAGCACGGTGGCACAGGTGCCGCCGGAGGTGTCGACGACGATTCGCAGATCGGCTTCGTCCACCCCGGTCAGGTCCGTGCCGGCCAGAACTTTGGCGCAATAGTCCTCAATCGGGGCGATCGGAGCCGACACACTGCCCACCTCGCCAGGAAACGGTCGCCGGATATCGTGCCGATTCACGATGCGCTCCAACTGCTGGCGCTCGCGCAGGTCCAACTCGGTGCCCTGCGAGTCGAGCAGCAGAATATCGACGTGTTCCAGCGCCCCCGGAGTGGTGCGGATAACTACGCCACCGTCCGCGTGGGCCCGGACGAAGGAGCGGGCAACCGGAATCGGGCAGGTGCCCAGCACCCGGACTTCCGCCCCGGTAGCCATCAGTGCGCCCATGATCGTCAGGCTGAGCGCATGCGACACCGCCGCGTGGTCCCGCGCAATCGCCACTTTGCCACCCTGCGGGAGCATCGTCGCAAATGCCCCAGACAACCGGACTGCGAGTTCGGGTGTGACATCGATATTCACCACGCCCCTGACCCGCTCGCCAGCGAACAGCCGCTGCGACGATCGCGACTCCCAGACGACGCTCTCGACCACCACCTCGCCGGCTTCGATCGTCTTGTACGGATAGACATCCGCCCCTGCCGTGATAACCACCTCGGGCTCCAACCGGCAGTCGTCGCCGACGAAGGAACCCTCCTCGACTCGCGCCCCCCGAAGGATGTCGGTGTGGCGCCCGACGACGCAGCCTCGAAGCTCGACATCCTCCCCGACAAAGACGTTGTCCAACAAGGTCGCTCGCTCGACCAGCGCACCTGCTCTGACGACCGCGTGCCGACCCACTACGCTGTACGGTTCGATCCGAGCCCCACCCTCGACCCGCGAATAATCCCCGATGAACAACGGACCGCTCAGGGTTGCGCCTTCGCCGATCTCGACACCCTGCCCGAGGTAGACCCCGGGCGTCGTCTCGAACCCGGGGATATCCAACCGAACCCGGCCGTCGAGCGCATCGGTCTGAGCCCGCTGGTAGGCCTCAAGGGTGCCGACATCCTGCCAATAGCCGTCGGCGATGAACCCGAACATCGGTGCCCCGCCCTCGAGCAGTCGCGGGAACACATCCTTCGCCCAGTCGACCTCGACGCCCTCCGGAATTTCGTCGAGCACCTCGGGTTCCACCACGTAGATGCCTGTGTTGACCGTGTCTGTGAACACCTGCCCCCAGGACGGCTTCTCGAGGAACCGCTCAATCCGACCTTCATCGTCGGTCACCACGATCCCGAAATCGAGCGGATTTGGGCGTCGCGCGAGGCAGATGGTGACGGCGCCCCCCTTCGCCCGGTGGAATTCCTGCAATCCGGTGAGGTCGATATCGGTCAAGCCATCGCCGGAGATGACCAGAAAAGTATCGCCACGCAGGGCCGAAGCGGCATGTTTGACGCTGCCGGCGGTGCCGACCTTGCGCTTGGCCGTGGCATAGGTGAGGTCGACGCCCAAATCTGAACCGTCACCGAAATAGGTTCGCACCATCGACGCCAAGTACTGCAGGGTGACCACGGACTCAGTCATCCCGTGGTCCTTCAACAGCAGCAGCAGATGCTCCAACAGTGGCCGACCCACGACCGGCAACAACGGTTTCGGGGCGGAGGCCGTCAACGGCCGGAGTCTCGTTCCCTCGCCACCAGCCATGATCACTGCGCGCATATCAAGTCACCGTCCGTGTTCGCAAGGCGAGGATCCGACGAGCCTGCTCCAGGTAGAGCGCCCCTGCCCACCAATACAGGGCGGTGCCCCAGATTGCAAAGGCCCAACCGAATATCCGGCAGATCTCTGCAATCGTCCCGCTGCCATCACCCAGCAACAACAGCGGGAAGGCGTACAGCAGGTTAAAGGTGGCGGCCTTGCCGATGAAGTGCACCGGGAGGCCGGTGATACCGCGCCGCTTCAGCACCGCAAGCACCACCGCCATCAGCAGATCGCGGGAAACGAGCAGGACGACAAGCCACAACGGGATTATGTCCCGAAGTAGCAGTCCGAACAGAGTCGCAAGGATGTACAGGCGGTCAGCGATCGGGTCAAGTAACTGCCCAACCCGTGTTATCTGATTCCACCGACGCGCCAGATAGCCATCCAGCCAGTCGGTGATGCCGGACACCACCAGTAGTGCGATCGCCCACCCGTCTGCCTGCGGAACCAGGATCAACCACAAGAATACCGGCACGCCCAGCAGCCGAGCGAAACTCAGGACGTTGGGAAGCGTGAGCACCCGATCAGAGGTGACCTGGGTCTCCTGCACTTCCACAGGGACTACTTGTTGGACTCGGCTGAGGTGTGTGCCGGTTGATTCCGAGTGGAGTTGCCCGCTGAGAGATCAACAGCTGACCCTGAGCCACCGGAGGGCTGAGAATCAACCCGTCGTCGGCGGACGATCAGATAGATGCCGAGCAGCATCAGCACCCCGCCCAGCAGAACGATCCCGATGGAGATCGGGAAGATGGAGGTTGAACTCGCGCTGAGCGTCAGATCTGTCTTCACACCACGAGTGCCGTCGGCATTCATCACGACCAATACTTGGCCAGCGTCTTGACTTCCCCAACTGATCGTCGGGGTGTTGCCCTGGTCCTGCAGAACCCAGAAGGTCTGACTTGCGGGCGGGGCGGCGACCTCCTTGCCCGGCACCTCGCTCACCTGCAGTTGACCGCCAACGATGTCTGAGACGGCACTGTAGGGCACCCCCGACAGGTAGTCCTGCACCTTGCTCGGCGGTCCCGCACCGAGGAACAGCGGTTTGCCGGTGTTGCTGACTGCCTCAACCTTGATTCCGGTCACGGCCGACATCATCGAATTGGCACTGACCTGGAACCCACTGACGTAAATGGCAGCGCCGTCAGACGAACCCGACCCGACATTCATGGAGTACCTACCGGCCGTTCCGAACACCGCAATTCCGACCGCTCCGAGGACTACGGAGCCAATCCCCAGTAGCAGCGCGACGATCGCCACGACCAGCACAATGGTGCGCTTCATGACCCTCCCTGGGTGAACTCTCAGGCTACACAGTGACCGTTGCAGGTCCTGGCAGGACCACGCCGGACTTGACGACCGTCACAAGTTCGGCGTGGTCGGTGAGCAGCACCAGGTCTGCCGCCGAGCCCACCTCGATCGCGCCGACGCCTACCAGACCCATCGCCCGGGCAGCATTTCCTGCAGCCACGTTGGACAGGTCCTGCCAGCCCATCCCCAGCACTCTGCGGGCGCGCCCGACTGCTTCATCCATGGTTAGGGTGCTGCCGGCAATGGCGCCGGTGGCAACAACTCGAGCCACCCGGTCGGTGACCATCACGTCGAGGCCGCCGAGCAGGTATGGCCCGTCCGAAGCGTCGGCGGCACCCATCGCGTCCGTCATAAGCACAACCCGGGTCCCACCCGCGGCGTCCAATGTGACTCGCAGCACCGCCGGATCCACATGGACGCCATCGTTGACGACTTCCAGATAGACCTCCGGTGCGGTCAGCAGGGCGGCAATTGGCCCCGGCTGCCGGTGACCCAGCGGCGGCATCGCGTTCCAGAGGTGGGTGGCCACGGTCGCGCCACAGGCAATCGCCTCTTGCGCGATATCGAGCGAACACTCGGTGTGCCCAATCGCCACTCGGACGCCTGCGCCGACGAGCTGTTCGATAGCAGGCATCGCGCCGGGTAGTTCCGGGGCCAATGTGACCTGCCGGATGAAGCCGCGGCCAGCGGCCAACAGGTTGGCTATCTCCAGGTGGGTGGGTGGCCGCAGTACTTCTGGATCGTGCGCCCCGCACTTACCCCGGGCGATCCAGGGGCCCTCAAGGTGGATCCCGGCGACAATTCCCCGGTCGGCGGCCTCGGCCAGCGCCTCGACCTGCGCGAGCAGCGTAGCGACCGCCTCAGATACCAGGCTCGCGACCAGCGTTGTCGTGCCATGGCGGAGGTGAACGTCGGCCACCCGGCGGATCTGGTCGGGTTCGGCCGAGGAGAAGGATGCCCCACCGCCGCCGTGGCAGTGCTGATCGACAAACCCCGGCAGCAACACGTCGGCGTGTGCGACGGGGGTCTGCGGCGGTGCGCCGGTCCCGATACCTGTCAGGATTCCAGCCTCGAACGACACCCAACCCTGCCGGACTTCCTGGCCACCGCCGGGAACCACCAGGTCGGCCGAGACAACGCCACTGCCGACAGCTGCGCCCAGCCGTTCCCTCGGATCGACTGCTGAGACCACCATCACGGTTACCAGGTCTCGGTGACTTTGCGCAGCCCGCGCGGCGCGTCGGGATCGTAGCCGCGGGCGACAGACATAGCGTGCGCCAGCTGCTGCAGCGGGATGATCTGCAGGATCGGGCTCACCTCTTCTGCGATCCCTCGGGGCAGCGCAATCGTCACGGTAGCGTCGGGCGCGTTCGCGGGGTCCCCGATGGCCAGCACATCTGCGCCGCGCTCCGCCAACCGATTCATCACCGGCCGCATCGCCTCGCCTCCCAAACCCTCCGGAACGATGGCGACGACCGGTCGATCCTCATCGATCATTGCAAACGGACCGTGCAGCAGATCCGCGCCCGAGAAGGAGTGGGCGGCCACATAGGAGGTCTCCATCAGTTTCAGGGCGCCCTCTCGCGCAGTTGGGTAGGCGTACCCCCGGCCAGTCGTCACGATCCGCTCTACAAACCGGTAGCGGGGGGCCACCTCGGCCCCCGGATTGATGTCCACGATGGCCTGGGCTGCCTCTGGTAGCGCGTCCGCGGCCCGACCGTCGCCGCCACGGAGCCGGTCGATCAGCAGGTACAGGGCGAGCAACTGGTTGGAATAGGACTTCGTCGCAGCCACCGCCCGCTCCGGACCAGCGTGGACATCGATATGGAACTCGCAGGCTGATGCCAACGGCGAGGCGGACGCATTGGTGACACCGAGGGTGATGGCCCCGCCCCGACGGGCGACAGTGGTGGAATCGACCAGATCGGGACTGCCGCCGGACTGACTGACGGCGATCCAGAGCACCTCCGAGAGATCAGGTTCCGAGCCGAAGACAGTCAACGTCGACGGCGACGCCAAACCGACCGGCAGCCCCGCGAGGATCTCCAGCAGGTACTTCGCGTACAGCGCCGCATGATCGGACGTGCCCCGCGCGGCGAGGATCGCGAACCGCGGACGGCGCGCGCGGATGGCGTCGGCAATCGGCGCAATCTGATCTGCGGCCGTCGCCAACAAGCGCGCCAGCGCGGCCGGTTGCTCGGCGATCTCGGCAGCCATCAGCTGCCCTCGCAGTACCTCGTTCATCCTCGACCGCCTTGCGATGCGGCCCCTGCGACCATCCCTGCAGACATGGATTCCTCCAACTCGACCTGGCCGACCACCCCCGACACCGGGGTCGACTCCTACCCGCCACTCTGCACCCAACGGACCGCACCTCGCTCGCCGAAGCTGCTGCTGGGGCTGCCGCCGCGGGATGCTTCGGCACGCTCCGCCCACTGCTTCGGCACTGTCCGCCCACAGAACTGGGGTGCCTCCGCGGCGTCTGGAGTCGCGGCCGCAGTTGTGCCACAGTGTGGCCCCATGAGCATCGAACGCGCACGACCGCCGGACCCCTTCGACTTCATGCCGCCCAGGCCGACGTTGGTGGTGACGAGCACCGACCTCGTGGACGGCGGCCAGCTCCCGCTGGCACACGGCTGGGACTCCGGCGGAGTTGGCGGCGACAACCTTTCCCCTCAGCTGGCATGGTCCGGAGCGCCGGCCGGAACGTCTGGTTTCGCGGTCACCTGCTTCGACCCGGACGCGCCGACAGCATCCGGTTGGTGGCACTGGCTGGTTCTGGGGTTGCCGGCAGCCTGTTCCGCGCTTGCCACGGGTGCCGGTGCGGCCGGGGATGGTGGCCTGCCGACCGGCGCCTTTCAGGTACGCAACGACTACGGAGCGGAGGGTTTCGGTGGCGCCGGTCCGCCGGTGGGGGACCACCCGCACCGCTACATCTTCACCGTGTACGCACTGGACACCGACGATCTCGGCCTGACGGCTGAGGTGACCCCTGCGGTCGCCTCAGCCACGATCGCCCACCACACCCTGGCGCGCGGTCACCTCACAGTCCAGTTCGCCCGCTGAGCCGACCCAGCTGACCTCGGCATGAGCATCGAGCTGGGGAACGTCGCGGCGACGGTGTTGGTCGCGGTCGCGGTCGCGATGCTCGCCCGTCGCCGTGGCTGGGGAATCGCGTTACCCCTGATCGGGGTCGGCGCCCTGATGAGCGTCCTGCCAGTGGGGCCCAATGCGCCTGATTCGCCGGAGATCTTCCAAATCATCGTGCTGGCCCCGCTGGTCTTCGGCGAGGCGCTGGGCTCGTCCTACATCGACATTCGCAAGGTGCGTCGACCGGTGATGGCGCTGGCGATCGGACTGGTGGCCGCCACCACCCTGGTGGTCGGCGGCGTCATGGCAGTGGCGGCGGTCGCCATTCCAGCGGCCATGTGCTTCGCGTTGGGCGCGGTGGTGGCGCCGACCGATGCCGTCGCCGTCGCCACGGCCGCCCGGCGGGCGAACCTGCCGCAGCGGCTGGTGCTGATCCTCGAGGGCGAGAGTTTGGTCAACGACGGCACCGGACTGACCGCGCTCCGGGTCGCAATCACGGCAGCCGTGGCCGGCAGCGTGACGCTGGCCGAAGCCGGCGGGATTCTGGCGCAATCGGTGCTGGTGGGCGTCGGAGTCGGGGTGGTCACCGGCTTCGTGCTGGTCTGGGTGCTGCGCCGAAGTTCGGATCTGGTGGGTTCGGGTGGCCTGCTGTTGGTGGCGCCGTTCGTGATCTATGTGCTCGCCGAGGAATTGGGCGGATCGGAGATCCTGGCCATCGTGGTGGCCGGACTGATGGCCTCCCACTCGACCCACTCGGACCCCAGCTACCGGGGGCGGCTGCAGGTAGCCATCGTCTGGAAGCAGATCACTTTCCTGCTGCAGGCCGTGGCTTTCCTGCTGCTCGGACTCGATCTGCCGGTGGTCCTGGCTGCGCTGACCGAGTCGGAACAGACTTCGCTGCTACTGGTCGTGCCACTGGTGGTGGTGGCACTGATCGCGACCCGGCTTCTGTTCGTCACGGCCATGATCGCAACCTCAAAATGGGGACCCGGCACCCAGAAGTCGGATTGGCGGCACGGGACCGTGATGGGCTGGGCGGGCGCCCGCGGGCCAGTCTCGGCCCTCGCAGCCTTTTCGATCCCGTTCGTCGACGACGCCGGAAACCCGCTGTCGGGCCGCAACGAGATCGTCGCGGTGGCCCTGTGCACCATCGTGATCACGTTGCTGCTGGCTCCGACGCTGGGCCCGCTCGCCCGCCGGCTGGGTGTCTGCGACCCAGGCGACCCGGCGACCACCGATCGTGTTCGGATAGCGATGGCCCGTGCGGCCCTGAAGGCGCTGGACGAGGCCGAGACCGACGCCGAGGAGGACGGTCGACCGCTGCCGGATTCGATGGTCTCGCTGCTGCGAGCCAAGGAGGAGAACCGACTGGCGCGGACAACGTCTGCCGACGCCGGCCCCCAGGTTGCCGGTGCCAATCGCTCGGTACTGGTCGCGATCGCGATGGCACAGGCCGAGCAGTCCGAGATCATCCGGCTTCGGACCGAGGAGGGGGTACCCGACTCCGTGGCCCGACCGCTGCTGGCGGAGCTGGATCGCCGAATTGCCCTGCTCCGGCAATCTCCGGCAGCGGTCAACGAACCGCCGACCGCCGCCTGAGGCTGGAGCCGATTCGATCGAGGAACCAGGTCGTGTGCTGACGACCTGAATCGCGATGCCCTCGCGGTCTATGGTGTCGAACATGGCAACCGACACCGCGCCAGCTCCGGAGGCGAAGCCGAAGTCCTTCATGGGTCAACCCCGCGGGTTGAGCACCCTGTTCTTCACCGAGATGTGGGAGCGATTCTCCTACTACGGGATGCGCGCACTGCTGGTGCTGTACCTGACCGCGCCGCTACTGTCGGACAGCCCCTCCGGACCCGGCCTAGGTATCGACAACGGCACGGCACTGGCGATCTACGGCGCCTACTCGGGGCTCGTGTACCTGACTCCGGTTGCTGGTGGCTGGATTGCGGACCGGATGCTCGGGGCGCGGCGAACCGTGCTCTGGGGCGGCATCGTCATCGCACTTGGCCACTATTGCATGGCCGCCCCGATCGAAATCTCGTTCTGGATCGGGCTGCTGCTGATCGCGCTCGGCACCGGTCTGCTGAAGCCGAACATCTCGGCGATGGTGGGTGATCTCTACACAGAGGAGGACACCCGCCGCGACGCCGGCTTCTCGATCTTCTACATGGGCATCAACATCGGATCCCTGTTGGCACCCCTGATCACCGGCTGGGCGGCCGCCCGGCACGGCTATCACTGGGGTTTCGCAATCGCCGGCATCGGCATGACGTTCGCGGTCATCCAGTACATCGTCGGTCGCAAGCACCTTCAAGGTGTGGGCGAGACTGCGCCCGACCCAGCCAACACCAAGCAGCGACAACGATTTGGGCTGATGCTGGTCGGCGTAGTGATCTTCATCGGCCTGCTCACGGTGTTGCTGGGCTTCATCACCCAGGGCGGCACCGTCGACAATATGGCCTCGTCGATCACGATCTTTATCCTTATCGTGCCGTTCGTGTACTTCACCCAGCTGTTCCGGCGAAAGGACTATTCCGCTGTCGAGCGCGACCACGTCAAGGCCTTCGTCTGGGTCTTCTTGGGTGCCGCCGCCTTCTGGATGGTGTTTGAGCAGTCCGGTTCCACTCTCACGCTGTTTGCCGAGAATGTCACCAACCTGAACGTCGGGACGTTCGCAGTCCCCGCCGGTTGGCTGCAGTCCGTGAACCCCGCCTTCATCATCATCTTCGCCCCGATCTTCGCCGCCCTCTGGACGAAGTTGGCCGACCGGGCGCCGCGCACCCCGACGAAGTTTGCGATCGCACTGTTCGGGGTCGGGATCTCCTTCGCAATCCTGATCATCCCGATGTCGGCCTACCAGAACGACGGCACCAAGGCAGCCTTGTGGTGGTTGATCGCCACCTACCTGCTGCAGACCTGGGCCGAGCTGCTGTTGTCGCCGACGGGCCTCTCAGCCACGACCAAACTCGCACCAGAAGGAGCCAACGGTCAGATGCTTGCACTCTGGTTCGTCGCGACCTCGGTCGGCACCAGTGTCGGCGGCCAGATCGGTAAGTTCACTGCCGACAATCCGACGAATACCTTCATCGTGTGTGCGGTGATCACAATCGCGATCGGGGCCGTGCTGGCGATCTTCTCCAAGCGGATAGCCAAGCTCATGCACCACGTGCACTGAGCTTTCCGAGGGTCGTCCTCGGGGGTTGGTCGGAGTGCTTGCATGTATCGAAAGCGCTACACTTGGGAGTATGGAACCTAGCAAGATGCTCCCGTCGATGCGCAGCCACCGCGACTTGAGTCAGGCTGAACTCGCCCGGCGCTCGGGCATCCCGCGCACTGCCATAAACGCGTACGAACGTGGTTCCCGCACGCCAACAGCCACGACGCTTATGCGACTCGCGGAGGCCTGCGGCCTAGCGATCACCGCCACGGCCCCACCTGCCATCGACTTGACCGCGAACGCGACAACCTTTGAACAACTCCTGGATCTCGCGGAACTGCTGCCTACGCGGCCGCGGAAGCGACTCGAGTTCCCTCCGTTGTCGAAGAGATGAGCGTTCTCGCCCAGCGACTGTTATCGATCGACGCGGCGCTGGACACGGCTGGTATTGCCCACGCTTTTGGCGGGGCGATTGCGCTGGCGTACTGCACCAAGGAACCGCGCGCGACCATCGATTTGGACATCAACATCTTCATCGCCCACGAGATTGCTGATGGCGCGCTGATTGCGCTGCCACCACCTGTCCGGATCAGCGCGGCCAACCGCAGAGAGTTGGCTTCGACCGGCCAGACGCGCGCATGGTGGGACACCACTCCCCTCGATCTCTTCTTCGACACGCACCCCTTTCATCACATCGTCGCCAGTCGCGTGCGTCGGGTGCCGTTCGCCGACAGTTCCATCCCCGTGCTCGATTGCACATCTCTGGCCGTCTTCAAAGCCATGGGCAATCGGACGAAGGACTGGGCCGATCTCGAGGCAATGGCACACGCGGGCCAACTCGAAGTGGTGGCCGTAACCGCGATGCTGAAGGACATCCTCGGCGACGATCCTCGACTGGAGCGGCTGGCCACGCTGGACTAGCGAACGAGGCCGCTTGGGCAGTCCATCAGCGGTGACTCCTTAACTGCATCAGGCGGCCGGCCGAGCCAAGCTAAACAGGCGCCAGTCAATCTCTGGACAGACCGCAGCACTCCTTGTGGCTCCAACGGAGGTCAGCATGACTGCCGCTTAGATGTCGTGTAATATATGTCGTAGCATCTAAATGGAGGATCAATGAGCCCAGTTGACGCAATTGAGCGTGTGAGTGTGTTGAGTACTGGAACGGTCAGGATCAGACCCGACCACGCCGCGGCCACCTGGAAGCCTCAGATGCTGTGGATGGCCACGTCGCGGTCGTGGACTTCCCCGATGCCGATCAATGCTTTCGTGGTCGAACATCGTGACGGGGTCGTGCTCTTCGATACAGGTCAGGATCGAGCGTCAGTGACTGATCCTGGCTACTTCCCTGGCGGCATCATTGGGGCGTTCTACCGTCGCACCGCTCAAGCAGATATCGCCGAGGATGAAACGCTTGAAGGAGGACTCGGCCGGCTTGGATACCGAATTTCCGACGTCAGCAACGTCGTGATCTCGCACCTGCACCAGGACCACATCGGCGGTCTTGCCCAACTCGCAGGCGCGAGCATTCATGTGAGCCAAGACGAGTGGGACACTCTCGACGAGTCTGGCGCGGAACTGAAAGGTCTGATGCGCAGACACATCGACCTGCCTGGTCTGTCGTGGGTCCGGGTTCAACCGTCACCAACCAAAGATCGTGCCCTGGAACCCTTCACGCTGGCCCACGACTTGTTCGGCGACGGGAGCTTGGTGATTCTTCCCACGCCCGGTCACACGCCTGGTTCGATATCCATGCTCATCCGCAGACCTGGCCAACCGCCGCTGATCTTGGTCGGCGATCTGACCTACTCGACGCACCTCCTCGACTGCGGGCACGTCCCAGGTGCGGGCTCAAAAACGCAACTTCGGCACACAACCGCGATGGTCAATCAACTGCGCGCCAATCTCCCGGCCACAGTCGTTCTGGCTGCGCACGACCCCAACGCCGCTGAGGCGCTCGCGCAGGTCGCGCCCTCATGACTCCCCGCCGATAGTGGCGAGTTCCGCGAGGGGGTTCGCGCCCCGCGGGTGCTTCGCTACGCTGGCAATTCGGCCGACTGATCGCCACTTTGGGCCAGTCTCCGAGGGCTACCGGCGGCGGAGGAGACGGACATGCGTTTCGCGGAGGAAGTTCGCTATCTCGTCCTGGCCGCCCAGCTCGAGGGCCGACGCCAACTGGCCCGGCAACTGCGCCCTCTCGGACTTACGCCGTCTCAAGCCGAGGTCCTGCGGGTGCTGGCCGACTATGCACCATTGACCCTCAACGGTTTAGGCCAGCTTCTGGTGTGCGAGAGCGGATCGAGCCCCAGCCGCTTGGTTGACAGAATGGTGATACGTGAGCTGGTCCACCGACAGCCGAGTGCGGCTGACGGGCGTCAAGTGGAGTTGACACTCACCCCCGCTGGGTCCGACCTCGCCGCCCGGGTAGCGGAGGTCGAAGATGCGATGTACGCCGTCATAGATGCGGCTGCCACCCAAGATGCCAGCGCCGGCCTCGATTTCCTCCGCGCGTTTGTCTCAGGGTCGCCAGCCGGGGACGCGTTGGCCCGTCGCCAGGAGACAGCGCCGGTGGCACGCGGCGGGTCGTGACTGTCGTTAGGTAGTTCACGGTCCGGCGGCGACGCCGGCTTGGGTCGCGGCGGCGCTATGGAGCGGGAGGCGGCTCGACGTCTAGCCGGTAGCCGACGCCGGGGATGGTGATCAGATATCGGGGGTGGGCGGGATCCGGCTCTATCTTCTTGCGCAACTGTGCGGCGTAGACGCGCAGGTAGTTGGTCTGCTTGCCGTATCCCGGTCCCCACACTTCACGCAGGATGTCCGGGCCCGCCACGACCATCCCCTGCGCCCGGGCCAACACCTCCAGACAACCCCATTCGGTGGGTGTCAACCTCACCTGCTCGCCCGAGATCAGGGTCAACTCCTTGCGCGAGAGGTCGAGCGTGAAGTGCGCAGTACACAGAGTCGGGGCGCCGTGGGCGGGTTCCGCCCGCCGCAGGGCCGCGCGCACCCGGGCGAGCAGTTCCTCGAAGTCGAACGGTTTCGTCACGTAGTCATCAGCACCGGAATCCAGTGCGGTGATCTTGTCGTAGCGGTCGGCGCGGGCCGAGAGGACCAGCACCGGTGTGGTGCTGACGGCCCGGATACTACGCAGCACCTCGATCCCGTCGATATCCGGCAGGCCGAGGTCAAGAATGACGATGTCGGTTGGGGCCGACATGAATCCCGCTATCGCCGCAGCTCCCGTGGCCGCCTCCACCACCTGGTAGCCACGTGCGGCCAGCGTGATCTGCAGGGCCCGCCGGACTTGCGGATCATCCTCGACGAGCAGAAGTTCAGTCACGACGCCACCGGCAATCCGACCACCATGGTCAGGCCGCCCCGCGGTGTCGGAAGGGCGACCAAGGTGGCAGCCATCGCATCGCAGAAGCCCTTCGCGATTGCCAATCCCAGCCCGAGACCGGCGCCGCCGGTCTCACCGGAGGCGGCGAACGGCTCGAACGGGTTGGCCAGCCGTTCGGACGAAAGCCCGGGGCCGTGATCCATAACGGCCACCTCGACGCGGTCGCCGACCAACGTCGCCGAACAGATCACCGGGGTCAATGCTGGACTGTGACGAACTGCGTTGGACATCAGGTTCGCCAGCACCCGCTCCAACAGCCCGGCGTCGGCCTGCACCAGCGGCAGGTCATCGTCAATCCTCAGCAGGATCCGGTCCGAGGGGACCGACACGGCTGCACTCGCAGCGGCGCCGTCGACTGCGACCGGCGCCAGATTCGCGATCAACTGCCCCGCCTCCAACCGACTCATATCGAGCAGGTTGGCGATGAGCTCCTCGAGCCGCTTCGCCGAGGCCGCGATGGTCCCCACCAGGGCCCCCCGATCGGCCTCGTCGATACCGGCGTCCACCTCCAGTGCGGCGGCGGAGATGGAAATCGCAGCCAGCGGCGTCCGAAGATCATGACCGACCGCGGCCAGCAGTGCGGAACGCGCGCGATCCGTTGCCTCCAGTTGGCCGGCCCGGGAGGCGACTTGGCTGATGCGCCGTGACTGGTGGCTGCGCACCGCGGCCAAAGCCAGTGAATTGAAACCACGGCGGTCCTCGCCGATGACATCCGGACCCCAGCCCTGGATCCGGAAACCGTCCACCAATGCCACCTCCACCCTGGGTGCGGAGCCACCACCAGCTGCGGTTCGGTCACCAGCTTCGGACCACACCGCAACAGCCGCGCCCTCCGAATCCTGCAACAACAGTCGAGTGAAGGAGTACAACCGCGCTATCTGGTCCAACACCGCGGTCGGGTCCGACGCCCCCGAGGGCTCGGTGAGAGTCTCCCGAAGCACCGCCGCCTCTACCGATGCCCGCTCGGCGTCGATCCGGAGTCGAATTGCGAGAGTGACGGTGAGACTCGACGCGACTGCTGCCACCACGAAGACCACCAACAGGATGATGTCGTCGGTGTTTTGCACGAAGAAGGTGTGGGTGGGGGGGATCAGGTACCAGTTGGCGACCCCGACCGCAACTACGGCCACCGCGATCGCGATCGCCACGTTGGTCAACGCAGCGACCAACACGACTTCCAGCATCATCAGCAGTAGACCCGAGGTGAGGGTGACCTCGGGTAGCGCCACCACCAGCCAGGTGGTGAGCCAGAGCGACAGGCCGGCGACCAGCAGCACCACCGCGACCCGGGCGTAGGCCCGATTGTCGCGCGGCGGCACGAAGACACGCGCCAGCGTCGTCCTAGCTTCGCTCACACCCGAGTATCCCATTCGTCGGCAACCACAGTCGGGACACTGGTGACCATCACCCCGGGCAGGAACAGCAGTCGCGCCTTGAGTCGCAAGGCACTCTGGTTGTGCAGCATCTGCTGCCACCAATGAACGACGACGTACTCCGGCACATACACGGCGACGACGTCGCGGGGGGAATCCCGGCGGAGCTGGTTGATGTAGTCGATGACCGGACGTGTGATATCCCGAAACGGGGAGTCAACCAGGGTCAACGACACCGGAATGTCACGGGCCTCCCACTCTTGGGCCAGCGCCCTGGCCTCCTCCGGATCTGCCGAAGCGTGCAGCGCGACCAAAGTCGACGGTCGGGTGGCCCGGGCGTAGGCGACGGCGTGCATCACGGGATAGTTCACCCTGGAGACGAGGACCACCGCGTGGACGCGGCTGGGCAACATCACGCCACGATCCGGTGCGGCAAGGGCCGCATCCACCCGGCCGTAGTGACGTCGGATAGCGATCATCATCAGGACCAGCACGGGGATCGCGATACAGACCATCCAAGCCCCGTGGGTGAATTTCGAGAACATCACTATCACCAGCACGAGTAGCGTCATCGAGGCACCAACTGCGTTGGCCACCCGAGACCTGCGCATCTTGGCCAGTCCCTCCGCGCCCGGCTGTCGCATCAGCCGATTCCAGTGGATGACCATGCCCGCCTGGGACAACGTGAACGAGACAAAGACGCCGATGATGTACAGCTGAATCAACCGGGTGGTACTGCCGTCGAAGACGTACACCAGCGCCACCGCCACCAGGGTCAGCATGATGATGCCGTTGCTGTAGACCAGGCGGTCCCCGCGGCGCCCCAGTTGCCGGGGCAGGTAGCCGTCGCGACCGAGGATGGAAGCGAGCACCGGGAAACCATTGAAGGCGGTGTTGGCCGCGAGGATGAGAATGGCAGCGGTGAAGGCCTGCAGCAGATAGAAGCCGATCCCGTTGGCGCCGAAGACAGCCATCCCGAGTTGGGCGATGATGGTCGGCTGGATGGCATCCGGGGGCAGTCCCAGTTCCGCCGGGTCCTCCGCGATCTTCGCGCCCGACGATACGGCCAGCCAGGTCACGCCGGCGAACATGACGATCGCGATCGAACCCATCGTCAACAGCGTCAACGATGCGTTGCGAGACTTCGGCCTGCGAAAGAACGGCACTCCGTTGCTGACCGCCTCGACACCTGTCAGCGCCGTGCAACCCGAGGCGAAAGCCCGCAAGATCAGGAAGACGAGTGCCATCCCGGTCAGGGTCGGCGTTGACACCGGCAAATCCGCCGACTCCGCCCGGACAGGATCCCCGAGCACGGTGCTGACGAACGCCGAGATGAGCAGAAACGCCACCGCCGCGATGAACCCGTAGGTGGGAATCGCGAACGTCGTGCCGGATTCCTTGACCCCTCGCAGGTTCATCAGGGCGAGTCCGATGATGAGCACTCCGCTGACCAGCACCAGATGCTCATTGACCACCGGGAAAGCGGAGGCGATGTTGGCGACCCCGGCGGTGACGGAAACGGCCACCGTCAGCACGTAGTCGACCAGCAGCGCACTGGCCGCAACCAACGCCGGCATCGCGCCGAGATTGTCCTTGCTCACGGCGTAGGCGCCGCCGCCGTTGGGGTACGCATAGACAGTCTGTCGGTAGGACCACACAACTAGCGCCAACAGCGCAATAACCGCCAGCGCAACCGCGGGGGTAAACAGAAGCGCTGAGGCACCGCCGACGACGAGTACCAGCAGGATCTGCTCAGTCGCGTAGGCGACCGACGAGAGCGGGTCACTGCAGAAGACCGGTAGCGCCAACCGCTTCGGCAGCAGCGTCTCCCCCAGCGAACCTGTGTTCATCGCACGGCCGAGCAACATGCGCTTGATCGGATTGGCCATACAGCCAGCAAATCCTCGCGCAGACGTGCGGGCCAGCGGCGCTAACGCAGCCTTGACGGATCGGCTGACGTCTTCACGCGTTCTTTACGCGGACCTTGGCAGAGACAGTCAGGTGGAACCATGGAGCCGGGGCCGCCCCTGCACCCACGCCAGTCGTCCGCGGCACAGCGAACCGAGGCCAACCTGAGCTTACTGCTCGGCCTTCTTCGGTGAACCCTTCGTCCTTTTGGTCGCCGTCGTCTTCTTCACGCCAGCACTCTTGGCGCCTGCCTTTCTGGCTGGCGCCTTCTTCACGCCTGCCTTCTTTGCGGGCGCCTTTTTCACGCCTGCCTTCTTTGCGGGCGCCTTTTTCACGCCTGCCTTCTTTGCGGGCGCCTTCTTGGCTGGCGCCTTCCTGGCCGACTTCTTCTTCGCGGGCGGACCCAACGGATCCCACTGGGGTACGTCGACTTGGCTGAGTTTCGCGAATCCGTGGCGCATGCACTCCATCAGCAGCGCATGGTCGGTCACGGCCGCATCATCCATCGCGACGCCGATGGTGGCATCCCCGTGATAGGTCAGCAAAGCCACGAACACTGCCGCGCCGATCGGCGGCGGCAGCGGGATCATCTGCTCCACAGCTGCTCCGGCCAGGAATACCGGCACCGGTGGACCCGGCACGTTCGACGCGGTCACGTCACTGGCGGTGGCCGCCGCCGAGATGACCTCGAACGGGATGAACCGGCTGATTTCGGCCAACTGGTCGGCGAATCCGAGGGCAGGTTCGGCTCGCCAGGCAGTCACCGTCCTGCTGATCTCATCCATCAAGGCGACTGGATCACCCTCGGACGTGTTGACCGTGAAGTGCGCGATAGTGACAGCGTTCTGGGCGTGGTCGTCGGATTTGCGGAGGCTGATGGGCATGTTCAGATTCAATTCAGCCACCGGAGTGCCCTGCCGCCGGTGGTACTCCCCCATCGCTTCGGCAACTGCCGCCAGGTAGGCGTCATTCAGCGAATGGCCAGTGGCTTTGGATGCCCCACGCAGATCAGAGAACTTCAACTGGAAAGCGCCGTAATGGTAGTTGATACTGCGCGCGGTCATGATCGGTGACAGTCGCACGGTCGGGGGCCGGGCGAACCGCACCAGCGAACCGGCCACCTCAGAGAGTTGCGCGATCGCATCGCTGGGATCCTGCAGGAACCGCATCGCTGCCGGCACGGCCAGGCCGGCCACACCTTTAGCCGTCTTGACCACCCAGTCGACATTGTCCCGAATCATCAGTTCCGCGAACGACAACGAAGAAATCGACTCCCCCCGCGGCGCCCGCGGCATGGGGCCGAGCTCGACACCCTCCGGCGAGAGGTCGACCAAAGCAGCGCCGAGCTGCAACGCACCCTGGCCATCAGCCACCGCGTGATGAAGTTTGGTGATGACGGCAGACTTACCGCCGGGCAAGCCCTCCAGCACGGTCACCTTCCACAGCGGACGGTCCCGGTCGAAGTCGGTCATGCTCTGCCGGCGGCACTCGTCCAGCACATCTGTGAAGTCCGAACCTTCCGCCATCCGGAACCGCCGCAGGTGAAACGAGAGGTCGAAGTCGGGGTCGACCACCAGCCTCGGGTTTGCAATCCGGACAGGGCCCTCGACGACCTTCTGCCGCAAGATGGGGACGACTCGGCTAGCCCGCTCATAGCGGTCGACCAACCGCTGCCAATCCGGTTCCCCGTCAAGGATCAGCAGGCCGATCATGGTCGAACGCATGATCGGGTCCTCGCTGGCCGCTCGCCAGGTTGCGAAGTCCCAGCCCGAGAGCCGTATTGGGTCGAGCCGTTCCTGAGTCATGCGGCAGCCTCTCCTCTAGCGTCGGGGCGTCGACACCACCGCCCACGTTCTTCTCCGCCGCCGATTCTGCCCCATTCGAGCGGCGCAACGTCCGCTGGGCAGATCCCTGCTGGTGGGCAACCGGTCAGACGGCCTCGGGTCCGCGCTCGCCGGTGCGCACCCGGACGAGCGTTTCGATCGGACTGACCCAGATCTTGCCATCCCCGATCCGGCCCGTGTACGCGCTGCGCTGGATCACCTCGACGACGTCCGCGGCGTCCTCATCGTCCACCACCACCTCCAGCCGAACCTTGGGTACCAGGTCGACGACGTATTCCGCCCCGCGGTACACCTCGGTGTGCCCACCTTGACGGCCACAGCCGCTCGCCTCCGAGACTGTCAGTCCGCGGATCCCGAATGCCTGCAGGGCGGCCTTGACGTCGGCCAGTTTGAAAGGTTTGACAATCGCAGTGACAATCTTCATCCGCGGTCCTCCGGTCGTTCTTGCTCGCGGCCTGCGTGACCCAGTCCGCCCAGGGCTCCATGGTGACCCACCCCAGCGAACGAACCCGCCTGGGTCCCCATGATGTCGTAGGCGCTCTCAGCGTGCTCAGACAGGTCGATTCCGCCCATCTCCTCGTCCCTGCTGATCCGGAAGCCCATCGCCCGGTCAAGCACCTTCGCGATCAGCCAAGTGACGGCGAAGGCATAGCCGAGGGTGACCAGCGCGGCCACTGCCTGTTTGCCGAGCAACCCGAGACCGCCCCCGTAGAACAGCCCATCCGCGCCCGCGGCGTTGGCGGTCGTGGTCGCCAACAATCCGATGGCGAACATCCCCACCAGACCCCCCACACCATGGACTCCGACTACGTCGAGGGAGTCGTCGTAACCCAGCCGGTACTTCAGGCCGACCGCAAGGGCACAGAGCGCACCCGCAGCCAACCCGATCAGCAGCGCGCCGAGCGGGTTCACGAACCCGCAACTCGGCGTGATACCCACCGCACCTGCCACCGCGCCGGACGCGATGCCGAGGGTGGTCGGCCGGCCATCCCGAAGACGTTCCACCACGACCCAACTGAGTGCACCCATGGCGGTGGCGATCTGGGTGTTGATCATTGCCGTCGCAGCCAGACCGTTCGCGGCCAGCGCCGAGCCAGCGTTGAATCCGAACCAGCCGAACCAGAGCAGCCCGGCGCCCAGCAGCACGAGCGGGAGATTGTGCGGTCGCATCGGGTCGCGCTGCCAGCCGACCCGCTTCCCCACTACCAGCACCAGTGCCAGCGCGGAGAACCCGGAGTTGATTTCGACCGCGGTTCCTCCGGCGAAATCCAGCGCGTGCAGCCGATCGGCGATCCAACCGCCATCACCACCATCGAAGGCGAACGCCCAATGCGCGATCGGCAGGTACACCAGCGTCGTCCAGGCAGCCACGAACACGATCCAGGTTCGAATCCGAACCCGGTCGGCAACGGCACCGGAGATCAGTGCGGCGGTGATGATCGCGAAGGTCAGTTGGAACATCACGAACGCCAGCATCGGAATCTTGGACCCCTCCGCCCCGGTGACAGCCGTCATGGTCTCCCGCAGCCCGACGAAATCCATCCCGCCCAGTAGGCCCTGGCCCAGATCGGTGCCGAAGACCAGCGAGAATCCGTAGAGGACCCAGATGAGCGTCACGATTCCGATGGCGAGAAAGCTCATCATGATCATGTTCAGCACGCTCTTGGAGCGCACCATTCCGCCGTAGAAGAGCGCGAGTCCGGGGGTCATCAGGAGCACCAACGCGGCACTCATGAGTACCCAGGCGGTGTCGCCGGGACTGATTGCGGACAAGACAGTCCTCCATCGGGGCAGGCGGGGTTGAGGTTCCGCCGTAGGGTTTCGGACGGGAGTGACACTGCTGTTTCCGTCATGTTTCGAGCATGTGAACGACGCTAGGCTGCCGGGCATGCCCGATCTGCTGCTCACTGGTGCCCGGGTAGTTCGCCGCTGGGACCGGCCAGCCGAACAACTCGACCTTCTGATTGGCGGCGGTCGGCTGCTGGGTGTGGCGACGCCAGGCACGCGGGCAACGAGCACTGCGTCCGCTCAGGTGGTCGACCTGGACGGAGCTGTGATCGGGCCCGGATTCGCCGATGGCCACGTGCACCCGGTGTGGGCAGGTCTGGAGCAACGTGGGGCTGCGGTCCGTGCGGCGGTCGACATTGCCGGCGTGCAGGCCGCCGTTTTCGACTTTGCCGCTCGAAACCCACAGCTCAGCTGGATCGAAGGCGGCTCCTATGACCCGGCCCTGGCAGCGGATGGACTTTTCGACGCCCGCTGGCTCGACCAGGCGTGCTCCGATCGTCCGGTGGTGCTGACCTCCAGCGATCACCACTGTCTGTGGGTCAACTCCCGCGCCCTCGAATTGGCCGGGATCCAGCCGGGGACGAAGGTTCCGAGTGGCGCGGAGATTCCGTTGACGGTCGACGGTCGGGTGCTCGGCACCCTCCGAGAGTGGGGCGCCATGTCGCTGGTCACGCGGTTGGTCCCGAAACCGACCGGGGCCGACCGCAGCTCGGCACTGGAGTGGGCCACATCGGAATTGGCCGCCTCCGGCGTGACCTGGCTGCTCGACGCCGCCGCCGGACCAGCAGATGCGGATGCCTACCTCCAAGCCGCGGCCGCGGGCAGGCTCAAGGTTCGCGCCGGGCTGGCCTTACGGGCTGACCCCGATCGGTTCGATCTCGAGGTTCTCTCGGAGCAGGCGACCGCCATCGCCGTTGACTCACCGCGGGACGCGGCCGGCGACCCCTGGGTTCGCGCCGGCACCGTGAAGTTCTTCGCCGATGGTGTGCTGGAGGCCGGGACGGCCGCCATGCTCGAGCCGTACCTCGATCAGTCCGACAACTGCGGTCAACCGGTGTGGGCCGCCAGCGAACTCCAGGCGGCCGTCGCCGCGGTGGAGGGTGTGGGCTTGGACGTCCACATCCATGCCATCGGCGACGCCGGTATCCGCACCGCCCTAGCTGCGATCGCCGCGTCCCCGGGCCGCCGCGATCCACACCGGCGCCCCACCATCGCGCATGTGCAGGTGCTGCACCCCAAAGATTTGGGCCGGTTCGCCGAACTCGGCGTGACCGCCAATATCGAGCCGTTGTGGGCCTGCTGGGATGCCTGTCAACGCGACCTCACCGCACCGAGGCTCGGGCCCGAGCGGACCGGCCGGCAATATCCGATCCGGAGCCTGTTGGACGTCGGCGCACAGGTCAGTTTCGGCACCGACTGGCCGGTCTCGGACTTCCACCCGCTCGCCTGTGCCGCGACAGCCGTCACTCGGGCCGAGCCGGGTGGCGACCCGTTGGTTGCCGAGCAGCGGATCACTCCAGCCGAGGCCCTGCTGGCCGCCACCCTCGGGGTGGCCCGACAGGTCGGGGATTCGGACTGGGGTCAGCTGGCACCCGGCACCCGGGCGGACCTGGTGGTGTTGTCGGCGGATCCGCGCGAAACCGCACCGGAGCGCTGGTCGCAGATCGAAGTCCTGACCCGATTCCTCGCGGGCGACGGCGAGTAGCCCCCGCACTCAGACTCTGTCGTCGTGGCCGGTCTCCGCCTGCGGATCGCGCGACATCAAGTTGCCGATCATCTCCCGCGGATTCATCCCTTCATGAACCACCTTGACGACTTCGGCAGTAATCGGCATCTCCACCCCGTTGCGAGTGGCCAGGTCGAGGATCGACTGGCAACTCTTGACTCCCTCGCACGTCTGATTCGTCCGCTCGATCGTCTGCTGCACCGTCAGCCCCTTGCCGAGGTTCTCGCCGAAGGTTCGGTTGCGCGATAGCGACGAGGAACACGTGGCGATCAAATCGCCGATTCCCGCCAGCCCCTGGAAGGTCATCGGGTTCGCACCCAACGCCACACCCAACCGGGTCATCTCAGCGAGCCCACGAGTGATCAGGCTGGCTTGGGCGTTCTCGCCCAGACCCAATCCGACGGCCATCCCATTGGCCAACGCGATCACGTTCTTCACCGACCCGCCAATCTCGGCGCCGACCACATCGGTGGTGTAGTACGGCCGGAAGTAGTTGGTGGTGGCGGCTTCGGCCAGTCGCAGCGCGGACGCCTCGCTGCTGCACGCGACGGTGGTGGCGGCCGGCTGCCGTTGGGCGATCTCCCGAGCCAGGTTAGGTCCGGAGATGATCGCCACCCGCGAATCCGGGACGCCGGCGACATCTGCGATCACCTGCGACATCCGCATCACGGTTCCGATTTCGATGCCCTTCATCAGGCTGACAATGACCGCGTCCGGATCCAGGAACCCCTTCCAGTTCGACAGGTTCTCGCGCAGTGTCTGGGAGGGGATTGCCAACACCACGATTTTGGCGCCGGCGAGCACCTCGGCCGGGTCCAGGCTGGACCACATATTGACTGGCAGTTCGAGTCCGGGGTGATAGCGCTCGTTGACGTGGCCGTGGTTGATGGAATCAACCACGTCCTGCTCCCGTGCCCACATCCCGACGTCGCCGCCGGCATCGGCCATCACCATTCCCAGGGCGGTGCCCCAGGAGCCGCTTCCCATAATCGCGATCTTGCTCACGTCAAATCCTCCTGCTTGTTGGCTGCTTTCCAGGTCTTGAAATCGATCCGCTCGGCCGGTGCCGACTCGCCACGCAATTCCGCCAGCAACACCGTGATGTCCGTGATGATCCGCTCGGTCGCCTCGGCCAGTACCTCTGCGGTGATCGGTAACGCTCGCAGGTCGTCGAGATCCGTCGGCTCGCCGATGCTCACGTGCATCGTCTTCCGTGGCAGGATCCGGAACTCCTTGACGTACGGGCCCATCACCTGTTGCGGTCCCCACATGGCGAGCGGGATCACCGGGGCACCCGACATCAACGCGATCCTGGCGGCGCCGGTTCTGCCGACCATCGGCCACAACTGCGGATCACGAGTGATCGTTCCCTCCGGATACATCACCACCGTTTCGCCGTCCCGAATTGCGGCCACCGCAGCGGACACCGCCCGGGCCGCGTCGTTCGTGTGACGCAACACTGGTATCTGGCCGGTGCCGCGCAACACGAATCCCAGCCCGCGGGTCTTGAACAGGGTGTGCTTGGCCATCACACGCGGATTGCGCCCGTTGTCCCACAGCACATGCACCAGCGCCATCGGATCGAACCAGCTCAAGTGGTTGGCTGCCACCACGATGCCGTCGTCGGGTGGATAGTCCCGTCGCAGCACCTCCGTACCGCGCCAATCGCGCCGAGTCAGACTCATCAAGGTCGGCCACAGCGTGGCGACGGCACCCCAGTAAACCGGCGATAACGGGCGAGTGCCATGTCGTTTCAACGCCATCCACCCTCTCCTCGACTGCGGGCCATCATTGCCGCTCCACCTCCCCGTGTCCTGCCGGTCCCCCGCCCGATGGCAGACTCGCGCAGATGACACACCACGGCGGCAGTGGCCTGCGACCGGTGGCCAACCCACCAACATCGTGGTGTGCAATCCTGCCCGTTCGAAGCTTCTCCGGCGCGAAGTCACGCCTCGGCGCGGAATTGCCTGACCCACCGAACCTACGCGCGGAACTGGCTCGCGCCTTCGCGCTGGATGTCCTTGCCGCCGTCGCGACCTGTCCCAGCGTCGAGTGCATTCTGATCGTCGGCGACGGGGGCCCCGAGTTACTGTCGCTCAGGATCGACGCGGCGGGCGAGCCGGCGGCCGAGCAGGTGTCGGCTATCTCTGCACCGGCCGGACTCAACTTGGCGGTTGAGTACGGCGAGGCTTGGGCTCGAGCACGTGACCACCTTCGGATAGCCGTCATCGCGGCCGACCTTCCCTGTTTGACCGCCGACGACGTGCGGACGGTACTGGCCGGGGCGGCTCTCATTCCCCGTGGCTTCGTGATCGACGAGGGGCGGTCAGGAACGACCATGTTGACAACGACTGGTCCGAGCCTGCTCCCCACCTTCGGCGAGCACTCCGCCCGCCGCCATCTGGCCACCGGTGCCGAACCACTTCCGGCCACGGCGGCCGCCCGGCTTGACGTCGACCAGTTGGACGCGTTGTTGCGTGCCCGGGACCTGGGCGTGGGCGCGGCCACCGCCGCGGTGCTGAGCAGGCACGGCATAGAGCCGCATCGCGCGGCAGGCTCGGGAAACGACCCAGCACAGCAGCGGGCCGCCCCGCGCGGCTGACGCGGGACGGCCCGAACAACGCTCGCCTGCTACTTGGCGGTTGTCTTCTTCGCGGCTGCCTTTTTAGCGGGGGCCTTCTTCGCCGGCGCCTTCTTCGCGACTGTCTTCTT
>CAZJNU010000008.1:0-22812 GCA_964547485.1 uncultured Actinomycetes bacterium
ATACCGGGCGGCGTACCTACACCCCGAGTGCCGCGTTGGCGCGGCTGATCCGGGCCAGGGAGCCCTACTGCCGCATGCCGGGGTGTCGCCGACGCGCCATCAACTGCGACCTCGACCACACCATTCCCTGGCCGAAAGGATCCACTACCGAAGCTAATCTTGGACCGCTCTGTAGACGCCACCATCGGTGTAAAACGCACTTCGGGTTCGGGCTCCAACCCCACCCGGGAGGACCAGAAGCGGGCCCACTAGAGGCCAACGGAACCGGCGGGGCAGAGACGGGCTGCGGACCGGGGACGGCCGGGCCGGGATGGACCTGGACCATGCCCAGCGGCCTCACCTACCAAGACGCACCCGACCCACCCCTCGGCCCCTAACCGGGGGCGAGTGGGGGTGTTCGCGGCTGGTCAGGCGAGGAGTTGCGGCGAAGCAGGCATCATCGCCGTTGGCCAGGTCGCGTCACGATGCCTGACCACCTTGCCGGCTGAGATAGCCAAGTGGGGACTGACGACTCCGGCGTCACTGTCGCACCGGTTCAACCAATCCGGCGCAGAAAGGAAATGTGGAACCGCCGCCCATGGTTACCGACTGATGATTTCAGGTCACGATCACCGTCAGGGTTTGGGGCCCACGTCGATCCCCTACCTGTAGTACCCGAATCACGGCAGTCCGCACGAGTTGTGGATCGTTGGCACGCGTCCCATCAACAGATAGCGAGCGCGCGGCGAGCCAAGAACTGGGCACCCGACCAACCGTCGTGGGAAGCCAATCAAGCTGCACCACGTCACCAGTCACCGACGTGGTTTCTGTCCCTTGCGGACCTCCACGCCGCAACTGTTCAGGGACTAATCTCGACTCATGCCGAGACGCAACGAACGCGACACCTGCCGCGGCTTCGTCGTTCCCCCGTTGCAGGGGAGTCCGGCTGGGCGGGCCAGTTTCGTGAACAGCACATGGTCCGCCGGCCTCGTTCGCTCGGGGGGCGAGATATTGAGGCGGCAGCCAGCAATGGCTTGCTGACTACGTCCTCGAGGTAACCCCTTGACTCATCGTCGGAGTGGTAGAGGCAAAGCGCGAGTATTCGACTGCGGGGCAGGGGCTGCAGCAGGCAATCGAGTACGCGGTCGCACTGGATGTACCGACAGCGATCGCTTTCGACGGCCGCACGATCATCGAATACGACCTCGCGAGTGGTGCTGAGCGCGAGTTGACCGCCTTTCCCACCCCGGCCGAACTATGGGCGCGGTACTTGGCCTTCCACGGGCTCTCGAATGAGTCCTCCGAGGTGCTCCTGCAGCCCTTCGACACAACGTTGCGAAGTGCTGACGGCTCCATCCAACAGCCGCGGTACTACCAGGTCGTTGCCATTCACCGAGTGCTGCGGGCAATCTTCGCCGGACAGCGCAGAGCCTTGCTCCTGATGGCCACTGGCTCCGGAAAGACCTTCACCGCGCTCCAGCTCGTGGCCAAAATACTGAGCTACTGGAAGATCGCGGAGCCGACCCGGAGCCGACGCATTCTCTACCTGGCTGACCGTGACGTACTCGTCGAACAACCACTCCGGGAAGCCTTCCGACCCGTGTTCGCCGACGGTGCGACGCGTATTCAGGGTCGCGTCACGATGGGCCGAGAGATCTATGTCGCGACCTATCAGTCCCTTGTGCAAGGAGAACAGCGTGTCCTCCTGGATTCGTACCCGGCCGACTTCTTCGATCTTGTGATCGTGGATGAATGCCATCGGGGAAGTGCCTCGACCGACTCGAACTGGCGGGAGGTATTGGACCACTTCTCGCCCGCCGTTCACCTTGGCCTCACCGCCACGCCGAAACGTGATGACAACGTCGATACCTTCGACTATTTCGGCGAACCCGGGTATGAGTATTCACTCCGCCGCGGCATCGCGGACGGGTTCCTTGCGCCCTACAACGTTCGTCGGGTCGTGCTTGACGTCGATGCCGATGGGTGGCAGCCGACCCCTGCCGAACGCGACTTGCACGGTCGCGAGGTTCCAGCGGGCATCTACACGACCCGCGACTTTGAGCGCGTCCTGTCACTACGCGCTCGCACGCGGGCAGCGGCCAGGTACCTGAGTTCCTTGCTCGTCTCCGACCCGACCGCGATGACCATCGTCTTCTGCGTTAACAGTGATCACGCACACCAGTTCCGACAGGACATGGTCAACCTCAACCCCGAGCAGATTCGCAACGATCCCTTCTGGGCTGTGCGCATCGTTTCAGCCGAGGGCGACACGGGGCGGCGACTGTTGGAGCGGTTTCAGGATGCTGAGTCGGATTCGCCGGTTGTGGCCAGCACCTCCCGGATGCTCACCACCGGCGTGGACATCGAAGACTTGAAGTTCGTCGTCATCTTCAGACCTGTTGGTTCGATGGTCGAGTTCAAACAGATCATCGGCCGCGGCACCCGTCTGTATCCGGAGAAGCGCAAGTACTCGTTCGACATCATTGACGTCGTGGGCGCGTCGGCGCACTTCGCCGACCCCGGATTCGACGGCACTCCCTCACCACGACCACCACGCGACTCGGTCCCGACGGGACGCCCTTCGCCAGCAGCGAAGACTCGCAGCTTTCTAGCGGCAAGGAGCCGGAGCCGACTTTTGTGCGGGAGCAGCGCACGCGCGCGGAACGCGCGCGCATGGTTCATGCAGATCATCAATCGGAGTTGGATCGTCTGCCGCCGCAGGCACGTGAGGTGATAGGGGCGCTCTTGCTGCGGTATGAGCAGCAAGGGGTCGATGAGATGGCTGACCCTACGTGGTTGAGCTTCCGCCCATCTCCGAGCTTGGGTCACCTTCAGAAATCGCGGCCCTGTTCGGTGGACCTGACCAGTGGCGACGGGTGGTCAGTGATGTTCAAGAGTGGCTGTACTCGGCTTGACTTTTAGTTCTACGCACTGACGTCAATTGTAACTAAAGATTTCATTGAGTTATTACTGATAGCCTTCGTCCATGCCCGGCACCCGTCAAGACCTTCGTCTTGGGCTCCAGCGACTTGCCTTTGGCCAGTCTGGGTATTTCAGCGCCGCGCAGGCGCTCACGCTCGGCTACTCATACCAAGCACAGAAGTACCACGTCGACCACGGAAACTGGCTACGTATCGACCGCGGGCTGTTCAGGCTTCCGGATTGGCCCGCAGGGACTTGCGATCCCTACGTGCGGTGGACCATCTGGAGCGGTGGTCGTGGCGTTGTCTCGCACGAGTCTGCCCTGAGTGTGCATGAACTCAGCGACCTCGACCCCCGCCACATCCACCTCACGGTGCCGCCAGAGTTCAGGATGCACGACGATGCCGTAGTTATTCACCTGAATGAGATCGACGATAACGACATCGAACAGCGTGCGGGATTCCGGCTGACGACTCCCCTGCGCACAATCGTGGATGTGGCCCAGAGCGACACCTCCCAAGAGCACATCGACCGCGCCGTGGCAGACGCATTGGAGAAGGGAGTTGCCAGCCGACGCCTCCTACGGGAAGCCGCAGATGTGGCCAGCGACCGTGCCGCACTCCGAGTCGAGCGAGCGCTAGGAGTCACTGCGTGACCAACGGGGGGCCAAGTGATCTGCGGGCCAGCGTTGAAGCGCGACTGGCGAATCGTGCCGACGAGCTCGGAATTGACCTGAACCGACTGCGTCGTCACTTCGTCTTCCAACGAATTCTCGTGCGCCTGTCAGCACGCGGCACGTGGGTCCTCAAAGGTGGTTTCGCGCTCGAGGCGAGACTGCTCAGCGATGCACGAGCGACCAAGGACCTCGATCTGACCACCTTGAGCGCAGCGGACGAGCGCAGCGTGCGCGACGACCTAATCGAGGCACTGCACTCGGATGAGGCGGACGCGCTGCGGTTCGCAATCTCGCCTGCAAGACCAATCACGGCGGACATGGCGGGCAATCCGGGATGGCGCTACTCGGTCGAAGCGTTGATGGCCGGTCGCACTTTCTCGAAACTGTCACTCGATGTGGTCGCGCGTGCCACTGAAATCGAAGGCGGAACCGAAGTCGTCGAAATCCCCGCCGTGATCTCGAACATGTCGGCCGCACACATGACCACAGTGAACCTGTCCCAACACGCGGCCGAGAAGTTGCACGCACTCACCCGACAGTACGGCGACCGCCCCAACTCGCGCGTCAAGGACCTCGTCGACTTGACCCTTCTGCACGAGGCGGGCCTGCTTGACCGGGATCGTGTGGCGGAGCGCTTCCGCGTCGTCTGCGAGCTGCGCGACGGCGGGTGGCCACCCGCGCACGGGCTTATCGTGCCGACGTCGTGGGTAATCCCCTACGAAGCGATGCGGCAAGATCTCAACCTGGATTCCGACTTCGCAGTGGCTAGCCAGATCACAAGCGACCTTCTCACCCATGCCTCAGGAGGACTTGAATGACTGCCGGGCCCACGACCACCCAGGGAAGACTCTCGTCGATTATCAAGGCCTCACGCGACATCATGCGCAAAGATGCCGGCCTGAATGGGGATCTGGATCGTATTCCACAGATGGCCTGGCTGCTCTTCCTCAAGGCGTTCAACGACCTCGACCAGAACCGCATCGTCCGCGACCCGAACTACCAGCCGGCCATCTCCAAGCCATACCGCTGGCGCGATTGGGCGGCCGACCCGGTACAGCGCTTGTAGGGGGATGCCCTCATCGGTTGGGTCAAAATGACACCCTCCTGCCCGAACTGGAGAAGCTGCGGGGCACAGGCGCGGCCGGAGACGCCCGCGACACCGTCGCCTCAATCTTCAAGGAGACCCGCAACCGGATGCTGTCGGGCTACCTGCTCGGCGACCTGATCGACCAGATTGACCGGGTGCACTTTGCCTCAGCAGACGACGTACACACCATGGCCCACCTCTATGAGTCGATGCTGCGGGAGATGCGCGATGCCGCCGGAGACTCCGGCGAGTTCTACACCCCGCGTCCCATCATTCGGCTCGTCACTCAACTCGTTGATCCCCAGCCCGGCGAACTCGTCATGGATCCCGCTGTCGGCACGGCGGGATTTCTCGTCGCAGCCTATGAACACATGAAGGGGGCGTCGACCACTCCCGCCCAACTCAAAAGAGTCAAGGCGGGGCTGCGAGGGTTCGAGAAGAAGCCGATGCCGTTCCTGCTCGCGCAGATGAACCTGCTGCTACACGAAGTGGATCGACCGGGGGTGGTGCGTGGCAACACCCTTGCCTTCGAGCTGAAGGATCAGCGTGCCGACGGCGTCGATGTGATCCTCACCAGTCCCCCGTTCGGTGGCGAGGAGGAGGACAACGTCGTCAAGCACTTCCCGGCCGACATGCGCACCAAAGAGACTTCGTGGCTATTCCTCCAAGTGGTGATGGCCCGCCTCACCAAGAAGAAGGGGAGGGCAGGCATCGTCCTGCCGAACGGCACGTTGTTCGCAAATGAGGGTGCCGGAGCTCGCATCAAGGCGCAACTGTTCAAGGACTTCAACCCGCACACAGTGGTGCGACTGCCCAACGGGGTGTTCTCGCCGTACACGCTCATTCCCACGAACCTGCTGTTCTTCGACTACGGCGGCCCGACCAAGGACGTGTGGTTCTACGAGCACCCGCTACCCGAAGGCCGAAAGAACTACACCAAGACGAAGCCGCTGAGGTTCGAGGAGTTCGAGCCGCTCATCGAATGGTGGGGTGGTGCTGATCGGGTGGGCCGGAAGGAGACCGGCCATGCGTGGAAGGTGTCGGCCGAAGTGATCGCTGGCGAGGGCTACAACCTCGACCTGCGCAACCCGCACCGTCCGGATGACCTCGAGCACCGTTCACCGACGGAGTTAGTCGCCGAGATGATCGCGACTGAGAGCGAGATTCTACAACTGCTGCACCAGATCGAGGCCGAGCTGGCCGCGGACGCCAAGTGAGCGTTCGTCACGTACGGGTGGGGGATGTACTCGCGCTGCGGCGCACACCGGTGGAACTCCGACCCGACCAGTCGTATGTGGAAATCGGAATCCGTTCATTCGGGCGCGGGACGTTTCTCAAAGATGCGGTGTCCGGCGCGAGTTTGGGGACCAAGAGGGTCTACGCGATCCATCCCGGAGACCTTCTCGTGAGCAACGTGTTCGCCTGGGAAGGCGCAATCGCAGTCGCTGGAGTCGAGACCGCCGGCTGCATCGGTTCGCACCGATTCATGACCTGGGTACCCGCTTCAGCTGACATTGACATCGAGTACCTCTCGCAGTTCTTCGCCTCCGAGCGTGGGTTGGAAATGATCGGGAAGGCATCTCCAGGCTCCGCGGGACGCAATCGAACCCTCGGCATCAAGAGTTTTGCGAATCTCGTCATCCCCCTGCCCGACATCGCCGAACAGCGCCGCATCGCCGCCCGCCTCGACCGCATCCACAATTGGGCGGCGTCCTTGCTCAACCCAATTTCAAGCGGATTCTCAAAGGCGATGAGTCGTTCCGCAGCCCGAACGCTCATGCGAGAACTGCCTCGCACCCTTAAGGTTGGTGCGGATTTGGAGGTGTTGGGGGGCGGCACTCCTGACAAGGCGAACATGGCGCTCTGGGATGGACGGGTGCCTTGGGTGACGCCGGCCGATCTCGGCCAACTCCGTCGTCGGAGCGTCACGATTTCGGCAAGGACAGTCTCCCCTAACGCTCTGACTGGCGGCGGAACCAGACACGTGCCTGCAGGCAGCGTGATCATGTCCAGCCGTGCACCGATCGGTCACCTGGCCATCGCCAGAGTCGATGCGTCAACGAATCAAGGATGCAAGTCCTTTGTGCCTCCAAGTCGCTTGACTTCCGAGTTCCTGTACTTCGCGCTCATGGCCTCCCTCGACGAGATCGAAGCCGCCGGAAGCGGAACAACGTTCCACGAAGTATCAGCCGCCAAGCTGCGCGGACTGCGGTTGCCCGTTACGACCCCCCAGAATCAAGCTGAACTTGTGCGACGCTTGAGCAAGATCCAAGACCGCGTGTGGGCCCTCGACTTCAAACGCCGCGAAGCAGTGAAACTCGCATTTGCTCTGCTTCCCGCGGCGCGCAATGAGGAGTTCGCCAAGCTCAGGTAGCGCTGGCCCACCGCAGTCCCGCGACGACTACATGATCGAGGAAGCGCAGACCCACGGCTTCGGCGGCGGCATCGAAGGCGCGGCTGGCCCGGCGGTCGAATTCACTCGGCGTCGGGTCGCCGCTGGGGTGATTGTGAGCCACGGCGAACGCGCGACCGTCTCGCCGAATCACGGCAGCCATTACCTCCCGCACCGGGAAGGTGACCGAGTCAACCGCACCGGTGGCGATGGCTTCGGTTCGGATCAGCGTGTTCCGTTGATCTGCGATCAGGACGAGCAGGGTCTCTCGCCTGGTGGTGAGGAGTGCCTGCTGGGCCACCCGCGCAATGGCCTGGGTCGTCGCCAGCGGAGCTCGATCGACCGGCGCGTCGGCCCGGCGCGCCAGCTCGAAGGCAGCCGCGAGTCGCGCTGCCTTGGCTGGCCCCAATCCCGCAACGTCGACCAATAGGGCTGGTTCAGACCGTGCCACTCCCGCTACTCCCCCGGCCTGGGCCAGGAGCTCAAGTGCGAGATCGACGGCGCTACCACCAATTCGACCGGTGCCGAGCAATACGGCGACGAGCTCAGCGTCCGACAAGGTCCCCACGCCAAGTGCGAGTAGGCGCTCACGAGGGCGCTGAGAGCGGGCAACATCTCGTATGGGGACCGCCATTCGACCACGGTAGAACGGATTCGAGAGTCCCCTGCGCCCGCTATCCACAGGCGCCACCCGCCCGGAGCCATCACACCCGTCAGCCGAGCGCCTTCCACACAAAGATCGCGGCAACACACGCCATCGTCACCTGGAACATCCGGGTTGCGACCCGGTCGGACATGCGATGCAGCAGGGACGCGCCCACCGGTGCGCCGAGCAGCCCACCCGCCGCTATCACCAGGCCCGTGACCCAGTGCACGACACCAGGGCTGAACGAGTGCGTGATCACCGCCGAGGCACTTGCGAACACCACCACCGCCAGCGAGATCCTGGAGGCAATGCGCACCGGAGTGGAGAGCAAGAGCACCTGCATCGGCACCATGATCAGCCCACCGCCGACGCCGAACAGGCCCGCAAGCACGCCAGCCCCGGCCCCGGTTGCGATCGCCTTGGGGACCTCTTGCCGAATGCTCTGCGGCGACTCAGGTCCGTTGGAGGGCGTTCCGCCCGCCGGGGCGCGACCGGCGGCCGTGCCCGGTCGACGACCGATCAGCGGGATGTTCACCAGGTTGAACGCGGCAAAAGCAAGCAGCAGCACCGTGGCTGGCAGGGCCCCAGCGAGCCAGACCCCTAGCGGGGCCAAGATCACCGCTGGCACCGCCAGTTCCGCCACTCGCCGCCAGTTCAGGCCGAACCTGACCGAGTTGGTGACGGTTCCCGAGGAAGCCGTCACAACGATCGCCAGGTTGCTGGTGGCGATCGCCGAGATCGGCGGCAGCCCAAACAACACCAGCACCGGAACCAGCAGCAGGCCACCCCCGGCTCCGGTCAGTCCGGCGAATATTCCAGCGGCCACACCGGCAAGGAACTCCCAGACATGCTGCACCGGGGCCCAGGCAACCGAAGACTAGGGATTCATGACGTAGGCGCCGTCATAGGAGAGCACCTCAGCCACAAAGTCCTTTTCGCGGACGCCGTCGAGCTGCGGTGCGGCGATAAGCTTCAACGCGGCGGCCCGTTGCTCGTCGGAGGCGGATGCTTGTCCGTGCAGTTGCAGCGCGTAGTCCGAGAAGTCCTGCACAAAGACCGCGAAGATCCGGTCGACATGGTCCGCCGACAAGCCGGTCAGATCACTGACGCCGCCAGCGCGCACGCCGTCGGAGTCCAACGCTAGCGCGGCTGCCTCACAGACCAACTGGGCGTACACGACTTGGGTGAACAACTGGCCCAACACCTGCAGGAAGTCCAGGTCCCGCGCCTGGTCGGCGTTGGGTCCGGCGCTAGTGACGAGTTCGGCGAAGTTGTGCATCTGGCCGAGGAACACGGCCACGTTCGGCAAGTCGGCGAATCGGGCGAAAGCCGGCCGCGGATCATGGAAACCGATCTTCGACAGACCGGCCGCGGACCCCTGGTTGAACAGGTAGCTGTCGTCCACAGGCTGATCGGAGACGCCGACGGCAGGTAGCTCGGGACCCGCGCCGTTCGCGGCCATCAGGTACTGAGGCAGGAACTTCAGCACCAGCGCAATGTTCACGTGCACCGTGCCCTCGAGCTTCGGCAATGCTCGGATGTGCTGGGCCGCCTGTTCGAAGTAGGTGTCTTGCTCGAACCCCTTGGCCGCGATTACGTCCCACAGCAGGTCGATCACCCGTTCACCTTCACCGGTGACCTTCATCTTGGTGAGCGGATTGAACAGCAGGAAGCGGCGATCGTCACCATCGGCCGCGCGCAGGTAGTCAGCCGAGCGGGCCGCGAACATCTTCATCGCGATCAGCCGTGCGTAGGCGTCGGCCAGCATCCGTCGGACGTGTGGGAATTCGGTCACCTTGGTGCCATACAGAACGCGATTGTTCGCATGCGTGATGGCCTCGTAGAACGAGTGCTCGCAGATGCCGATGCTCGCCCAGCCGAGATTGACTTTTCCGACGTTCACGGTGGCCAGTGCCGCATCCCAGGCCGGCTTACCCGTGTGCAGGATGTCGGCCTTCGTCACCGGGTAGTCGTCCAGCGAGAACGCCGCGACGTACATCTGTGACGCGACGACGTTCTTCTCCAATTGGTAGCCCGCGTGGCTCGGGTCGACCAGGAAAAAGGCGTACTCCCCCGGCAGCTCCGGGTCGTCGTCGGCGAACCTGCCGAACACCGAAATCCGCCCAGCTACGTTTCCGTTGCCGATGTAGTACTTCGGCCCATTGGCCCGCCAGCCGTCACCGTCCCGCGTGAGCACCATGTCGGTGGAATAGATATCCGCACCATGCGTCTGCTCCGACAGACCGAACCCAAATACGGCACCGTCTGCCAGCAACCCGGCCACCAGCTTCTTGGCCTCGGCGTTGTCTGAGGTCCAGACGGGCCCGAGCCCGAGCACACTGACCTGCCAGGCGTACCAGTGTGCAAGCGAATAGAAGCCCAGGATCTCGTTGAGTTCGTTGATCCGTGCGGTGTCCCAGCGAGCATCAGGCCGGTCGATCATCGCCCCCGGCTCAGCCGGCAACGCAAACCGGGCAAAAGTCCCCCGGTTGGCCTGGTCCACCAGGAAGTCGTTGTACCAGGCGTAGCTGTGGAACTCGGCCTTCATCGCAGCGTTGCCCTTGGCCTCGAAGAAGTCCACCAAGGCGACCAAATCGTCGCGGGTCTCAGGGTCGAGGTGCGTGGGATCGTAATCGCGCGGATTGAACAACAACTTGGCCATATCGGAGCCTCCTAGGTTGCCCCGAGGCTATCGTCCAGCAACTTGCCGCTGTGCGGCGAGGCTCCCGCCCGTGCTGCCCTCAGGCGGCACCGGAGGAGGCGGGATCGTCCTTGGCGTCAGCAGCTGGGGCGGCGGCACGCTTCTTGGCGGCCGGCTTCTTCTTCGTCTGCTGCTCCGCAGCGTTCGCCTCTTCGGTGATCTCGGTAACCGAGTCCGACACCTTCGACGCAGCGACCGCTGCCCCGGTGGAGGTCGCCTCCGCCGCCTTCTCAGAAGCCGAGGACACCTTCGCCGCAGCCTTGTCGGTCGCCTTTGCCACCGAACTGGAGGCGTCCGCCGTCGACTGGGCGGCAGCGTCGACCACTGACACTGCCCGATTGGCGACCTGCTGGGCGACACTGCCTGCAGAGGCGGCCGCGTCAGCGGTCTTGTCGGCAACGCGACTCACCGAGTCAGCGGTCTTGTCGGCAGCCGTGCTGACGGTGCTGGCGGCAGTAGTGGCCGCGGTTCCGACGCCGGAGGCGAACTGATTCGCGCTCTCAGCGACATCCTGCGCCACCTGGCGGCGACGGTAGGCGACGACGCCGACGGCAGATGCGGCGATGGCAGTTAGGGCGAGGAGGGTTTTCTTCATGCCACCTATATACCCGCAACTACCCGCCGAGGCCAACAGCGGCCCCGATCCGTAGGCGATTCCCCGCTCTCAGTCAGTCTCTGTTCGAGCTTCAGTCTCGGGCTGACGCCGGGATCAATAGACCGGTCGGGTCCACGCCTGGACACAGGAGGTCGTGATCCATCAGGTCGCCGTTGGGAAGTCGATCGATCCATTGCACCATCGATGGCCGTCGACCACCGAGCCCGTTGCCGGTGCAGGCGCGCTCGGCCGCCTGCCGGTCGGCCTCGCCGATGGCGAACCAGACCGGCATGCCGGGGTCGACCCCGTCGGTGATCTCCCACCACAGTCGCGGCGCCGAGTAGACCCCGACTGGGTGTCCGGCGGTTGCCAATTCGGTCGCCGCCGCCTGAATCAGGGCACGGTGCCGTTCGTTGGATCCCCGCCAGACGTTGTCTGTCTCGACATCCAGCCACACCGGTGTCGCTTTGGGTAGGTAGACAGCCTGCATCCGCTCGATCGCGTCCGCCGCGATCTTCTTGCCCATTTCGGCTGCATCACCGACGCCGAGGTCTTCTAGGTTGATGTAGACCGCGTATCCGCTCTGCTGCCTCGCCCACCAAGCAAGTTCCTCGACGCAGTCGTGGTCCTTGAAGGGTCGACCACCATGGATACCGATGATCGCGAAGCCACCGGGGGTGTCGGGTAGTGGAGACCCACACTGTGGGAACGAGACGTCGTAACCGATGTTTGTGCGCGGTCCCTGGTAGCTGACGGCGGGCGGCTGCGTCACGGTCAGGTTCTTGACACCGGCACCGCCACCCACCAACCGGGGCAGAGCCGCGACCAGCCCGGTACCCAGCAACACGCCCACGGTGACCCCCACAACCAGCAGGATCAGGATCACCCTGGTCCATCGCAATGTTGTGGGCATCTGCCCATTGTCTCCTGAACACCGGTTCCCGGCCAGTAGCGGGTTCGCCCGCGTGTTGGCGTTGACCCCGTCCGACTGGTCCGCAGTGCGATCTCTGCAGGGCTACATCTTTGCCGCGGCCGTCGACAGTGCAGGACCCAACACGTTCCGCGGCAGCCCGACCCGATCTGCCAGCACAATTGCCGCGTCGCCATAGGCCGCCAACGCGACCAGTTGCTCGCCGGTGACCTCCGAAGGGAAGGTGTCGCCATCGGCGGTGCCGTAGACCCGGCAGATCCAGGCCTGGGTGTCCTGATGACGAGGATCTGTGACACCGTCGAACACCCCCTGCACGGATGCGGAGGCGGCCCGCGCCACCAACGTTCGCGTCAGATTGCTCGCAGATTCCTCATCCTGTGCGAGCGTCAGAACCAACAGGCCCACCACATTGGACAGGCCCACCACACAGTTGAGTAGCTGACCGGACTCCATCGGTTCGGCGAGCAGGTCAGTCAACGCTGCGTGGAACGGCGCGGTGGTCGGGGTGTCGACATAGGAGGCGAATGCCGCCCCAACCTCCCGCACAATTTCCGGAGACAACCGTGGCCCGGTGACTGCGACAACCTCGAATGATCCCACGGCCCCCACGGTATCGCCCGCACGCTTGCGCCAGCACTGGCGGCGGCAGCACCAGGACACTGGCAGCGTCCGAGCCTAGGCTGGCACCCGTGGTCAACGTGGTGTACGTCATGTCCTTGGAACCCGAGAGCGGCAAGTCCCTGGTGTCACTCGGCATAGCCGAGACTCTCTCCCAGCGAGTGGAGCGAATGGGCTACTTCCGACCGGTCATCTCCTCGTCCCCGCAGCCGGACCCGACGATCGAGTTGATGCGGCAGCGATACAAACTGGCTCAGACCTACGAGGAGTCCTTCGGGATCACCACGGACATGACCAGGTCGATCGGCTCGAGCGTCGACACCGAGTCGCTAATCGGGTCCATCCTCGCAAAATTTGAGAGCCTGGCGTCGCGCTGCGACGCGGTGCTGATCGAGGGGACGGATTTCAGCGGCGCCAGCGCAGCCTTCGAATTCGACCTGAACGCGCGCGTCGCGACCAATCTGGCGGCGCCGGTGGTGCTGGTGCTGCGCGGCCATGGGCATCGCCCGGACCAGGTGCGTGGTGCACTGTCGGCAGGAGTCGCCTCACTCGCCGACCACGACACCACCCTCGCCGCGGTGATCGTCAATCGGGTCGACGACGGGACCCGAACCACCATTGGCGGCTCCCTCGCCGACTTCGATGTCCCGCTGTGGATGCTGCCGGAGGAACCCAGACTCGCGCATCCGACAATCCGCCAGACCGCGAACCTGCTGGCGGCCGAAGTCCTCAGCGGCGACGACGACAGCCTCGCCCGAGAGGTCGCAAAGGTGAAGGTCGCGGCGATGACCGTGCCGCACCTGATCGATCACCTGGTCCCGGGCCTGCTGTTGATCTCTGCCGGCGACCGCGCTGACGTGATCATGGCCGCGCTGGTGTCCCAGCAGGCCGACAGCCCGAACAGCGTCGCCGGCATCCTGCTGACCGGTGGACTGCGCCCCGAAGACACCGTGATGGACATGGTGCAGGCGGTTCCCGGGCCGACGCTGCCGATCCTGTTGACGGGCGCAGACACCTACGCAACGGTGACGCGGGTCGGAGACATTCGACCCGCCACCACCTCCTCCGACAGCCGACGGATCGCGCTATCCCTCGGCCTGTTCGAGACTCACGTCGACAGCGACGGATTGGCGAAGGCGATCGACGTGGCCGAGTCCTCGGTGCTGACGCCGTTGATGTTTGAGCATCGGCTACTGGCCCGGGCCCGGTCCGACAAGCGCCGAATCGTGCTGCCGGAAGGCAACGACGACCGCGTGCTGCAGGCGGCTGAACGCATCCTGCAACGGGACGTCTGCGGGCTGGTGATCCTGGATCAAGACGGCACGGTCCCCGAACGTGCGGCTCGGCTGGGGCTCCGACTGGACGGTGCCGAAATCATCGAGCCCCATCACAGCGACCTGCGCGCCACCTTCGCGGAGGAGTTGTACCGGATTCGTTCCCACAAGGGGATGAGCGCAGATGTCGCGTACGACGCTGTCGGCTCAGTCTCCGTGTTCGGCACCATGATGGTGCACCTCGGCATTGTGGATGGGATGGTCTCCGGCGCCTCGCACACCACCGCCGATACGATTCGGCCAGCTTTGCAGATCATCCGCACCCTGCCCGGAGTATCTGTGGTCTCCTCGGTCTTCCTGATGTGTCTGCACGACCGGGTGCTGGTCTACGGCGACTGCGCAGTAAATCCGGACCCGGATGCATCGCAGTTGGCCGACATCGCCATCTCCTCGGCTCAGACTGCCGCCGCCTTCAACGTCGACCCGTTGGTCGCCATGCTGTCCTATTCCACCGGCTCATCCGGTGGCGGCGGCGACGTCGAGAAAGTTCGGGAGGCCACCGAATTCGTTCGACTGCGCGCCCCGGAATTGCGGGTGGAAGGACCCATCCAGTACGACGCCGCCGTGGATGCCGCCGTGGCCGCCTCCAAACTGCCCGGGTCGGAAGTGGCCGGCCGAGCAACCGTATTCGTGTTCCCAGATCTGAACACTGGAAACAACACCTACAAGGCGGTGCAGCGTTCGGCCGGCGCGGTCGCGATCGGCCCGATCTTGCAGGGGCTGCGCAAACCCGTCAACGATCTGTCCCGTGGCTGTACCGTGTCGGACATCTTCAACACCGTGGCGATCACCGCGGTGCAAGCCCAGTTCATGGCGCGGGAATCGACCTCGACCGCGGAATAGGAGCAGTAATGGCCACTCTCGTCCAGGTCATCAATTCCGGCTCATCGAGTATCAAGTATCAACTGATCGACTTGGCCGATCCGGGCCATCCGATCATCTGGGCCTCCGGCTTGGTGGAACGGATCGGCGAGGGGGACTCGCTCCTCACCCACCAGACCCGGATCGGCCGTGGCGCCGGCTCGGAACCCGCCACGACCCAGCTTCAGGCCTCGCTGGTTGACCATGCCGCCGGGTTTCAGGCCATTGCCGACGTGTTTGCAACGACAGGCCCGGTCGAGGAAGTCGGGTCACTCGCGGCATTCGGTCACCGGGTCGTCCACGGTGGCGACGCATTCTCAGCGCCGGCACTCGTCGACGACGAGGTGTTGACCGCAATCGAGGCCTGCATCCCCCTCGCGCCGTTGCACAATCCGGCCAACCTGGCCGGCATCCGCGGTGCCATGGCTGCGCATCCCGGCCTGCCCAACGTGGCCGTGTTCGACACCGCGTTTCACCAGACAATGCCGCCGTCGAGTTACCTGTATGCGATCGACGCGGAGGTGGCTGCCGCGCACCGGATCCGACGCTATGGCTTCCATGGCACCTCGCACGCCTACGTCGCCCGCCGTGCTGTGGCCACCCTCGGGCTACCGCCGGACACCGCACGCGTCATCACCCTCCACCTGGGCAACGGCGCCAGCGCCGCGGCGATCCTTGGCGGCCGCAGCATCGACACCTCGATGGGGATGACCCCGCTGGAGGGGCTGGTGATGGGCACCCGCAGTGGCGATGTCGATCCGGCAATCTGCGGCCATCTGGTCCGGGAGGCTGGCATGTCGGTGGCCGAAGTGGAAGCGATGCTGAACAAGAACAGCGGCCTGAAGGGTCTGTGTGGGGAGAACGACCTCCGACCGATTCACCGCCGGGCAGCGGCCGGCGATCCAGCGGCCAGCGCGGCGTTGGACGTCTATGTGCATCGGCTTCGTTCCTACCTTGGTTCCTACCTGGTGGAATTGGGCGGCGCCGACGCGATCGTCTTCACTGCAGGCGTCGGTCAGCATGACGCGGCGATCCGGGCTGCCACCTGCGCCGGGATGGAGTGGTTGGGCCTCCGGATGGACAACGAGGCCAATGCAGCAGCAGAAGGCTCACAGATAGCAGCGATATCGGCGGCTGATTCACAGATCGCCGTGCTGGTGGTGCCGACCGACGAAGAACTGGAAATCGCCCAGCAGACCCTGTCGGTGCTGGCCGGGTAGGTTGCGTCCGGCCGAGGGTCGACGTTCAGTCTTGGTCCGGCCGACGCTCAGTCCTGGTCCGGTCGGACGATCGGGAACAGCAGCGTCTCCCTGATGCTCTTGCCGGTCAGGAACATGACCAACCTGTCGATCCCCATCCCCTGCCCACCGGTCGGTGGCATCCCGTATTCCAGCGCGCGAAGGAAGTCCTCGTCGAGTTCCATCGCCTCGGTGTCACCGGCGGCTGCCAACATGCTCTGCGCAGTCAACCGATTCCGCTGATCGATCGGGTCCGTCAGTTCCGTGTAGGCGGTACCCAACTCCGCACCGAAGGCGACCAAGTCCCATCGTTCGGCCACCCGCGGGTCGGACGGCTTCTGCCGGGTCAGCGGGGACACCTCCGTCGGGAAGTCCGCGTAGAACGTGGGCATCTCGGTGTGCGCCTCGCAGAGATGCTCGTACATCTCCAGAGTTACCTGCGCCGCATCCCAACTTGGGTCGAACGGGATATCGCCAGTCCGACACAGCTCGTGCAACCGCTCCAGGCTGGTTCCCGGATTGACGTCCTGGCCGAGGGCAGCCGAGATCCCTCCGTGCAACGTGACCACCGGCCACTCCCCGGAGATATCGACCTCCTCAAACCCACCACCCTCGGTGGGTCTGCGGATCACAGGCCGACCGAAGGCAGCCATTGCGGCCTCGATGATCAGCTCCCGGGTGAGCTCCCGCATGGTGTCGTAGTCGCCGTAGGCGTCGTACATCTCCATCGAGGTGAACTCGGGGTTGTGGGTCGAGTCGGCACCCTCGTTGCGGAAGTTGCGGTTCATCTCGAACACCTTCGGCGCCCCACCGACCAGCAGCCGCTTCAGGTACAACTCAGGCGCGATCCGCATGTAGAGCCGCATATCGTAGGCGTTGATGTGGGTCACGAACGGTCGGGCATTGGCGCCGCCGTGGATGGGCTGCAGCATCGGGGTTTCGACTTCGAGGTAGCCGCGCCGCCAAAGCGACTCGCGCACCGACTGCACCACCAGCGAGCGCAGCTTGAGCATTTCGCGAGCCTCGTCGTTCACGATCAGGTCGACGTACCGCTGCCGTACCCGGGCCTCCGGATCGCTCAGGCCCTTGTGCTTGTCGGGTAGCGGCACCAGGCACTTGGAAGTCATCACAAAGGTCTTGGCCAGCACCGAGAGCTCACCTCGTTTGGAGGTGATCACCTCTCCGACAACCCCGATCTGGTCCCCCAGATCGGTGAAGTGCTTCCAGTCATCGAGCTGAGCCTGACCGACCTCTTGCAGCGAGATCATCACCTGGATATCGCCAGTGAAGTCGCGCACTTCTCCGAAGCACAGCTTGCCTGAGATCCGGTTGCGCATCACCCGGCCGGCGATCCGGACCATCCGCCCGGTTCGGGTGTCTGGTGCCAACGCGGCAAACTCGTCCCTGATCTGAGCGATGTCGGTGTCCGGGTGGAACTCCGCGATGTAGGGGTCCATGCCGCGGGCGACCATCCGCTCGAGCTTCTCGCGGCGGACACGCTCCTGCTCCGGCAGCCGGGACAGCGGAGACTCCACCACCCGCGTGGCCTCGTGCTCGGCGTACTCCGCCTCCTCAGCAGCGATCAGGGCGACGGGCGCATTTTTGGTTCCAGCCAGCAGCGGGGAACCGGCGGCGCCACGACTCCGGATCAGCGCGCGGGCATTGAAATCGGGCAGGAATCCCTCCGCGGTCGCCGACGCGAGCGCCACCCGGGGTAGCGCACCCGGCGACTCGAAGAGCAGGAAGCGGGGCACCCATTGCGGCTCGTACTTGGCGTTGGAACGGTAGAGGGACTCCAACTGCCACCAGCGGGAGGCGAACACGAGCGCCGCCCGGGTCGCCCGCAGCACCGGCCCGGCGCCGATCTCGGCACCTTCCTCGAATACCCCCCGCATCACTGCAAAGTTCAACGAGACCCGGTCGACGCCGATCCTCGGTCCCGCGTCGACCAGCGAGGACACCATGAACTCGACTACGCCATTCTCTGACCCCCGGGCTCGGCGCATCAGGTCCAACGAGATGCCGCGCTGCCCCCAGGGAGACAACGACAACACTCCCTGCAACTTCCCTTCCGCATCCCGGGCCTCCACCAACACGCACCGACCGTCGGTCGGATCCGCCATCCGACCGAGAGCCATCGAAAACCCGCGCTCACCTGCGGTGTCCCGGGTCCGATCGCAGAACTCGACGACCGCCATCATCTCGTCATCCGGCACATCGCAATGCCGACGAACTGTCGACTGGTAGCCCGCTCGCTCCACCCGGCTGACTGCCTGTCGGACGACCTTGCCCGCCCGCCCGTCCAGGTTGAAGTCGTAGAAGTTCAGGATGGCCTCATCGCCGAGTTCCAGCGCCGAAAGCCCCGCCCGGTTGTAGGCCTCCGCCCCTTCCTTTCCTGCACCCATCACCGCTGGCGCCCAAGCGAAGTGGCGGGCCTCTTCCAGCCAACTCTCGATCGCGGCAGGCCAGGCTTCCGGGTCGCCGATCGGGTCACCGCTCGCCAGGCTGACGCCGTCCAGCACCCGGTAGCTGACCGCGGCTTTTCCGGATGGAGAGAAGATCGCCGACTTGTCTCGTCTGGTCGCGAAGTAGCCGAGCGAGTCGCGTTCGCCGTGTTCACGAAGCAGCGCCCGAATCCGCACCTCGTCGGGACCGGAGAGCATGACCTCCTTGCGCTGCGGTCGGAACAGCATGTAGGCCGTCGCCAGCAGGGTCGCGGTTCCCAACACGCCTACCAGCAGCCCGATCAACCTCGGTGGCGCCCCGGCCGCACCGGACCGCGGAACGACTCCGGCGAAGAGTTCCAGCAGGCCGTAGGTGAGCCGAGACTCGCGCGGCAGGGTGCCAGGCATGAAGGTGGTCAACGCGAAGCTGGCACCGAGGGTGAGAGTGGTCCCGATCAGGAAGACCACCAGAGCCCGCCAGCCGTTGCCCTTCTCCACGATCGCGAAGAACTCCCGGCGTGAGTAGATCAGAATCCCGATCGTGACGACCGACACAGCGAATGCGGCCACCGCCGCCCACGGGATCGGGTCGATGAACAGCAGCGCGACCAACAGGATCAGGGTCTGCAGGATCTCCAACACCAGCAGGGTCCGGAACGCAACACGCTTGCGGCGGGCCAGTCCGCTTGCGACGATCGCCATCAACGCCGCCCAGGCGAAGTTGGGGACGATCGGCACCGCAAGGATCTCAAAGATGGTTCGAGCAATGTCATCGTGGCGGCGCAGGCTGGGCATTACCGCGGTCACCAGCGAAAAGGCGGATGCCGCGTACAAGACCCAAGAGATGATCCGCGGCAGTCGGCGACGCCAGTCGGTGCCCGGTACGAACCGGCGTTGCCGTTCGGCCCGCTCGACGTCCTCGTTATGTCCCTGCCGCCGCGCGACCTCCGTGGTCAGCGATTGACGGTCGTCGGATTCGGCGACGCCCTCTGTCTCGACCAACTCGGACACCTGACCTCCACCGGCTTGAAGTTCCTCCCCCGCGGGGGCACGAGGCGGGACCGCCTCACCACTCATTGTGATCCTATGGCCCACTTAGGGTTTCGTCAGGATCCCGCGGAACACCTCAAGGGATTCCGGGTTGGCCAGCGCCCCTGAATTGCGCACCGGCCGACCGTTCACAACATCCGCCACCGCCAGTTCGGCCAACTTGCCGGAGCGGGTGCGGGGCAGGTCCTCGACCGCCAGGATCTGGGCCGGCACGTGTCTCGGCGACGCATGGCTGCGCAACCGGGCCTTGATTCGAGACGTCAGCGTCTCGTCGAGCCGCGCACCGGGGGCGAGCCGAACGAAGAGCACGATGCGGGTATCAGCACCCTCGACCTGACCGATCGCCAGTGATTCCGACACCTCCGGCAACGCTTCGACCTGCCGATAGATCTCAGCGGTTCCGATCCGGACGCCGCCGGAATTCAAGGTGGCGTCCGAGCGCCCGGAAATGACGATTCCGCCGTGGTCGGTCCACTCCGCGAAATCACCCTGCGTCCAGACGCCAGCGACTCCCGAGAAATAGGCAGCCTCGAACCTGGCTCCGTCGACGTCACCCAAAAAGCCCAACGGCATGCTGGGGAATGCATTGCGGCAGACCAACTCCCCCTGCCGACCCGGTTGCCCGGCCAGCGACTGACCGTCCTCAGTCGCCACATCGACGGCCAATCCGAGCGCGGGTCCCTGAATCTCACCGGAGTAAACGGCGCGAGTGGGGTCACCAAGGACGAAGCAGCCACAGATATCCGTTCCACCACTGATGCTGGCGAGATGGATATCGGCTGCGACCGAGTCGTAGACATACTCGAAACAGTCCGCCGACAGCGGTGATCCGGTCGAGGCGATAGTGCGAAGGGCGGGCAGCCGGTGGGTGTCAGCCGGTCGTAACCCCTGTGACCGGCAGGCATCAAGATATTTGGCGCCGACACCGAAGAAGGTGACCTCTTCATCCTGCGCGAGGTCCCAGAGCACGTCCGCGGTGGGCGCGAACGGCGATCCGTCGTAGAGCACGATCGTCGCCCCAACCGCCAACGCCCCCACCAGCCAGTTCCACATCATCCAGCCGCAGGTGGTGAAGTAGAACACCCGATCGCCAGGGCGAATATCACTGTGCAGGACGTGTTCGGTCCAGTGCTTCACCAACAGTCCCGCGGCCCGGTGGACTATGCATTTAGGCAACCCCGTGGTTCCGGAGGAGAACAGCACAAACCCGGGATCCGCGAAGCCCTGTCGGTGGAAGCTCAGCTCGGGCAACTCGGCTGCCGCCATCGCCGCAGACCACAGTTCGACCGCGACCTCACCCGGAGTGGTCAACTCGACCACCACCGGCTCGGGGCCCAACTCGGAGACGACGATCACCAAATCCACCGTCGGAAGCTGCCCGAGCAACTCCGGCAGCAGCTCGAGCCGCCGATGCTCCCTGCCCCCATAGCGGTACCCGTCCGCCACCACGAGGACCTTCGGGGCGATCTGGGCGAACCGGTCGACCACGCCGTCCACGCCGAAATCCGGGCTAGTGGAGGAGAAAACCGCGCCCAGCGAGTTGGCAGCAAGCATCGTCGCCACCGTCTCCGGGCAATTTGGCAGCCAACAGGCAACCGCGTCTCCCGGTGCCACGCCAGCCGCCGCGAACCTGTTGGCCAGCCGGGCGACTTGATCTCGCAACTGCTGCCAACTCAGTTCCCGACGAGTTCCCGCCTCGGTGCGATAGACGATGGCGACCGGTCCGGCACCGGGACGATCGGCGCCGGCCAGCACATTCTCCGCATAGTTCAGTTGCGCATTGGGGAAGAAGCGGGCAAGTCGTAGGCCAGCCTCTTCATCGTGAGTGAGGGCCGGCCCAGGACCCCGGTCACCGTGGCTGACCGCCCGTCTGAAGACCTGGTCCCAGAATGAGTCCGGGGCTGCAACGCTCCACGCGTGCAGGGCAGCCGAGTCCGTCAACTGCTCAAAATCGTGGCTGATCTCTCGCCGGAATCTTTCCATCGCAGTGACGGCGACGGCTTGCTTCGCCGGAACCCAGAGCGGGTCCGAAAGGAGTCGGGGGGGTGTCTCGGAGCTCATGATCCCGAAAGGCTACGCGTACCCGACCATCCCGGTCGGCATGTGGGTAGCCGCTACTTGTACCTGGTGCTCGTCCCTGACGGCGGACGAGCTTCGTCGAGCGCATTGTCACGATTCGCCAGCACCTGATCCGTGTAGGAGGGGTCCGGCGTCGCGGTCGACTCCGACCCCTCGACCAACGGGTTCGAGTTGGCGGCGGCCGTTGACGCGTCCGACGGGTACGCCTGACCCTCGAGCGGGTCGGACGAGGGTGCGGTCGTCTCACTTCCGGCCAGCACCTGTCCCTCACTCGTGGTGCCGCTGGAACTCGGTGCCAGCGCCGCGGGCGAGGCGCCGGTCGTCGGCAATGCGGATGCTGCCTGCTCCAGCTGGGCGGCATCGTCGTTCAAGGTTGTCGATTGAGCGGAGGTCACCGTCTTCGTGCTGGCGATCTGCCCGCCAATAGATGCGCCATCGGAGACTGCCCGGTCGAACGCGTTCACAAACGTCCGGTAGGTGGCCGGAGCCGTGCCCGCGGCGACATCCGATAGGCACTGTTGCTGATACTGCTGCTTGATCGGTTGCAGCTGCTTCTCCAAGCCCACGAAGTACGCGGCATTCTGCTGCGCGCTGGTGTTCTTGGACAACTCCTGCAGGCGCACGGAAATCTCTGTGGTCAAGTCCTGGTCGGTCATCGCGCTGGCCAGCGCAGTGCAGGCCTCCGAGGAACCGTTGGAACTGTTTGATGCACTCGCGCTCGAACTAGCGCTGGTCGTCGGAGTCGGCACAGGCGGCGGCTCCGACGAGCCGCTGAAGAACAGGAAGTAGGCCAAACCGCCAAGCACTAAGACCGCGGCAATGATGCCACCCACGATCAGGAAGGTCTTGTTGCTCTTACGTTTGACGGGACCTTCGTCCATCTGGAACTCAGAGCCACCCTGGTACTGACCGAATTGGTCGTAGCCGCCTTGCCCCGATGGATCGCCGTAACCTGGCTGGCCGTAGCCCTGCTGTCCATAGCCAGCAGATTCACCGTAGACACCGGGCTCGCCCTGCTGACCCATCTGCTGCTGGCCGTAGCCGCCTTGGTCGTACCCACCCGGCTGCCCGAAGCCCTGCTGCCCCTGGCCCGGGAACTCGCCCGGCTGACCACCGAACCCCTGGGCACCGGCAGCAGCCCCGGCGGCCGCACCGAACCCCGCCGCCGCGGGTGCGGAGAAGCCAGTGGCACCAGCAGGTGCCTGGCCAGGCGTGTTGAACGCGGCAGGCTGCCCGTAGCCGGTCGGAGCTGGCTGACC
>CAZJNU010000008.1:22912-63947 GCA_964547485.1 uncultured Actinomycetes bacterium
CCTTGCGGCTGACCGGGCTGGCCCGGCTGACCGAACCCCTGCGGCTGACCCTGCTGACCGGGCTGACCAAACCCCTGCGGCTGACCCTGCTGACCGGGCTGGCCTGGCTGACCAAACCCCTGCGGCTGACCCTGCTGGCCCGGCTGACCGAAACCCTGCGGCTGACCCTGCTGACCGGGCTGACCGAACCCCTGTGGCTGACCCTGCTGACCGGGCTGACCGGGCTGACCGAACCCCTGCGGCTGACCCTGCTGACCGGGCTGGCCGAAACCCTGCGGCTGACCCTGCTGACCGGGCTGACCGAACCCCTGCGGCTGACCCTGCTGACCGGGCTGGCCTGGCTGACCGAACCCCTGCTGCTGACCCTGCTGGCCCGGCTGACCGAACCCCTGCTGACCCGGGAACGATGGCTGCGCAGCGGTATCGCCCGCGCCGCCGACACCAGGGGTCGTGGACGCTCCGGAGGCCGGGCTGGCGCCCCCAGAACCCAGATACCCGCCTTGACCTTGGGCGGCATTACCGAATGCGCCCTGTGGTGACGCGGGGATGGCCCCGGGTGGGGTCGCTGCTGCACCCCCGGACTGCGCGGCCGGACCAGAGCCTTGTTGTGCCGATGGGATATGCGCAGCGCCCGAGTCACCCGGGCCCCCCGCCCTGCCTCCGGACGCACCCGGCGCGGTTGCACCACCCGGAGCTGTTGGACCACCCGGTGTCGCCTGCGGGGAAGACCCAGCCATGGCGCCAGCCGCCGCGCCCAGTCCAATACCTGATGCGCCCGCGCCGGCTGACCCCGAGTGCCCATGCTGTCCCGCGCTCGACTGATGGCCCTGCTGCTCGCCGACACCCGCACCAACGCCGGCGGCCGTCGATTGACCAGTTGGCGTGGAGTGTGACGTGTGACTGCTCCCACCGGCCTGCGGCTGTGACGCCGCAGGTGCGGCCTCAATCGGGTATGCCTGCGTGTGCTGGGTCCAACTCTGACCGTCCCACCAGCGCAACTTCCTGCCGTCCTGCGGGTCCGCGTACCATCCCGGGACCGGGGCTGACCCCTCGACCATGGAACGAGCCTCCTCTGTCTGCGCGCCCCCGCGCGCCTGGCGGCCCCGGCCCGGGTGGGCAGGAGTCCTGTCATAAGTCTTCGCCGAATCGGATCCGCGGCGACAAGCCTCGGGTCTGGCACGACTATTTGCTGAGGCTATCCAACTTGACAGCCTCGCAGTGGCGCTACCGCACAATCCATCCGCGCCGCTGCTGTCACAACTCGGCGGAAGGCGAGAAAGCGACTGGCGGTGACCCGACCATTCGGGTCACCGCCAGTCGCTTCTGGTGAGTTCAAACTGTCACCCCTTGGACATCTGCACGCCCTCGAGGCTCTCCATGTTCTCGAGTTCGACACCCTTGGTCTCCTTCACGAACTTCCACACGTAGAAGAACGATATAAGAGCACCGAGGGTGAACAACCCGTACGCCAGTCCCAGCGAGATGCTGACCAGCGTCGGGAAGGTCTCAGACACGATGAAGTTCGCGATCCAGTTGGCCATGACGCCGATCGACATCGCAGCTGCCCGAATCTTGTTCGGGAACATCTCCCCGAGAAGTACCCAAACGATCGGACCCCACGTCGCCGCGAAGAAGGCGACATAAGTATTCAACGAGATCACAGCGATCCAGCCACCGGCATCGCTCAGCATCGGGCTGTTCAGCTCGGAGATGGTGTTGCAGCCCGCCTGATTGCCGGCGTCGATGATCGCCTGAGTACAGGCCGGCGCCGACGTGAAGACGTAGGTCAGGATCCCGAGCGTGACGAACATTCCCGCGGAGCCAACGAGGAGCAACAACTTCCGACCTACCCGGTCGATCAGGGCGATCGCCACAAACGTGAAGATCACGTTGACGGCGCTGATGATGGTCGAGGTCAGGAACGCCTTGCTCTCATCGAAACCGACAGCGGCCCAGATCAGGTTCGAGTAGTAGAACACCGCATTGATGCCGACGAACTGCTGCAACACGGCGAGGATGATGCCCACCCAGACCAACGGCAGTAGCCCGAGTCGGGGTCCCTTGATGTCCGCCATGCTGGGCTTGTGGTCACCCTTGAGGGAATCCTCGATCGCGGCGACCTTGTCGTCCACACTGTCTACATAGATAGTCGTCAGCACCTTCTTGGCCTCCGCAGACTTACCCTCTGCGACCAAGTATCGCGGCGATTCCGGCAGGGTCAGCGCAAGCACCCAGTAGATGACGGCTGGAACCACCATGCAGAGAAACATCCATTGCCAGGCCGCGAGTCCGAGTGCCAACTCATTGTTGGCCTCCACCGGTGGTACCGCAGGGTTCTTGACCGGCGATTGAACTCCACTTGGAACCAGATTGATGATCACCTGGTTGACCAGCTGGGTGGCGAAGATGCCGACCACGATGGCGAGCTGGAACAGCGAGGAAAGGCGCCCACGCAGATGAGCCGGGGCAACTTCGGAAATGTACATCGGCGACACGACAGCAGCCAGACCGATCGCGAAACCGCCGATGATCCGCCAGAACATGAAGTCAAGGACGCTGAACGGGAACGCCTGGCCGACGCCGGCCACCAGGAAGAGGATCGCGGCCACGACCATGACCTTCTTGCGGCCGAACTTGTCGGTGAAGCGCCCGCCGAAGAATGCGCCAATTGCAGAGCCGAGCAGTGCAATTGCCACGACGAACCCTTGGAAGGTGGTGTTCTCGATCTGGAACTCGTAGAACACTGCTTTGTTGGCGCCGTTGATGACGGAACTGTCATATCCGAATAGGAAGCCGCCTAGCGCGGCGATGACTGCGATGCCGATGACCTTGCCGGTGTGGACCGATTCTTTCTCGATCGGACCGGACTCGCCGGTTGAAACGGGACCCTGCATGGCACTGCCTCCTTGAAAAAGGCGGGTCGGCGATGGTCGGCCCGACACAGCTGCGGTTACGCACGTTGAACAGCCGGAGATTACCGCAGCCGGGCCTGACTTCGCCGGATAAAACACAATTGCCAGGTCCGTCCGGCCCCCTTCCCAACCCGCACGGCGGCCACCCCGAGGACCACAACGGCGGGTGCGGCAGGATCGCAGCATGGACTTTTCAATCCCTGCCGAACTGCAGGCCCTCCGCGCATCCTTCGCCGATTTTCTTAATCGCGAGATCCGACCCATCGAGGAATCGCTGCAGGAGGAGTTCTGGGCGGACAGCCCAGACCGCGTACGACTGGAGGCCGCGGCCAAGGACGTCCAACAACGATCCGCGGCCGAAGGGTTCTTCGCCGCGCACATGCCCGAGGAGGTGGGCGGGCAGGGGCTCAGCACACTGGGCATGACGCTGCTGGTGGAAGACGCCGCTCACAGCGGCCTGCGAATGGGGATGCTCGCGGTATCCCCACCGAACCCAAGCGGCCCCTCCACACTTCTGCTCGCCCTACCGACTCCTGTTCGCGATCGCTACGTGCCGCCGATCGTCGCGGCCGAAAAGTCGATGTGCTTTGCCCTGACCGAGCCGGAGGCCGGCTCAGATGCGCAGGCCATCCGGACGACCGCGGTCAAAGACGGTGACGGTTGGCGAATCAACGGCCACAAGCACTACATCACCAACGGCGGGCGGGCCGACGTGGCCGTCGTGTTCGCCGTGACGGATCCGCAGCGCCGAGCCGCTGGCGGGATAACTGCCTTCCTGGTGCCTGGAGATCAGATCCGACGCGGCCCAGTGCAGTGGACCATGGCCGACACCCATCCGACGGAACTTTTCTTCGAGGACGCCTGGGTGCCCGACGACCATGTCATCGGTGAAGTCGGACTCGGATTCGTTGCGGCGATGGACTTCCTCAATGCTGGCCGGGCGTTCATCGGTGCTCAGGCTCTCGGCCTAGCCGAATACTCGCTGGATGCCGCCGTCGATCACGCCACCACCCGAACGGCCTTCGGCCGACCGTTGAGCAAGTTCCAGGCGGTCTCGTTCCCGCTCGCAGACAGCAAGGCTGAGATCGAAGCCATGCGGTGGCTGATCTACCACCTCGCCTGGAGTATCGACGAGGGCGAGAACCCAATGCTGGACGCCTCGATCGTGAAGTACTACGCCACGGAGAAGGCGTACGCCGTGGCAGACCGGGCACTGCAAACCTTCGGCGGCATGGGTCTGCTGAAGGAGGGGCCGGTCGAGCGGGTGCTACGACACCTTCGAATGCTTCGGGTCGTGGAGGGTTCCTCGAGCATCCAGCAGTTGGTGATCAGCCGCACGATGGGTCTGTGACCGCGGCGGGGATAGGCTAGGCATGTCAATCTCGCTTCCGCAGATGTCAGAGGAATCTCCGTGACGACAGACCCCAAGCACGATGCCTCCCTCGGCGCGACACTCGGCCCCAACGAGTGGCTGGTCGACGAGATCTACGAGCAGTACGTCAAGGATCGCGATTCGGTCGACCCGGCGTGGTGGGACTTCTTCGCCGACTACCGACCCAACGAGCACAGTGCGGCGGCCCAAGCGGCGTCCGCAGTAGCCCACGGCGCGGCACCGTTGGCCAGAACGGTCGCGCCGGCGGCGGTACCGGGTACCGTCGCTCCGGCGACCACTCCTCGCAACCCGACGGAGGGAATCGAACGCAAGCTTCGCGGTCCGGCCGCACGAGTCGTCGCCAATATGGAGGCCAGCCTGACCGTGCCGACGGCGACGTCAGTGCGCTCGGTGCCGGCGAAACTACTGGTCGACAATCGGATCGTCATCAACAACGCGCTCGCTCGAGGACGCGGCGGCAAAGTGAGTTTCACCCATCTGATCGGGTATGCGGTGGTGCGGGCGTTGGCGGATGTGCCCGAGCTGAACTCGGCATTCGTGGAGGAAGAGGGCAAGCCGGCAGTCGTCACCTACGACGAGGTGAACCTAGGCCTGGCAATCGACCTGCGGAAACCGAACGGCACCCGACAGTTGCTCGTGCCCAATATCAAGGGCGCCCAAGACATGGACTTCGCCCGGTTCTGGGCCACCTACGAGGACCTCATCCGGCGGGCCCGCGGCGGCGACCTGGCGGTGGCGGACTTCGCCGGCACCACCATCAGCCTCACCAACCCTGGCACGATCGGCACCCAACACTCCGTGCCCCGGTTGATGTCGGGCCAGGGCGCGATCGTCGGAGTGGGTGCGATGGAGTTCCCGGCCGAGTGGCAAGGCGCCGCACCCGAAACGCTGGCGCGGCAGGGAATCTCCAAGATTCTCACGCTGACGTCGACCTACGACCATCGAATCATCCAAGGAGCCCAAAGCGGGGACTTCCTCCGTCGCATTCACCAGTTACTGCTGGGCGAGAACGACTTTTATCGGGAAGTCTTCTCCTCCCTGCGGATCCCCTATGAGCCGATCCGGTGGGCACAGGACATCGCGCTGACGCACGACAGTGAGATCTCCAAGACCGCCCGAGTGCAGGAGTTGATCCACGCCTACCGAGTTCGTGGTCACCTGATGGCCGACATTGACCCGCTCGAGTACAAGCAGCGCGGACACCCCGACCTCGACGTAACGAAGCACGGCCTCACCCTTTGGGACCTGGATCGGGAATTCGCCACCGGCGGTTTCGGCGGAAGTCCGTTCATGCGGCTGCGGGACATCCTGAAGATTCTGCGCGACTCTTACTGCCGCACCGTGGGCGTCGAGTACATGCACATCCAGGATCCGGACCAGCGCAAGTGGATCCAGGATCGGATCGAGGTGCCGATGGCGCGCCCCAGCCGGGCCGAGCAGTTGGAGATCCTGCGTCGACTCAACTCGGCGGAGGCGTTCGAAACCTTTCTGCAAACCAAGTACGTGGGCCAGAAGCGCTTCAGCCTAGAGGGGGGCGAATCCACCATCGCAGTGCTGGACACTGTGCTCGACGAGGCTGCCCGCGCCAGCATGGAAGAAGTCTGTATCGGAATGCCCCATCGCGGGCGACTGAACGTGCTCGCGAATATCGCCGGCAAGAGCTACGGACACATCTTCATGGAGTTCGAGGGAGCCGAACACGAGGACAGCGTGCAGGGTTCCGGCGATGTCAAGTACCACCTCGGAACCGATGGCACCTACGTGTCCGACACAGGCAACACCACCAAGGTCTACCTGGCTGCGAACCCCTCTCATCTGGAGGCCGTCAACCCGGTGCTGGAGGGTATTGTCCGGGCGAAACAGGACATGCTGAACCGCGGGCAGGAGTACCCGATCCTCCCGTTGCTGATGCATGGGGATGCGGCCTTTGCCGGGCAGGGTCTGGTGACCGAGACCCTGAACCTCTCCCAGTTACGCGGCTACCGGACCGGCGGCACCATCCACTTGATCGTCAACAACCAGGTCGGTTTCACCACGTCCCCGGACTCCAGCCGCTCCAGTGTCTACGCCACAGATGTCGCGAGGATGATCCAGTCGCCGATCCTGCACGTGAATGGGGACGACCCGGAGGCGTGCGTCAGGGTCGCGAAAATGGCGTTCGAGTACCGGCAGCGGTTCAACAAGGACGTCGTCATCGATCTGGTCTGTTACCGCCGGCGCGGACACAACGAGGCCGATGATCCGTCGCTGACCCAGCCCCTGATGTACAACCTGATCGACCAGAAGCGCTCGGTTCGAAAAATCTACACCGAGAGCCTGATCGGACGAGGTGACATCACCCTCGAGGAGGCCGAGCAGGCCCTGCGGGACTTCCAGGAACAGCTGGAGCGAGTGTTTGCCGAAACTCGGGACGATATCGAGCATCCGCCTGGGCCCGATGCGGTGCCGCCACCGGAATACCCCGAGATGGTCGATACGGCGATCAGCGAGGAGATGCTCAAGCACATCGCCAACAGTCAGGTCGAGTTGCCCGCGAACCTGACCGTGCACAACCGACTGCGCCCGCAGTTGGAACGGCGTGCCCGAATGATCGAGCAAGCCACCATCGACTGGGCCATGGCCGAGACGATTGCGTTCGGGTCTGTGTTGATGGAAGGCCACACGGTGCGACTTGCCGGGCAGGACTCCCGACGTGGCACTTTCGGCCAGCGCCACTCGGTTATCGTCGATCGGATCACCGGCGAGGGCTACGCACCCCTGCAGAATCTCTCGCCGGACCAGGGCCGGTTCTATGTGTACGACTCGCTGCTGAGCGAGTTTGCCGCGCTCGGCTTTGAGTACGGCTATTCAGTCGCCCGCCCCAAGGCGCTGGTCCTCTGGGAGGCGCAGTTCGGCGACTTCGCCAACGGTGCCCAAACCATCCTGGACGAGTTCATCTCGTCCGGCGAGCAGAAGTGGGAGCAGCATTCCGGCGTCGTGCTGCTGCTGCCGCACGGCTACGAGGGACAGGGACCGGACCACTCATCTGCTCGAGTAGAGCGCTACCTGCAACTCTGCGCGCAGGACAACATGACGGTGGCCATGCCCTCGACCCCGGCCTCCTACTTCCATCTGCTCCGCTGGCAGGCGCTCGCCGAACACCACAAACCCCTAATCGTGTTCACACCCAAATCGATGCTGCGCAACAAGTTGGCCATCTCGGCGGCGGCCGATTTCACCTCCGGCTCGTTCCGACCCGTGATCGACGACACCATCGATCCCAACAATGTGCGGCGCGTCGTGCTGTGCACCGGAAAGATCACCTGGGATCTGCTGGCCGCGCGAGGGGCAGCAGAGATCTCCGACGTTGCGGTGGTCCGGGTGGAGCGGCTCTACCCGATGCCCGGCGAAGAGATTGCGCGGGCACTGTCGCGGTACCCGGATTCTGCCGAGATCGTCTGGGTCCAGGAGGAACCGATGAACCAGGGTGCCTACCAATACATGGCCATCAACCTTCCCGAGTTTCTGCACGGGCGCCAGCTGACCCACATCTCACGGACAGCATCGGCGGCGCCATCGACCGGCTCCCACCGCGTCCATGAACAAGAGCAGCGGGACATCGTCACTGCGGCGCTTGGCTGAGGCGGACCGCCATGTACTTCACGGATCGCGGGATCGAGGAACTTCAGCGACGTCGTGGCGACGAGGTGGTCACGCTCTCGTGGCTCGCCGAGAACTTGAGCATCTATGTCGACCTGCATCCGGCAGACGAGGGCGCCGTCGAGCGGGTCGCAACCTGGCTGGCGCGGTTGGAGGACGAGGACGACTGACCGCGGTCAGCGGAAGCACCGGCCGGGCGTCTCACTCACTCTCGGCAGATCGAGGAGTGCACAGGAGACGCCTAAGCGGCCAGATCGATCAGGGTGAGTGCGAAGTGGCAGGGGGTGTTGGCAACCACCGCGTGCCGTTCGCCGGGCGCAAGGTAGACGACGTCTCCCGCCTCGAGTTGCGACCGAGAACCGCCATAGCTGAAGTCCAGACTCCCCGCCAGGACCTGCACCACCACCGCCCGGGGCGACGAATGGTCCGTCAGTTCCTGCCCGGCATCCATCGCGAACATGACGACCCTGATGGCCGGGGTGTCCACAACAACCCTGGAAGTTGTGGCCTCGTCACTTATCGGCAGGTTGGCCATCACGTCGGAGATAGTCACGGACTCATCCGTGGGGGTTCGCACCATCGCTACTCCTTAGGTCGCTTGGTGTGCATGGTCACCTCAACGGGTGAGTACAACCTTCCCGAAGCTGTCTCCGGACGCTACCAGCCGCAAACCCTCTTCCGCCTGGGTCATCGGCAGTTCACGGTCGATCAACGGCCGGAGCCCAGTGCGCTGACAAAGGGCGATCAGGGCCAGCAACTCCCCGCGGGTACCCATCGTGGAGCCCACTACGGACAACTGCTTGAAGAAGACCCGTGTCAGGTCGGCCGGTGGATTCGCACCGCTGGTGGCGCCGCTCACGACGATGGTTCCGCCGGGCCGCAACGATTTGATCGAGTGGTCCCAGGTCGCTTCACCCACAGTCTCCATCACGGCGTCGACTCGCTCGGGTAGCCGAGTTGCCGGGGGGAAGGCTTCGGCCGCACCGAGTTCCACAGCGCGCGTGCGCCGGTCCTCGTCCCGACTCGTCGCCCATACCCGAAGGCCCAGTGCCGCGCCAAGTTGGATGCACGCCGTCGCCACTCCGCCGCCAGCACCCTGGACGAGCACCGTATCCCCTGCGATCAGTCCGCCGCGGGTCACCAACATCCGATAGGCCGTCAGCCAGGCAGTCGGCAGGCACGCTGCCTGGGCTGGCGACCAGCCTTCCGGCAGCGGGACAAGATTCCGCGGCGGCACCGCGACTCGCTCAGCGAAGGTTCCCTGGTGGCGTTCGCTGAGCAGGGTGCGCCGTGGGTCCAGCGTCTCGTCACCCCTGGGTCCCGGGTCGCCGATCACCGAATGCACCAGCACGGCGGTACCGTGGGCGTCCGTGCCCGCTGCGTCACAGCCCAGAATCATCGGGAATTGCTCGGCTGCAATGCCGACCCCTCGCAACGTCCAGAGATCGTGGTGGTTGATGCTGGCCGCGCGAACTTCGACCACCTGCCAACCCGCGCGTTCACCGGTGCAGTCAGGTTCGGGGCGATCGCCCACCACCAACGCCGCGAGCGGGTCGGCCGGTTCGGCGTGGTCGGCATAGACAGCAAACATGAGACGTGAGCCCCGCCAGTCCGCTACTCGGCACCCTTGCGGGCGACGCCGGCTTCGCGGGCCGCCTCTGCCACGGCCGCCGCGACCGTCACCCCGACCCGCCGATCGAACGGCGAGGGAATGATGTGGTCGGGGGCGAGTTTGTCGCCCACCACCCCCGCGATCGCCGCCGCCGCGGCAAGGTTCATCGACCGCGTGATCTTCGACGCGCGGACGTCGAACGCTCCCCGGAAGATCCCCGGGAAGGCCAACACATTATTGATCTGGTTCGGGAAGTCTGATCTACCGGTGGCTACCACCGCCGCGTGTCGGCCACCGACCTCCGGGTGAATCTCCGGATGTGGGTTGGCAAGCGAGAAGATGAATGACTCATCGGCCATCCGGGAGACCGCGTCCTCCGCGATTGTGCCCCCGGATACCCCGATGAACACGTCGGCGCCGTCCAGCGCCTCTTCCACGCTGCCGTGGAATCCGGTCGGATTGGTGGCGAGTAGCAGGTTGGACTTGGCATCGTTGAGATCGCCGCGCTCCGGCGACAAGATGCCGCGAGAGTCACCCACCATCACATTGCGCACCCCATCGGCCACCAGGATCGATGCGACCGCGGTACCGGCCGCGCCTGCCCCGGAAATGACGACCTTCAAGTCCGCCTCGGCTCGCCCGGTCAGCAATGCCGCATTCTTCAGCGCGGCCAGCACGACGATGGCAGTGCCGTGCTGGTCGTCATGGAACACCGGAATGTCGAGACTGTCGGCCAACCTTCGCTCGATCTCAAAGCACCGCGGCGCCGAGATATCCTCCAGATTGACCCCGCCGTAGGCAGGGGCGATCCGGATAACGGTGTCGATGATCTCCTCGACATCCGTCGTATCCAGGCAGATCGGCACCGCATCCACCCCTGCGAACTCCTTGAAGAGCAGCGACTTGCCCTCCATCACGGGCAGGGCGGCAATGGGACCGATGTCGCCCAACCCCAGCACTGCGGTGCCGTCGGTGACGATCAGGACCGTGTTGGATTTCCAGGTGTAGTCGTAGGCCAATTCAGGGTCCGCGGCAATCGCCTGCGACACCCGCGCCACTCCCGGGGTGTAGGCGAGCGCCAGACCCTCTGGGTCTCGGATCCGTACCGCTGGGCGGACCTCGATCTTGCCTCCGCGATGCAACGGGAACGCCGGGTCGAGGTCGTGCTCCTGCGCCACGCGTCAGCCCTCTCCAGATCCATCGCTTCTACGGTCACCCGGTCGGCACGCCGGGCAATCATCGTGTCACACGGCCGATTCCTCGCGATGGCGGCCCGTATCGGAACAACACGGAGGCGATGATCAGCTCGGCCGGCACAGGGCCGAAGGCGCGCGAGTCATCGCTGGCCTGCTCGTTGTCGCCCAGCAGCCACCAACCCGCCGGGCACTGACGCGCCAGCCGTTTGACCACCAGCAGTTGCGGTCGGTCGGGGCGCCGAGCTAGCACGACTTTGCCCGCCAGCAGAGTCGGTGGTGCCTTCACCAGCAGCCAGTCCCCCGGTCGCAGGGTCGGGCACATGGACTCGCCCGCGACAAGGATCCGAGAAAGTCTCACCCCGCCATCACCCTCCACCCTCGCTGCCTGAGTGTTGTCGCGACCAACGACGTTGCCGCCGAGGGCACCGAACTGACCACCTGGTGAAGTATCGTCGCCGGTGACAACATCTCCGCAACGAATAGAGGGGTAAAAATGCTCGGACGACTTCTGACACCCACGACGGTCGCGCACGCCCACTGCGATCTGCCGTGCGGGGTCTACGATCCTGCCCAGGCCCGACTTGAGGCCGAATCGGTGAAGGCGTGCATCGTGAAGTTCAACGGCTCCGACGATCCCGTGTTCCGGGAGCGGGCGCTGGTCATCAAGGAGCAGCGCTCCGATCTGGTCAAAGAACACCTCTGGGTGCTTTGGACCGACTACTTCAAGCCGCCACACTTCGAGACCTACCCGCAGCTGCACGGCCTGTTCAACGAAGCGACGAAGTTGGCGGGGGCCGGTGGCACCAAGCAGAGCACTGACCCCGCAGTTGCCGACGAGTTGTTGGCGAAGATCGATGAGATCGCAGAGATCTTCTGGGCGACAAAGAAGTAGTTGTGGCCTCATCCGGTCCGGTGGTCCTGCGGATCGCCCCGGCGGGCGAGAACATCGTTCTCGCCCGCACGGTGGCGGCCTCGATGTGCGCCCAATTGAACTTCCCGATCGACCAACTCGACGACCTGCGGCTGGCAGTGGACGAGGCCTGCGCCCTGCTGGTCAAGGCCTCCGATGGCACCGAAATCGAGGTCAGTTTTCAGAACGACTCGGGGGCGCTGTCGATCCGGGCGAGCGCGGGTACCGCCACCGGCCAACCCCCCAGCCCCACGTCGTTCTCCTGGCTCGTCATCACCGAACTGTGCGACCAAGCGGTGTGCCGACGAGTGGACGATCAACTGATCATCGAGTTGTCCAGCCAACGCCGCAGCGTTGAGGTGCCATGAGCCAAGAGGCCCTCACGCCCGCCCAGCTGCGGCGGATTCGGGAACGAGAACTGCTGGCTGTGCTGAACGACCCGCTCAGCTCCGAAGCGACCCGAGCGAGCGCCCGGGAGGAGATGGTCCGGCTGAACATGGGGCTGGTGGAGCACATCGTCAGGCGATTCCTCGACCGCGGGGAATCCCGCGACGACCTGGTACAGGTGGGCTCGATCGGCTTGTTGAAGGCGATCGACAGGTTCGAACTGGACCGGGGGCTGGAGTTCTCCACCTATGCGACGCCGACCATCATTGGGGAGATCAAACGTCACTTCCGGGATCGCGGCTGGAGTATTCGCGTGCCGCGCCGACTGCAGGAGCTGCGGATCGGGATCGGCAGTACCAGCGAGGCGCTGTCCCACCAACTCGGTCGGACGCCGACCGTCGCCGACATCGCCGAGGCGATGGGCGTCAGCCAGGAGGATGTGCTGGAGGGCCTGGAAAGTGCTCGCGCCTACTCCTCGGTGTCGCTGGACGCCGGATCGGGCGAGGACGGCACGTCGTCGCTGGCCGACACCGTGGCAGCTACCGACACCGATCTGGCCCAGGTCGACAACCGGGAAACCCTCCGGGTGGCCATTGAGTCACTACCCGAACGGGAGCGTCAGATCGTGGTGATGCGCTTCTTCGGCCACAAGACACAGTCACAGATCGCCACCGAGATGGGGGTGTCCCAGGTGCACGTCTCCCGTCTGCTGGCGCGCTCCATGGAACAACTGCGCGGCCTACTCAGCGATTAGTCACGACTAGGAGTCGGCGGCGTCCTGCTCGGCGAGCGCCGCCACAAGCCGAGGCGACAGCGACAGCGCCAACCCGATCAGACCTAGCAGCATCACCACCGCCCCCACCGTCTTGACGGCCGTACCGTCGCCGGCGAACACGGTATAGCCAATGATGATGACGAACAGCTGGCTCAATAGAAACGGCGTCCTGGCCAGCGACTTACGCCGCCACAGAGCACGCGCGAGCAGGCCCATCAGCACGGCGAAGGCAAGGTAGATCGCAATCTCCACACCCGCCGCGTTCACCGACGAGCCTCGGCTGGACCTCGACGCGATGCCCACCGTCAAGGCATAGCCGACCAGTCCGAGGACGTCGAGGACGCAGATAATCGTCGCTGTCCGCACGGACCCGCCCGAAGACGGGCTGCCGGCGGATGGGTTCAGGGACGGCGGTGTAGATGACGGCACGCCGACGACCCTAACGAATGCCTACGGCAGCGCCACTAGGGTGGACTGATGCGCGGATTGTTGGTCGTCAACCACAAGGCCTCGGCGACCACGGAGCGGACCAGGGATGTGCTGATCCACGCCCTGGCCGACCAGTTCCACCTCGAGACGGTGCGAACTGACCATCGGGGCCACGCCCTGGAATTGGGCCGCCGGGCAGTCCAAGAGGGAATGGATGTCGTCGTGACCTTTGGGGGCGACGGAACGGTCAACGAGACGGTCAACGGCATGCTCACCGGGATGGCCGATATCGGCGGCCGACCCGATGAATTGCCCAGGTTCGGCGCCGTACCGGGTGGCAGTGCGAATGTCTTCGCCCGGGCGTTGGGCTTTCCAGCTGATGCGGTCGAAGCCACTGGTGATCTGGTGGACGCGCTACGAAATGACCGCACCCGCGTGATCGGGTTGACACGGGCAGCAGCCACCAGAGTGGACGGGTCTGACTTCTACCGATGGGTGACGTTCAACGCCGGTCTGGGTCTTGATGCCCAGATCATCCACAACATGGAGGACCTGCGGGCCCGCGGCAAGGACGCGACTCCGACCCGCTACCTCGCCACCACCCTGCGGACCTTCTTCGCCGGCACCGACCGCAAACACCCCCGGATCACCCTGGATGTGCCGGGGCAGGGGTCGATCCCCGGAGTGTTCCTGGCCATCGTGCAGAACGCTTCGCCCTGGACTTACCTGGGGACGCTGGCGGTCAACCCGTTACCTGAGACCACCTGGGACAACGGCATCGGAGTGTGGGCAATCCGCCGGATGACCACCATCGACGGGCTCCGATACTCGCGACGAATTGTGATGGGCAGCAAGGCGGGTTCCACCCGAAAGGGACTGTTCGTGGGAAAGGATCTCGACCGCTTCAGTGCCCGGGCCCCGCTCGGCGTTCAACTCCAGATCGACGGCGAGGGTCTCGGCGACGTCACCAGCGTGACGTTCGAATCCTTCCCGAGAATGCTGCGCGTCTTTATCTGACAGGCCTCCGTTCAGCCGGCAGTCGTCACTGGCAAGCAAAACCCCCGTCGGCCGCCATCTCTGGCCGCCGACGGGGGGTGACGTTTACATCAACTGCGATCAAACACGCGGGCACCACTGCGGCGACGCAGTTGCAGCCGCTCGGATTCACTCATACCGCCCCAGACACCGGAGTCCTGGCCAGATTCCAATGCCCAGGTCAAACAGTCACGCACGACCGGGCAGGAACTGCACACGGCCTTCGCCTGTTCGATCTGCGCAACGGCCGGGCCGGAGTCGCCGATAGGGAAGAAGAGCTCGGGATCGTGCGAAAGGCAGGCAGCCTCGAAGCGCCAGTCCATCTGGCGTACCTCCACGGTAGTCGGATCAGAGTCGGGGGGCGCTGTCAGGGAGCCGTCGGCTGTGACATATCGTTCGCCCTCATCGACCTCAAGGGTCACACAGACTCACCCTCGTCCACAAGAGCCGCCCACCCTCTGGCGCAGGATTCCAATGTCGGGTATGTCACACCCCCAGCAGGCGCCCCGCCAAGCGACGCGTGCTATGGCCAGCCATAGGACGGACTCAAGAACTCCTCAATGGCAGTTTAATCCTCGCCCTGGTCCCGCCGGTGGACCGGGCACTCCACTCGACCTGCCCACCAGCGTCGGTCACGAGCGCCGTCACGATTCCCAGACCCAGTCCTTCCCCGGAGTCGGGTTCGAACCCGTCTGGTAGCCCCGGGCCGTCATCGTCGATGCTGAATTCGAGGTCTTGGCCGTCCCGGCGGGCGTGCAGCACGACTGTCGACCGTTGGCCGGCTGACCCGTGTTCGACTGCGTTGGCCAGTAGCTCGGCGAGGGCCATCGCCATCGGCATGGCCAGCTCGGCCGATACTGCGCCGATCCGCCCCGAAAGGCTGACCGAGGCCGTCGGGGCGAGTTCCAGGATCATCGCCAACAACCGATCGCACACATCATCGAAGTCCACCTCCCCCTCCGGGGTCGAGGACAGGGCTTCGTGCACCAACGCGATGGCGCCGATCCGGTGGCCAGCCTCGGCGAGCGCGGTCTTCGCCTCATCACTGACGACCCGCCGAGACTGCATCCGCAACAGCGCCGCCACCATCTGCAGGTTGTTCTTGATCCGATGATGCACTTCCCGCAGCGTGGCATCTTTTGTCACCAGGGCCCGCTCTCGCCGCCGAACGTCGCTGACATCGCGGACCAGCACGAGCGCCCCGCAAGGTCGAGAATCCCGAACCAACGGAACGCCCTGAACTGACACTGTTGTACCGGCATGCTCCAGCTCGAAGACCCCCGCCCGCCTGCCGGCTGCCACCTGCTCCGGATCGCCGTCGGTGCCGCCGGTGGCGCTCTGCAGTCGCCTGGTCACGTTGGCCAACGAGGCACCCTCGAGGTCGCCACGCCAGCCGAGCCGGCGGAAGGCAGAGACGGCATTGGGAGAGGCGAAGCCGACGTGCCCGGAATCGTCCAACCTGAACAAACCGCCGCCGACCCGGAGCGGCGCAACCGCCGCTCGATCAACCGCGGGGAACAGCCCCTGACTGACCATCGCAGCCAGGTCCTCCGCGGCTTCCGCGTACGCAGCGTCCAATCGCCCGCCCTGCCGCGGATCCCGAGTCGAATAGCGACTCAGCAGCGCCACCACTCGTCCCCGGCCTGGCACCGGATAGACCCGGTGTTCGACCCCGACCTGAGCTCCTTCGTCGGTTTCCGGTTGCCGCGAAGCCAGCGCCCGGTCAAGCAGCGGTCGTCGACCTCTCGCCACAAAGGTTCCGACTATGTCCTCGACGAACAACGTGCGTCCTGTGTCCGGGCGTTGGTGGGCGGCGGCGACGAATCCGCCGCCATTCCAGGTCGGCAGCCAGAGCACCAGGTCGGCGAAGGACAGGTCGGCAATCAGCCCCCACTCGGTCACCAGCGCCCGCAGCCGATCCAGTTCGGTCGGCGACAGATCAGAGTGCTCGCGCGCCAGCCGACCGATGTCCACCACAGGCCGGAGCCTACCCCCGCCCCAGCTGGCTGAAGGCGGGGCGAGGACTGACAACATCGTCCTATGACGCAACTGGGAGTCGGCGCCGAGAGCACCGGTGATTCGGGCGGCAATGCCCCCGGTTCCCGAACGCGGGACCTGCTGCGGCGGGACGCACAGTCGGTGTGGCACCCCTTCACCCAGCAATCCCTGTGGTTGGCGGACGATCCGATCGTCGTCGACCGAGCCGAGGGGATGTATTTCTGGGACACCGACGGAAACCGATACCTCGACGGGGTCTCCTCGCTGTGGGTCAACGTCCACGGCCACCGCCGGGCCGAGATAGACGCCGCGATTGTCGCGCAGTTGGGCAGGCTTGACCACACCACATTCCTCGGGCTGACACATGAACCCGGAATCCGGCTTGCAGAGGAACTGTTGGCGACCGCCCCGGCCGGCCTCAGCCGGGTCTTCTACGCCGGCGATGGCGCCAGCGCAGTAGAAGCGGCGCTGAAGATGGCCTACCAGGCGCACGCGCAGAATGGTCAGCTGCGTCCGCTCTACGTGCACCTCTCCGAGGGTTACCACGGCGACACCCTCGGAGCTGTCAGCGTGGGCGGCATCGAGCTGTTCCACCACACCTATCGATCGATCATGCTGGACACCCGTCAGGTCGGCAGCCCGGGTGTGCTGGCGGTCGGCCAGGACCGCCGCAGCCGCGCCGCCGAGGTGCTGGCAGAACTTGAACTGCTGCTGACCACCGAAGGAGCCGCGGTCTGTGCCGTCGTTCTGGAACCGATGGTCCAGGCTGCAGGCGGGATGCTGACTCATCACCCGGACTTCCTGCGCGGGGCGCGGGCGCTGTGCGACCGCCACGGCGTGTACCTGATCGCAGACGAGGTGGCCACCGGCATCGGTCGTACCGGCCGGATGTGGGCGGTTGAGCACGCCGAGATCGCACCTGACCTGATGACTGCGGGTAAGGGCATCACCGCCGGCTACCTGCCGCTGTCTGCGGTGCTGGCGACCGAGCAGATCTACCAGGCCTTCCTCGGCAGCGCCGAGTCCGGGCGGACGTTCTTCCACGGCCACTCCTACACCGCCAACCCGTTGGCGGCTGCTGCGGCCCTCGCCAATCTGGCATTGATGGCCAAGCAGCAGACTGTCGCCCACGCGGCTCGGGTCGGAGAACTCATAGGGGCGCAATTGGCGTCCCTGAGCGACTACGACGGGGTCATTGAGATCCGTCGGATGGGGACGATGACCGGAATCGAGGTTGCCAGCGTGGGGCAGCGGACCGGCTTCCAGGTGTGCCAGGAGGCCCGGCGCAGAGGGGTCTGGGTGCGCCCATTGGGAGACGTCGTCGTGCTGATGCCGCCGCTGGCGATCGGTGACGATGAGCTGGACGTGCTGACCGGCACCGTCGCCGACGCCATCCGTGCGGTGGTGCAATGACGGCCGGGGGCCCGGTAACTCCCGAGGGCAAGGTGACTCCCGAGGGCACGGTGACCGGCCAGTGGCTCGCCGACCGGGCCGAGCAACGGCGCCGAGCCGGGTTGCAGCGCAGCGTGTCCGCGCGAGTCGATGGCCGGCTCGACCTGGCATCCAACGACTACCTCTCTCTGTCGCGCGATCCTCGGGTGATCGCCGGTGCCGTGGCGGCGGCGCAGCGCTGGGGTGCCGGCGCCACCGCCTCCCGGCTGGTCAGCGGCACGACGGCTGCCCATCTCGAACTCGAGCGGGCGCTGGCAGCATTTGTGGGCTTCGAGGCAGGACTGGTGTTCAGTTCCGGCTACCTGGCAAATCTGGGTGCAGTCACCTCGCTGGCGGACGCGGACACGACAATCCTCTCCGACTCCGCCAACCACGCCTCGCTGATAGACGCCTGCCGGCTCAGTCGCGCGAGGATTCGAGTGTTCGAGCACGGCGCGGTCGACCAGCTGGAGGAACTGTTGGCGGCAGCGGGCGGGCGCCGGGTGCTGGTGGTCACGGATGCCGTCGTCAGCGTTGACGGGCAACTGGCACCGCTGGCGAAACTGCAGCAAGCCTGTCGCCGATATGGGGCGCTGCTGCTGGTGGACGAGGCGCACAGTCTCGGAGTGCTCGGCGAAGGTGGTCGCGGCGCAATCGCTGCGGCCGGACTGGCCGGACTCGAAGATATCGTCGTCACCGCCACCTTGTCGAAGTCGCTGGCTTCGCAAGGCGGCGTGGTGCTGGCGGGAGCCGCGGTCGTTGACCACCTGGTGAACACTGCGCGCCCGATGATCTTCGACACCGGACTGGCACCGGCGAGCGTCGGTGCCGCCACCGCCGCGCTAACCGTGTTGTCCGAGCAGCCCGAACTTCCGGCCCGTGCGCGGGCCGCCACGAATCGGCTTCACCGAAGCTTGCTCGCCGCCGGTTGGGACTCACCCACACCACAGGCCGCGATTACCGCCGCCCTGATCGGCCGCCCGGAACGGGCCCTTTCCGCGCAGCGGCAGTGCGCCGACCTCGGACTAACCGTCGGCTGTTTTAGGCCACCTTCGGTCACCGACGGCGTCTCCCGGCTGCGACTGACTGGCCATGCCGGGCTGACCGACGCCGAACTTCGACAGGTGGATGAACTGCTGGCCACCGTCGCGGCTGACGGCCGACGAGCCGACAGAGCCGACAACGACGCTTCCTCGGAGGTGCCGGCATCATGAGTGTGCTGTTCGTCACCGGCACCTCCACCGGCGTCGGCAAGACCGTCGCCACAGCGGCCCTGGCCGCCTGCGCGCTGGCGGCCGACCGGCAAGTGACAATCGTCAAACTCGTGCAGACCGGCCTACCCGAGGGCGCCCCCGGTGACGTCGCCGAAGCGGGCCGTCTGAGTGGCTGCCGCAGCCTCGTGGAACTCCATCGCTACCCGGATCCACTGGCTCCGGAGGCCGCTGCGCGGGCCTGCGGTCGGCCCTTTCCCGATCTGGCAGGGTTACGCGTCGCACTCGAGTCGCTGGCCGCTACCGGCGACTTCGTGCTGGTCGAGGGAGCCGGCGGCCTACTTGTCCGGTTCGACGCCCGCGGCCAGACGCTGGCGGACCTCGCCGGGATGATGGCGGCTCCGGTCGTGGTCGTGGCCGCGGCCGGCCTGGGCACCTTGAACCACACGGCGCTGACGCTGGAAGCCCTCGACCGTCGCCGGATCGCGGTCGCCGGCGTGATCCTCGGAAGTTGGCCGGCCGAACCGGACCTTGCCGCCCGCAGCAATCTGGCCGACTTCGTCTCCATCGTTGGCGAACCGTTGCAGGGTGCGCTTCCGGAGGGCGCGGCGGGCGCCTCCCGCGAGGGGTTCCGTACGATCGCAGTTGCGGGGCTCAGCCCACGTTTCGGCGGACGGTTCGACTGCCGAGATTTGGACCTCCCGCCGATCACTGCGCCAACAACCGAAGCGGAGGATGCCAGGTGACGCAACTAACCGATCGCGAGGTCAGCGTGGACAGCGCGGACGTCTTGCAGCGAGCGCGGGTTTCCGTGCTGGCGGAGGGAGTGGGCCTGTCGGAGGCCGACATCCTCGAGATCCTGCAGTTGCCGGACGACCGAATCCCCGACCTGCTGGCACTTGCACACGATGTTCGGATGCGGTGGTGTGGTCCGGACATCGAGGTGGAGGGCATCGTCTCGGTCAAGACCGGCGGCTGCCCCGAAGACTGCCACTTCTGCTCGCAATCAGGACTGTTCGCCTCGCCGGTGCGCGCCGCCTGGCTGGATATCCCCAGCCTGGTGGAAGCCGCGGTGCAGACAGCCGCCACGGGCGCCACCGAATTCTGCATCGTCGCTGCCGTCAGAGGACCAGACAATCGACTGATGAAGCAGCTCCGAGAAGGCGTCAAAGCAATCAAGGAGGCAGTCGACATCAACGTCGCAGCCAGCTTGGGCATCCTGTCGCAGGAGCAGGTCGACGAACTCGTCGAGATGGGTATCCACCGGTACAACCACAATCTGGAGACTGCGCGGTCCTACTTCCCGCAGGTCGTCTCCACCCATACCTGGGACGAGCGGATGGACACCCTTCAGCGCGTGCGTGACTCGGGCATGGAGGTCTGTTGCGGCGGCATCGTGGGGATGGGCGAAACCGTGGCGCAACGTGCCGAGTTCGCCGCACAACTTGCGTCGCTGGAACCTCACGAAGTGCCGCTGAACTTCCTGAACCCGCGCCCCGGTACCCCGTTCGGCGACTTGCCCGTGATGCCGACCCCGGACGCTCTTCGCACGATCGGCGCCTTCCGGTTGGCACTACCTCGCACGATTCTGCGCTACGCCGGCGGCCGCGAGATCACCCTTGGCGAACTCGGTACCCGCGAGGGGCTGCTGGGTGGAGTGAATGCCGTGATCGTGGGCAACTACCTCACCACCCTGGGGCGCTCCCCGGACGAGGATCTGGCTCTGCTGACCGAACTGCAGATGCCGGTCAAAGCGCTATCCGACACCCTCTGACAGGAGCCCGAAATGATGATGAACAAGAACTGGATCGTGGCTGTGGCCGCCGTCCTAGTCGTTGTCCTGCTGGTAGCCGTGTTCGTCAGTTTCATTTAGGAGACCCATGCCCGAGACCACCGGCACCGAGACCCCCGGCACCAAGATGATCGACGGCCACGGTGGTTTCCACGCGCTGGCCGCCGCCCAGGCGTACGGCGCGAGCGCCCTGTTCACCCTCAGCGGCGCCCATGTCTTCCCGCTCTACGACGCCGCGGTGGGTGGCCTGACAGGCTACGAGGCCGCTGGCCGGGACAACTCGGCGGCGCTGGCAAACGGACCGATGCGACTAGTCGATGTCCGGCACGAGTCGACGGCGGTGTTCGCCGCCGAAGGCGTCGCCAAACTCCTCCGCACCCCTGGATTTGCCGCGCTCACCGCCGGACCCGGCGTCACCAACGGCATCTCCGGACTGACATCGGCCCGCTTCAATGGCGCGCCAGTGGTCGTCGTCGGCGGTCGGGCGCCGGAATTCCGGTGGGGAACCGGTGCGCTGCAGGAGATCGACCATCTGCCGCTGGTGGCACCGGTGACGAAGTACTGCGCAACGTTGAAGGACCCGGCCACAATCGGCGCCGATGTCGGTGCCGCCTTCGCGGCCGCGACGCATGCCCACCGCGGACCCGCCTTCGTGGATATTCCGATGGATCGCTTCTACACCCCCGCCAAGGCCGCTGCGGTCACTCCGATCCCGGCCGATCCACGGCTGCCTGACCCGGAGAGTCTGACGCGGGTCGCCACCCTCATCGCCGCCGCCGAACGACCGGTGCTGGTGCTGGGATCCGATGTCTGGCTGGATGGCGCTGCGGATGCGGCGCGTACTGCCGCCGAGACCATGGCACTGCCGGTGATTGCCAACGGTATGGGCCGGGGAATCCTGCCCCGCGGGCATCGTCAGCTGGTCAGCCGTGCCCGCGGTACCGCCTTCAGCCAGGCGGACTTGGTCGTGGTGGTCGGCACCCCGCTCGACTTCCGGCTGGGCTACGGCGTGTTCGGGGACCCGGCCGTGCCGGTGGTGCATATCGCCGACTCCGCGGAGCAGTTGTCGTTGCACGCCCGCCCCGTCGCCACTGCGTACGGCAACCTGGCTGCGGTGCTGACCGGAATTGCCGAGGCGTGGACGGCCACCGCCGGCAGCGACCGGTACAACGACTGGGTCGCGCTGTTGGCCGAGCGGGCCGCGGCGGCGATCTCGGCCGATCAGCCCATGTTGACGTCCACCGCCGACGCCATTCACCCGGGCAGGATCTACGGGGAACTACAGGCTCGACTGACCGACGACACCGTTGTGATCGGCGACGGTGGCGACTTCGTCTCGTTCGCAGGCCGCTTCATCGAACCCGCCCTGCCGGGCAGATGGTTGGACCCGGGTCCGTACGGCTGCCTGGGGACCGGACTCGGGTATGCCCTCGCAGCCGGGATCGCCCACCCCTCCTCCCCGACCGTGCTGCTGCTGGGCGACGGCGCCGCCGGTTTCAGCCTGATGGACGTGGACACGCTCGTCCGGCACGCTATTCCGACGGTGATGGTGATGGGCAACAACGGCGTCTGGGGACTCGAGAAGGGTCCGATGAAGCTGCTGCACAACTACGACGTGGCCGCAGACCTACAGGCGGGGTTGCGCTACGACGCGATCGTGTCGACATTGGGCGGAGCCGGCGAGGTGGTGACCAGAGCCGACGATATCGGCCCGGCCATGGATCGAGCGTTCGCTGCCGGCGTGCCCTACCTGGTGAACGTCATCACCGATTCCGAGGCGTCCTATCCGCGCACCACCACCGGAATCTGACCAGTCCCGCAGACCAATTCGGCAGCGGCGTCAGCCGCCCATCCCGGCCATGAACCGCGCCGAATCGACGACCACTCGATCGATGGTGCCGCGGGCGACCACGCGGTCATTGTGGTCATGGATCGCGGCGACTCGAAAAGTCACTCGAAGGCCGTCAACTTTGATCACCTCGGCCTCACAAGTCACCGAGGCACCAATCGGAGTCGCAGCCAGGTGCGAGATATCCACATGACTGCCCACCGATGTCGACCCGGCCGGCAGCGGTAGCGCCTCGATAGTCGCCGCCTCCAACCACGCCACCAACACCGGGCTACCGAGCACCGCCAGCGAACCGGAGCCGACCGCGATTGCGGTCTCGGCGTCACCGACATTGCGTGTCACCGAGGCCGTCCGACCCAGCAAGGACTGAAGATCCGTCATGGCCGAAGCCTAGTGGCTGAGCCAGACAGCTCCCGCAGCCGCCGTCCCCGGGCTGCGCGCCCGGGTGGCGAGACCTCCCGGAGTGGTCACGTGCGAAGGGATGGGCAACGATGGGGCCGTGCAGACAGATGCCGCAATCCCGCAGCCGGAGACAGCCGGCACCTTCTGCGGCCGCTGTGGGGAACCGGCGGGACACCCGGACCGAGACGCCTGCCAGCGGGCGCTGACCCTCGAACCGCCGCGATACTGTCCCGACTGCCGCCGCCGAATGGTCGTGCAGATCCTGCCGGCCGGCTGGACTGCCAGCTGCAGCGCACACGGCCTGCGATCCGGGCAGCGGCCATGAGGTCCGTCAACCCGTTTCTGCTGGCCCTGGTGGAACTCGGCGGATCTGACCTGCACATCAAGGCCGAGGGGCCACCACGGGTACGCATCGATGGTGTGCTGCACGCGCTGGACGCCTCGGCACTGACCCCTGATGAGACGGAATCAATGGTCACCGAGGTGATGCGCGAGGACCAGGTCGAGGTCTTTGCGAAGAGCAACGAGGCCGACTTCGCCTACCAGCGCGAGGGGATCGGCAGGTTCCGGGTGAACGCGTTTCGGCAACGTGGCCACGCCGGGCTCGTCTTTCGTCACGTCAGTATCGGAGCGCCGACCCTGGAATCGCTGGATGTACCGGCAGTGCTGGCCCCGCTGGCGCTGGAACCGCGCGGACTGGTGCTGGTGACTGGGCCCACCGGCTCAGGTAAGACGACCACGTTGGCGGGCATGATCGACCACATCAATGCCAACCGGTCGGTCAATGTCGTCACCATCGAGGATCCGATCGAGATCATCCACCACGACAACCTGGCGATGATCAACCAACGAGAGGTCGGCGTCGACACCGGCAACTTCGCCGTCGCCCTCCGCGGGGCGATGCGACAGGATCCCGATGTCATCCTGGTCGGCGAGATGCGCGATGCAGAGACAGTCAAGGCCGCCCTCGCGGCGGCCGAGACGGGCCACTTCGTGATGTCGACGCTGCACACTGTCGATGCCCAAGAGACGGTGAACCGGATCATCGACTTCTTCCCACCGCACGAGCAGCAACAGATCCGGTTCGCACTCGCAGGGGCCCTGAAAGGCATCCTCTGCCAACGGCTGGTGCCACGCGCGGGCGGCAAGGGTCGGGTGGCCGCGATGGAGATTGCCATCAGCACCGGCCGGATCGCCGACGCGATCACGGACGCGAACAAGACCTCCACCATCATGACGCTGGTGTCCGAAGGCGGCTACTACGGGATGCAGACGTTCGACCAGCACCTCATCGTGCTCTTCCAGCAGGGGGCGATCACGTTGGCGGACGCGATTGCGACTTCCACCAGCCCCCATGACCTGTTGGTGGAGATGCGCCGCCTGGGTCTGGCCAACTGACGCCTACACCGCAGCGGTCGGCACAACCGACACCCATTGGGTTGCGCAAGTCTGGTTGGATGAACACGTCGAGCGATGAGATCAGGAGGATGCCGTGGCCGAGGTCCGATCAGAGATGACCGCAAACGTCTGGAAGGTGCTGGTGGCGCAAGGTGACACCGTCGCCGATGGCGACACGCTGGTGATTCTGGAGTCCATGAAGATGGAGATTCCGGTGATTGCCGAGGCCTCCGGGGTGCTGTCCTCCGTCACCGTCGCAGAGGGCGACGCCATCGACGAGGACGGCCTGATCGCGATAATCGACGAGACCTGACCAGTACAACCCCAGTCAGCGCATCGACGCGACCAGCCCGGTGTCATAATCCCCGGCACGAAAGTCCGGATTTGCCAGTAACTCGGTGAAGAAGGCAAGGTTGCACTTCGGCCCGACGATCTCGAACTCGGCCACGGCCCGCTCGGCAGTGGCCAGCGCCGCCTGCCGATCCTCTCCCCAGACGACCAACTTGGCCATCAGCGGATCGTAGAACGGGGTGACCACGTTACCTTCGCGATATCCGGCGTCGACCCGCACGTGCTCGGCCAACGGCTCCCGCCAGGTGGTGATCGTCCCTGGTCCGGGCAGGAACCGCTTGGGGTCCTCTGCATAGATGCGCATTTCGATGGCGTGACCCCGACTCGGTGGCGGGGTGCCGCCGAACGAGGCGGAGTGCCCGTCGGCGATCCGCAACTGCTCCGCGACGAGATCCACCCCAGTGACCAGTTCCGTCACCGGATGTTCGACCTGCAGTCGGGTGTTCATCTCAAGGAAGTACACCTCGCCGTTTTCGCTGTCGAGCAACATCTCCACGGTGCCCGCGTTTCGATATCCGACCGCAACCCCGGCCGCCACTGCGATCTCGGTCAGTCGGCTGCGCAGGGTTTCGTCGACCGCGACCGAAGGTGACTCCTCTGCGACCTTCTGGTGTCGTCGTTGCACGCTGCATTCTCGTTCGCCCAACGCCACCACCGTGCCGTCCGGGTACCCCAGGATCTGCACCTCGATATGGCGGGCCGACGCGATGTACTTCTCCAACATGATGGCCGGGCTGGCGAAGAAGCGTTCAGCCCGGCTGCGGGCTGTCTCGAACGCCCCGCGCAACTGCTCCTCATCGGCGGCCACCGCCATTCCGATACCCCCACCGCCCGCAGCCGCCTTCACCATCACCGGATAACCGATTTCGGCTGCGGCGCGGACGGCGGCCGCGATATCCGACACCGGTTCAACCGTCCCCGCTGCCACCGGCACGCCGGCCGCGGCCATAGTGTTTCGGGCATCGATCTTGTCGCTCATTGCGTCCATCGCAGTGGGGTCAGGACCAACCCAGGTCAGCCCGGCGTCAGCGACCCGCCGGGCGAAGTCCGAATTCTCCGAGAGGAATCCGTACCCCGGGTGAATGGCATCCGCTCCGGTCCGCTCTGCTGCCGCGAGCACCGCCGCCACATCCAGGTACGACTGCGCCGGCGGTGGTGGCCCGATCAGCACCGCCTCGTCGGCGGCACTGACGAACGGGAGGTCAGCATCTGCCTCCGAGTGCACCGCAACCGTGTCCAGCCCCTGCAATGCGGCTGTGCGGATGATCCGGGAGGCGATCTCGGCCCTGTTCGCGACCAGCAACTTCCGCATCCCGCACTCCTATCGTTGAGTCACCACCTGAGGAGGACTCTAGCCAGCGAGGGGGTGCCGCGGTTGTGGGGCGCCGGGTCGGTTCAGAGTGGACCGGTTGTGCCACCATGAGGACTCACAGACGGGAGGTCAGATGAGCAAGCGAGGCCGCAAGAAGAAGGCAAGGAAGAAGAAGGGCGCCAACCACGGACGCCGACCCAACTCCTGACCCGTGGCTGACGGCCGGCTCCGTTCGGGCTGGCCGTCAGTTCGGACTAGCGATCCTTACCGGGATTTCGCCACTCCGCGGTGAAGGTCACCTGCTCGAAACCGAGGCGTTCGTCGCTGATGCGCTCGACTTGAAGCCTCAGTTGCGCGATCCGGACCTCGATCCGGGCACGTACCTCCTCTGGCACCGAATCGCAGGCACAGGTGCGACGGACGAGTTGTTTTAGTCGCTCTTCCTGATCGAATTCCGCTCGGCACCCCGGACAGGCCAACAGGTGCGCAGCGATCCGTTCGCGGACTGCAACGGTCGGGAGTTCATTGTCAATGAACGCGTCCAGATGCGACATCGCCTGGCCGCAGAGGGCAGCCTCATTGCTGCCGGTCACGAGTCCACTCCAGGCTCGATCTCACGGGGCAGATAGCCGTAGTCACGGGCGTGGTCCTCCAGTAGTGAGCGCAGCTGCCGCCGACCGCGGTGCAGCCGGGACATCACGGTTCCAATCGGAGTACCCATAATGTCGGCAATTTCCTGGTAGCGCAGCCCTTCGACATCAGCCAACCACACAGCCTCGCGATAGTCGTCGGAGAGCTGATCGAGGGCGTCCACCACCACCTGTTCCGGCAGTGTCTCCAACACCTCCGTTTCGGCCGAGCGAAGGCCCACCGCGCTGTGGCCCTGCGCGCGGTGCATCTGCCAGTCCTCTACCTCGTCGGAATCTGCCAACAGAGGCTGCCGCTGCTTCTTGCGGTAATCATTGATGAACGCATTGTTCTGGATCTTGAACAACCAGGCCTTGAGATTCGTGCCGTCCCGGTACTGCTTAAAACCCTTGTAGGCTCGCTCGAACGTGGACTGCACCAGATCGGCGGCGTCATCAGCATTCCGCGTGAGCCGCATCGCGTTTCCGTAGAGCGGACCCATCAGCGGCAGCACGTCGCGGTCGAACCGCGCCTTCCGGTCGTCCTCAGACTCGACAGCCTGGTCCACGTCCGCCTCGGGGGGTAGCGCAGGCCCGCCGGTCGTGTCGTCCACCATGACACCCGAGCGTAGCGACTCCGGAGGCCCCAACAGTCGCGCCCCGGCTCCTCCCACCGGCACCATCGGCGTTACCAACACGCGTTCTCCCCAATCTGTGGACCCATGTGAGGTCAGACGTTCGGTCAGGCGACCACGTCAAGTGCCAACCGTCGGTACGCGGCGGGATATTCCTCAACTGGTCGCCAGAGGTATCGGCGCCATCAATTCCGGGCCGTTGTTGCGCACCGAATTGACCAGCGTGGACACCGGATAGGCGACCATATGGGCGGCGGCTGCGGCCGGGTCAAGTAGCGAGCGGGGGTCGCCGGTGAAACCTGGATCGAGCCAGTCATCGCGCTGCTCGGCGGGCACGTGGACGGGCATCCGGTCGTGGATTCGGCCGAGCCCATCGGTCGCCGTGGTGGTCAGCACGGTCGCCGTCCACAACCAGGACTCGGAATCGTCGGGGTCCTTCGACGGATCCCGCCACAACTCGTACAGACCCGCCATCGCCAGCGTTCCGCCGTCGGCAAGGTGGATGAAATACGGCTGCTTATGCGGCCGACCGGCACCCTCGACAGCGCTGCCTGTGTGCCACTCGTAGTAGCCGTCGGCCGGCAACAGCGCCCGCCGCCGAGCCCAGGCGCTGCGATAGGCCGGTTTCACCGCGGCGGTCTCCAGCCGGGCGTTGATCATCCGGCTGCCGATCTTGGGATCCTTCGCCCAGGACGGCACAAGCCCCCACCGCACCTCGGCCAGCAACCGCTCCCGATCGCTGTCAGTTCCGGCATCTCGGTCCAGCACGGCGTACACCTTCTTCGTGGGAGCCACATTGAAGTCGGGCGCCAACGGAGTCTCCGGCCCGTTCGTCACCCCGAATTCCTCGATCAGCTCAGCTGGTTCCTTCGAGGACGCATACCTGCCACACATGGGGATCATCCTAGATCGCCGAGGCTGGCTACCCTGGGGCCATGTCGACCGGCGTACCTCCCCCGTGGCAGGCACCGTGGGCGACCGGACCGGTGACCGGCACGGTCCAGGTAGCTGGCTCCAAGAGCGTCACCAACCGCGCGCTGGTGCTGGCGACCCTCTCCTCCTCGACCAGTCAGCTGACCGGCGCGCTGGTGGCGCGGGATACCCACCTGATGATCGCGGGTCTTAGGAAGCTCGGTGCCGAGGTTGAGGTCCACGGCGTCGACGTCAAGGTGACCCCGGGGCCGCTGACCGGGTACTGCACGATTGATTGCGGCCTCGCCGGGACGGTGATGCGGTTCCTACCCCCGGTGGCGGCGCTGGTCGAGGGCGAGGTCGGGTTCGACGGGGATCCGCAGGCCCGTCGACGTCCGATGACGGGCACCATCGACGGCCTGCGGCAACTGGGCGTCCGAATCGACGGCGATTCCTTGCCGTTGGTGGTGCACGGGTCCGGCGCGGTGGCAGGTGGTCGGGCAACTGTGGATGCCAGCGGTTCCAGCCAGTTCATCTCGGGTCTGCTGCTCGCCGCCGCCCGGTTTGCCGAAGGGTTGGAACTGCACCACCGCGGACCGGCTCTGCCGTCGCTACCCCACATCGCTATGACGGTTGCGATGCTGCGCGCAGCCGGGGTTCAGGTGTCCGCCGACGTCGCGGATCCGACGCACTGCAGTTGGCGGGTAGAGCCAGGCTCGTTAGACCTCGGACAGCTGCTGATCGAACCGGACCTGACCAACGCTGCAGTATTCCTCGCCGCGGCCACTGTCACAGCTGGCAAGGTGACGGTGCTCGGCTGGCCAAGTGAGTCGACGCAGGCAGCCAATCGCATCCGCGAGGTGTTCCGCCAGCTGGGCGCGCGAGTCTCGCTGGATGAGGTCGGCCTCACCGTCGAAGGACCATCGCACCCCGCCGGTATCGAGGTTGACCTCGGCGAGGTGGGAGAGCTGGTACCGACGGTGGCTGCTGTCGCCGCCGTGGCTGACGGCCCAAGTCGACTGACTGGAATCGCGCATCTGCGCGGCCACGAGACCGACCGGTTGGCCGCCCTCGTCACCGAGTTGCGGCGGCTGGGCATCGGCGCTGACGAGCTTCCCGACGGCCTCGAGATCCGACCGACCTCTCACCCGAGCACCCGGCGCGGAGCCTTGCTGCGCAGCTATCACGATCATCGGATGGTCACGTTCGCTGCGATCATCGGGCTGGTGGTACCCGGCGTGCTGGTGGAGGACGTATCGGCCACGGACAAGACGCTGCCGGGCTTCGCCGATCGATGGCAGGCACTGGTGACCCCCTGATGGCCCGCGACCTCGACGAGGATGACGTTCGGGTGAGACCGGGCCGCGGTTCCCGGCCCCGCAGCAAAGTCCGTCCCAGTTACCGCTCCGCGAAGCCGGCGGTGGTCACCGGCGTTGATCGCGGAAGGTTCGCGTGCGAACTCGACGACGGCACGATCGTGACCGCAGTGAAGTCCCGGGAGTTGGGTCGAGGCGGACTCGTCGTCGGGGATCGTGTCCGGCTGACCGGCGACACCAGCGGTGACACCGGATCGCTGGCGCGGATCGTGGGACTTTCCGAACGGGTCACGCTGCTGTTGCGCACCGCCGATGACGTCACCGGGACCGAACGGCCACTGGTGGCAAACGCCGATCAGCTCGGGATCGTGGTGGCTGCGGCGGATCCGGAACCTCGGCACGGTTTCGTCGACCGCTGCCTGATCGCGGCGTTCGACGCCGGGTTGCGACCGCTCGTGATCGTCACCAAGACCGACCTCGCCGACCCGGGTGGCTTCCTGGCCGCCTACGCGGACCTGGAAGTGGCCAGCGTCGACGGCCGCCGGGGAAGCGACCTGTCCGAGCTGAAGGAGAGGCTGGCTGATCGCGCAACCGTGCTGATCGGCCACAGCGGGGTCGGCAAGTCGACCCTCGTCAATGCCCTGGTACCGGATGCCGATCGCCGCACCGGGATTGTCAACGACGTCACCGGCCGGGGTCGGCACACGTCGAGTTCGGCGGTACTGCTGGATCTGCCCGATGGCGGCGTCATCATCGATACCCCCGGGGTCAGGTCCTTCGGCCTGAATCATGTGACGGGCGAGAACGTGATCCGGGCGTTCAGCGACCTGGCCGCCGGCGCCGAGAACTGCCCCCGCAGTTGCAGCCACGACGAACCCGAGTGCGCGTTGGACGACTGGGTGGCCGGTGGCGGCGCACCGGTGGAACGGCTGGCCTCGCTTCGCCGGATCATGCGAAGTCGGTCCGCGGCGGACTGACTTCGCTAGCGTGTCGCTATGAGCGCTGACTACGGCGATGACCTGTACCTTGCCCTGCAGTTGGCCGACGTTGCCGACGCGGTGGCGCTGTCACGATTCCGAGCCATCGACCTTCGGGTCGCAACGAAACCCGACCGGTCGCCGGTGACCGAAGCCGATACTGCAGTTGAAGACGCGATCTGGGCTGAGGTCGCCCGGCAGCGCCCCGATGACGCCAGGTACGGGGAGGAATCCGGCTCGGTCGGCGGCGTCCGCGGCCGGTGCTGGGTGCTGGATCCGATCGATGGTACGGCCAACTACCTGCGCGGGGTGCCGATCTGGGCGACCCTGATCAGTTTGGTTGTCGACGGGGTGCCAGTCGTGGGGGTGGCGTCAGCGCCGGCGCTGGGGCGGCGCTGGTGGGCTCATCCGGGCGGGTCGTGGACATCGGACGTGGACGGTGGTCTCCGACAGCTGCGAGTGTCCGCGGTGACCGAGATGGCCGACGCATCGGTCTCCTATTCTGATTTCCTGGGCTGGCCGGCAGTGGCCGAGGATTCGCTGGCACGGTTGACCGATGGGGTGTGGCGGACCCGCGGCTACGGCGATTTCTGGTCCCACCTGTTGGTGGCCGAGGGAGCGGTTGATATCGGTGCCGAACCGAGTCTGATGCCGTGGGACGTCGCGGCCCTGGTGCCGATCGTCGAGCAGGCCGGTGGCCGTGTCACCGGTGTCGATGGCGGACCGGTACTTCAGATCGTCGGCGACGACCTGGTGGTCGGCTGCGGCGCCCTGAGCACGAATGGCGCGTTGTCGGGCCCGGCCGTTCGGCGGATCCTGGGCCGCGAGGCAAGCGCGGCCGCCAGGCGCTAGGGCGCGGCAGCGCCGGTGCCGGTGGGGTCCATCGGTCGTTCCTCGCCGGGGTTTCGCGGGGTGGTCTGTACCCAGAACCGGCCGACCGCGTAGAGCACTGACACCACCGGCACCGCCACCACCGCGCCCACGATGCCGGCGAGCACCGTGCCGGCCGCCACCGACAGGGCAACCGCCAGTGGGTGGATGCTGACGGCGCGAGCCATCACCAGCGGCTGCAGCACATGCCCTTCGAACTGTCCGATCAGCGCGATCATCACGATCACCCCGAGCGCCACCAGCGGGCCATCGGCCGCCAGCGCCACAATCGCCGCGACGATCATCGCGATCGGCGCACCGACGATCGGGATGAACGAGCCGAAGAAGACCAGCAACGCCAGCGGTAGTGACAGCGGTACGCCCAGGATCGTCAACCCGATACCGACCAGCACCGCATTGGTGGCCGCCACCACCAGGATCCCGCGGGTGTAGCCGGCGAAGGTGTGCCAGGCGACGTGGCCCGAACCGTCCACCCGGGGGCGCTGTCGCTTGCCGACGAGCATCAGAATCCAGTCCCAGATCTGGGCGCCACCGGCGAGGAAGAAGATCGCCCCGAAGATCGCCAGGAACATCCCAGTGAGCCCCTCCACCACGGTGCCCGCACCGCCAATCGCGCGGGAGGCGAGGTCGCCCTGGTTGGTGGTGATCCAGGTGCGCAACTGGGTGGTGTATTCAGTGATCCGGTTCGAGTCCCAATGCAGTGGACCTTGCCGAAGCCAGTCCTCGATCTCGGTGATGCCGTTGCGGAACTGGGACGCGAGGGTGGGCGCCTGGCCCGCGACCTCGGCACCGATGAACGTGAAGATGCCCAGTACGCCGAGGATGACGATCAGCAGACCCAGGGCAACCGCCAGCGCCCGCGGCATCACCCGGTCGAGCAGGTTGACCAGCGGTCCGACCAGCGCAGTGATCACCAACCCGACGAACATCGAGATCGCCACGAACTCCAGTCGCGCCATCAACCGCAGCGCGAAGAAGCACAGGGCACCGACCACCAGCAGCCGCCAACTGTAGGCGGCAGCCACCCTCAACCCGCGGGGTACCTCGTCCTCATGCACACTGCCGATCCTGCCACGGATGCCGCGCCGAGGGTCACCGGCGTGCTCCGCTTCGGCGCCGCAGTCGCATTTGCAATCCACCCTTGGGTTTCAGCATTACCAACGGCTGCGGCCGCGCCGGCTCCGGATCGATGGCGGATAGCTGCCACCGACGGCTGGCCATCGACAGCAGTAGCGCTCCCTCAGCCCTGGCCATCTCCCGGCCGATACACAGTCGCGGTCCAGCACCGAACGGGATGTAGACGCCTGTCTGCGGCGACGGGATGCCCGAGAGGAACCTGCCAGGATCGAAAGACTCGATCTGCGGATCGCTCTGATCGTGTCGGTGCACAAGGTAGGGACTGATGATCACCAGTGAGCCCGCGGGCAATTTGTGGCCGAGGATCTCATCGGCCACCAACGACTTCCGGGTGATCAACCAGCCGGGCGGGTAGAGCCGCAGCGCCTCATCGAACACTGCGTGCGCCCAGGGAAGGTGGGGCAGGTCATCGAAGTCCGGGCGACCGTCGGCGCAGCGCGCCTCAGCCTCCGCGGCTAGCCGGTCGGCCGCCGCAGGGTCGGTACCGAGCAGATACCAGGCCCAGGTCAGTGCACTGGCCACGGTTTCATGGCCAGCCACGATGAACGTCACTATCTGATCCCGCATATCCGACTCGGTGAGGTCTGCACTGGCGAGCAACCAGTCGAGCATGTCCACCGGTTCGGCCGGCGTCGGCTGGGCACGACGGGCCGCCAGGATCTCCGCTACCGCGCGGTCGAGGCGAGCAACTGCCCGATTCAGCCGGACATTGCCGGGGGTCGGCACCCAGGTCGGCGGTGCGAGCGGATTTCGCGCCCGGGCCACCACCTCGTGCAGACCCTGCTGGGTGGCGGCCACCAAGACTTCGGACTCGCCGCGCAAGTCCGCCCCGAACAGTGATGCACCCACGATCTCCAACGCCGTTCGCATCATCTCCTCGTCGACGTCCACGACTGCACCGTCGCCGAGGTCGTCCCAACGCGCCAGCATCCGCTCGACGGCAACCCCCGTGTGATCGACCACGGACCTGACCGACCGCGGGTGGAAGGCAGGCTGGACGAGTTTGCGCTGCCGCCGCCAGGCCTCGGTATCGGCGGCCAACAACCCCTCCCCGGTGACCAGTGCCAGCCGCGAGTACTGCACGGTGGCCTTGCCATAACCGCGGTGGTTGGCCTGCAACACCCGGCGGACACCGTCGGGGTGGGTCACCAGGAAGGTCGGCGGTTTGGGTATCGGGAACTGCACCACATCGCCGTACTTCCGCCACGACCACTCGAGAAATGCCAGCGGATCGGTGCGGATGGTGTCGAAGGCCGAGAGCATCTCCCTGCCGGTTGGACCTGGGGCGGTCACCGGTGTCCAGCCGTGCCGCTGACCAGTAGCCATTCCACCACCCTAGTTACCTGGGCTGTCAGGGCCGACCGGCCGGATCAGCTGGATCGGATTCAGGACCCCTGCCGCACCTTGATGGTCGGATCGGAGCCGGGCGCCAACGTCAGCACGACCGGGCGCCCACTGTCCCTGGTCGTGCCCGGAGGTGGATTCATCGCCGTCACGTAGCCTGCCGGCAACGGCTGTGCCGCCGGTGCGGTTTTCGGCGCTATCTGTACCCGGAAGCCGGCCGAAGTCAACATCCCAGCCGCCGTGTCCAGTGGAAGTCCGACCACGTTCGGTACCGCCACCGATGGCAACGGCGGCTTGTCAGCGCCGGGGAAGCCAACCACCGGCACACCCGCGTGGATAGCCTCCATGGTCGTCTTCCAGATGGGACCTGGCACCAACCCGCCATAGACTTCCGGGAACTCCTCCCCATAGGCGGTGACGTCGAACAGCGGGTTACTGGGCCCACCGCGAGGGTCGCCGACCCAGACTGCCGTGGCGTATTGCGGCGTGGCGCCGGCGAACCAAGCCGCGTGGAACTCTCCTGCGGTGCCGGTCTTGCCGGTGGCGGGTCGGCCCAACGTCATCGCCTTGCCGGTACGACCCTCATCCGGCCCGTCGATGACACCCGTGAGTACCGTGTTCACCTCGGCAGCGACGGCCGGGTCTATCGTCTGCTGGCAATCTGGTTCGGCAATCGGAAGTTTCTGGCTTCCGTTGCGCTCCAGCGAGATAACTCCCACCGGGTCACAGCGAACCCCGCCGGCCGCCAGCGTCGCGTACACCGACGCCACCTGCAGCGGTGAGGTGTCGAAGTCACCTAACGTCAGGGCAGCATCCTTGCTGGTCACGGCCTGCGGACCTTCGGTGCGGATGCTACTCATCCCGAGGCGCTGTGCCATCTCGGCCACCGGCAGCACGCCGGTCTGCTCGATCAGGTGGACGAAGAACGTATTTGTGGACCGCCACGTGGCCTGCCGGGCATTCATCAAACCGCCGGGACCGTCGCCGGCGTTGGTGAAGCCACCCTCCGGTGCATTCAGTCCCTCTGGGGTGTAGACGGGCGGCGCGTCCCAGAGATTGTCCAGGCTGACCCCTTCGGCCAGAGCGGCCGCCAACGTGATGGGTTTGAACGTCGAACCAGGCTGGAAGTTCGCCAGCACCGGATAGGGCACCTCGCTCTGGCCCGCAGCGGCGTCGCTTCCCCACGGCCTGTTGCTTGCCAGGGCCATGACCTGACCGGAGCCCGGCTGCACCACCGCCACCGCGCCCGCCACCCGGTTGGTGGGTTGCAGCGCTTCGGAGACGGCCCGCTGCGCCTGTGCCTGGACAGCAGGGTTCAGCGCGGTCGTGATCCGCAACCCACCCCGGAACAACAACTCTTGTCGCGCCTGGCTGGTGGCCCCGAAGGCCGGGTCGGAAGCGATCGTGTCCTTGACCCATTGGCAGTAGATGGGGTACGTCGAAACGGCACAGCCGTTGGGTGGCGTGGAGAGCTTCAGTCCCAGCGGTTGCGCCTTGGCGATGGCCGCCTGCTCCTCCGTCAGGCGACCTGTCGCCACCATCCGGGTGAGCACGTCATTGCGCCGCCGGATCGCGGTTGCGGGCCGATCGACAGGGTCGAACACACTCGGGGCATTGAGTACCCCGGCCAGGGTGGCCGCCTGATTCAGCGTGAGTGCGTCGGCGGAAGTCGAGTAGTAGCGGGCGGCTGCGGCCCCGAGGCCATACGCCTTGTTGCCGAAGTATGCGGTGTTGACGTAGCGCGTGAGGATCTCGTCCTTGCTGAACCGCGATTCGGCTACCACCGCTGCGCGGGCCTCAAACAACTTCCGGTCAATGCTGACGTCGTCGGCGGCCGCCCGCCGCTCCGGTGTATCCGCGGCTGCCAGCAACAGGTTCTTGATCCACTGTTGGGTGATCGTGGAGGCCCCCTGCCTGCGACCGCCGAGCAGGTTGTTGCCGATCGCCCGAGTTGTCCCGATCAGATCCACTCCGCCGTGTGTGTAGAAGCGGTCATCCTCGATCGAGAGCAGGGCATCGACGAACTTGGGGGAGATCTGGGACCGGGTCAACGGGACCCGATTCTCGGCAAACAGAACGGCGTAGGACTTGCCATTTCGGTCGAGCATCACCGACCGTTGCGGCAGCGCAGCGTCGAACGGAACGTCGACGGTCATCGCGTCCCACTCATCGACCGTGCGCAACGCGCCCAGCCCGGCGCCGGTGGCGGCAGGGGCAGCGCAGAGGCCAACCAACACTCCCACAATTGCACTGCCGATCACGAAAGTCAGGAAGGCGACGAAGCCCCGCTTCCGCCCTCGGCCGGGCTTGGCGGCCGGGAACTTGCGCCCGAGAAAGCCGACAGCCGGACTCGACCGCACGCCCGACCACCTCTCATTCGTCGACAGAAACACCCGCTATGTGGAACGCCTGCGCCGCTCTCAGCAACTAATCAGTAACACTGGTACCAACAATCATCACCTGACGAGCCGCGGCACGACCAACAACCTGGAGCAATTGTGGGCAATCGATCGGACGCGCCGCGGCGCCACCCCGGTTCCCACGAACGTACCCCGGCCAACCCGAATCGCCGGGTAGGCGGGGGTCCGGGCGCCCCGAAGGCAGTGGCGGCGATCGCCGGCGTCGTTGTGCTGGCAAACATTGCCGCCGCTGCGGGTCTCTACTCCATCGGCGCCTGGCCCTCCCAGTTCACGGCTGGCAGCAGCGACCCCGACGACACCCTGCCAGCATCGGTGGCCGGGTCCGACTCTGCCGCCTCCGCCACTGTCGCAGCGACCATTGCCACGTCCGTCCCGGGCTACACTGGTCCAGCGGACGCCGCGGTGGGGGCTGGTCAGGTGACTGCGTATCCATGCACCATCACGCTGCCCACCCAGCCTGTGGTCGGCCGGCATCGGACGTTCAATTCGGCCGGTCGAAGCGTCGAGGTGACGGTATCGGCGTTTCCGGCCGGCACCGGCCTGTGGACCCTGTCTGAGACCAACGCCCAGTCAGAGAAGTGCGCGCAGGATTTCCCGGGGGTGTCGACGTCGAACACCGAGGACGGACCGGGCGTCGCGGCCACCAGGGTCAACGTGCCCGCCGGTACCGCGCTGACCTTTCGGCGAGGCGATGTGCTCGTTCGGGTGCAGGGCCAGGCCAGCGACGTCGACACCATCAGTGGCGCCTTGGACGAGACTCTGGCAACGCAACTGAGCGCCTGCGCCGACCAAGTCGGGGCACCCGGGGACGAGCGCCGGAACCCTTGGCTGGACGGTGTGCCCTATCAGGGACTGTTTGTCGACACCCGGGTCACCACACCTGAGAAGGGGTTGCCGGCGCCGCCAGCGGGCGTTCGTCCCGTGCCGGTCAATGCGGTTCCGATCGTGTTTGGCGAGGTTCCACTGCCCAGCAGACCCGCGGACCCGGTCTGGCCGGCGGAGTTGCCGGCCCCGATGGCGGAGCCGATCGCCCCGATCCCAGTGGGACCGGAGCCGACAACCGCAACGGTCAAAGTGCCCCGCGAGGATCGGATCGGGCCCGGCTGCGGCTGGGCCTTCACCTCAGCCGCGGCACCCGCCGTCGATGAAGCTGCGTTGGCGGCTCGGGCGGCGGCGCTGCAGAACGAAACCCTGTCGAACCTACGCGCCAAACAGGACAGTTGGGCTCCGGCAGTGATCACCTTCTACCGCCGCTGGCAGAACTACCGGATCGCGGCGGCAAAGTATGTGCAGTATTCCCGTTCGGTCGCTGCAGTGGCTGCCGCCTGGCAGCAGATCCAGACCGAGCGAGACGTCTACTTCGAACTGCTGGCGGCCTACGAACAGGCTGTCGCAGCACGAACCGACTTCCTTGCCGCTCAGCGGGACGCACTCACGGCCTACACGGCTGCCATCGCCGAGTGCTCGTTGCCGCTGCCCTCGTCCACCCCGGCTCCGGTCCCCTCCGTCAGTGGCAGCCCAGCCCCAAGCACCAGTCCGAGCCCGGACCCTATCGAGTCTCGAGTCGGGTGCCCGCCCACCAAGCCGGAGATCCTGTCGCAACTACCGCCGGTGTTACCCCCCGAACCGACTCCGCCGCCGGATCCGCGGCCGGTGGATCAACGCAACTAGCGAAGCCCCCGGTCGGTCCGAGGTATTCACCGGCGTTTCACGCCGGCTTCGGCGCGTTACACCGCCCTCGCGAGGAAGGTCGGGAACACGCGTCTCGCGTCGTTGAGCACCTCGACAACCTCCAGCCCGACCTCCGCCAGCTGCGCGATCGTCACCTCGGCCGGTCGCAGATTGGACCACATCACATCGTTGATCAACATCAATCCCCTCGCCCTGACCAGATCCTCGCGATCCGCTCCCGCCAGCTCCCATTCCGACGGAGGCGTCAACGCACTGACCACGAGATGGCCGCCTGGCCGCAGCACCGAGCGAAACGACGCATACAACGCCCGTACTCGATCTGACTGTTCGACGTAGATGTTGAGGCCGTTGGACGTCACAACGTCCAGGCCCGCGCCAAGGTGACGTCGGTATTCATCAACCGAACCCCGCTCAGGGACCGCCGCGGGCAGATCCCAGGCATCACCCAGAGCGAGGATCGTGCCCGCTGCCAACCCGCGAGCCGCAGCGTTCTCTGCAGCCAACGACAAAGCGGCCGGGTCCAGGTCAACACCGATCACGGCGGCCGCCGCGTCGGCGCGCGGCAACCGCAGTAGATCGTCCATCGCGCCGCATGGAACTGACAAGACCCGGTCTCCGTCGCCGACCAATCCCGACAGCAGGTCTGCAAAGATCACCGACCGTTGCTGGGTGGCCACGATCGCAGGTGCCCGGGTGAGGAAGAAGTGCTCCACCGGGTTCGTGGCGGCAAGCGTTCCAGTTGCCCCGCGGCGGGGATAGTCCACGCAGTAGCGGGTCCAGTAAGCATTCCAGCCACCGTGGCAAAGCATCCACCGACCAAGGTCGCATTCGGCCCAGGTATCCAGGTCAGACCGCAACTTCTCCGCAGATCCATACTCCGGTCCCGCCTGGGCCACCCGGTTGAGCGCAGCGGTAATGGCCGCCGCGAGGTCAGGATAATTGGAGCGGCTGTGCGAAATGGGGCTCGTCACAGTGTGAGATCCTGCCAGAAGCCGAAAACCGGTGAACCGCCGTCGATCGATCATTCGAGGAGCCGAACATGAGAATTGCCGTCTTGGGTACCGGAATGGTGGGCCAGGCAATCGCCGGACGATGCGCAGAACTGGGCCATGACGTGACAGTGGGCACCCGTGATGTGGCTGCAGCGACTTCCCGTCGGGATCCCGACGGGATGGGGAATCCCGGGTTCGGGGACTGGTCGGCTACCCAGCCGGAGGTGGCGATCGCGACCTTCTCCGACGCCGCCGCCGGAGCGGAATTGATCGTCAACGCAACCTCCGGCGGCGCCTCGCTGGCGGCCCTAGGCGAGGCGGGCGCCGAGAACCTGGCCAACAAGGTGCTGCTAGATGTCGCGAATCCACTCGACTTCTCGGCCGGGATGCCCCCCACTCTGTCGGTCAAGGACACCGATTCGCTGGCCGAACAGATCCAGCGGGCGTTTCCGGCGGCTCGGGTGGTGAAGAGTCTCAATACAATGAACGCCACCGTCATGGTCCACCCAGAGTTGGTGGCCGGTGGCCATCACACCACCTTCGTGGCCGGTGACGACAGCGACGCCAAGGCGACGGTTATCTCGCTGCTCTCGGACCTCGGCCACCGCGACATCTTGGACCTGGGTGATATCACGGCCGCGCGCGGGACCGAGATGCTGCTGCCGTTGTGGCTGCGGTTGTTCGCGACGTTGGGCACACCGGCCTTCCAATTCGCGGTGGTTCGCTGACCCACGGAGTTTGGGCCCCGCACTGCCGGCACACGACGACCGCAAAACGGACTATCCCCGCAGCCTGCGCGGCGGCGTATGGACCTCGAATCGGACTTCACGAATCACCCTGGCATCGACCGGTGGATCGCCTGCGACGATGAGGCCGAGCCGCTCGAACAGCGAGCACCGGGCCGTCCCCACCTCGGCTGGCACCATCCGCATCCGTGGGTGCCAGACCGAGTAAGCGCCAACTTGGCCGTCCGTCCGCCGAAACCACCCCCGCACGGGATCGGTGTAGAGATTGGAGATTTCCGCATTCGCGGTCATTCCAAGGGACGGAATCGGGTGTATGCCGGGAGCCGCGCCGGTACCGGTGAGGTCGAGCTCCAGAGCGACCCAGGGACCAGACCCCGACGCTTGGTAGCGATCGAGCCGTTGCCCACGCCAATGGGCCCGGACCTCCACCTGATCACGATGCCACGGCATCCGCCAAAGCCTCCTCGGCACCGCAGCCAGGGCACTGTCCAACGACGTCCGGAAGAACCAGACGCCGGTCTCCCCCCGGTACCGCACATAAGCCCGGTAGTTGACCTGACCGCACCGCACCTGGGTCCAGGGCCAGAACTGGAATCGGAAATCCCGGTCCAGGAAGGCGACGCACGAGATCATGCTTCGTGGATCTTCCGACGTGCCCGACCAGACGATCGGATCGAAACCGGGCGGCAGTTGAGCCGATAGCCGGTCGGGCGGCACCGCCCAACTGACGATCGCCAGGTCGTCGAGCCAACTCGAACTGTGGTACCAGCGTGACTTCGGCCGAGGCGGGGGATCAAGGTCGTATTCATCCTTCACCTGGCGATGATCCCAGGTTGTCGCCACTTCGGCTCAATCCGCAGGTCGGTCCAGCGCGGACTTCCGCCTCACCTGCTCCACCCGAGTCCGTCGACTTGCCTGGCCACGGGCAGCGGGATTCGATCCTTCCGCGAGGACTGTGCACCCGAAGCGGACGGCACTGACCCGTGGCTGTGGCGCTCTCATTCAAGCGTGCCCCGCGCTGACCACTACCCAGTTCCAGTCGTTCCCGTCGGCAAACCCACCGATTCCGGCCCCTGCGCCTCTGCTGTGCTGTTCATGTGTAAGGCGGCTACGCCAGCGGCCCTCCCCCTCGGACGCGCCTCACCGCCCGGGTGGGTTTGGGTTGTCGGTGTCGGCAGCCCACCCGGGTGTCGGGTGCGTGCAGGGACTCGTTGAGCTGGGTGCCCTGGCGGCGTCTCCGGGATTGTTCGGCTCGGCCCGCTGGCCGGTGCCCCTGTCGGTGTCAGCGCCGTCTGGGGTAGGTCCACACTTTGGT
>CAZJNU010000009.1:0-55669 GCA_964547485.1 uncultured Actinomycetes bacterium
ACCACCACCCGGCGCCCACCCACACCCGAGGACCAACCCGAGGACCAACCCGAGGCCCAGACCCAGGCCGCTGCCGATGCCGCGGCGGATGCCGCAGCGGAGGAGGCGACGCCGTCGGGACCGGAGCCGTGGCCGGACTCACGTCCGCCGCGGGAGCCGGGGTCGCCGCGGTGGCGCCGTCCAGGTGGGCAGTCACCGCCGGGGTGGCCGGGGTTGGCGCCGGGATGGAATTCGTCCCGGCTCGGGGACCGCACCCGGGTGGTGCTGGTGATCCGCGCCGAAGACTTGAACCCACCGTCGGGTACCCCCGGTCCGCTACCAGGGCCGGATACCCGCCCGGAAGACCTCATGTCGACGTGGGCCACAGCGAACGGTCCCGGCACCGGGCTACTGGCCCACATCACGATGCTGCGCGAACTATGCGACACCACAGTGCAACGCCTGATCGTCGGACCGGACTCCCAACCGTTGGATATCGGCCGCGCCACCCGCACCATCCCCGCGCACCTGCGTACCGCGCTACACGTCCGGGACCGCGGATGTGTGTTCCCGGGCTGTGATCGGCCACCGGGTTGGACCGAAGCCCACCACATCGAAACGTGGACCGCAGGAGGCGAGACTTCACTGCAAAATTTGGCCTTGCTGTGTTCGATGCACCATCACCTCATCCACACCGGAACCTGGACCATCCAGATCGGAGACAACGGCCACCCAGAAGTCACCAAAGTGTGGACCTACCCCAGACGAAACTGACACCGGCAGGGCACCTGAGACCCAGAGGCACCCGACACCCGGGTGGGCTGCCGACACCGACAACCCACCCGGGCATCAGGCGCGCGCCAGCACGTGTCGCTTCAGGCGTGGTTGATAGGACTCGGCCGGACTTCTGCATGCGGCCGAGACTGTCCCATGTGCTCGATGTCTGGAGGTCGGGCTACGGACCTCGTCTAGCTCCACTCACCCGCGTCGCCGTAAGTGTGGACACGCCCATCGATACCGGTGATCAGCGCCGCGCGGCACCGCGAAGGCAGCCAGCGTTCAGCGAAACGACGCCCCGAGACCAGGGCGGTTTTGGCACATGTCTCGGCCGCCAGAGCCGTATCGGCGACGACGGTGACGGCCGCGATATCACTGGTCGACGGCCGACCGGTTCGCGGATCGATGATGTGGTGGCCGCCACGCCACCGCCGGCGCGCCGTGCTGCTCGTGGCCACGGCACCGTCAGTGACTCGCCAGATGGTCAGCGGGTCGCCCCGCGCGGTACTACCCGGGTCGACAACACGCTCATCAGCCGCGCCGACCCGCCAGGGGCGGCCATCAAGATCGTCGCCAATAACGCGAACGTCCCCGCCGAGATCGACCAACACCCCACCAAAACCTCCGGCGGGTGCAGCTGCCGCGATCAGGTCGGCCGCCAAACCCTTGCCGACGCCGCCGGAGTCAAGCACGACTCCGGCAGGCCGACGGACGATCCTTTCATCGACAGCTACCTCGGACATCCGGCTGACGAAGGGCGCCTCAAGGTCGGGATGCGCCGCAGAACTGCCCTCGCGACCCTCGACCGCCTGGTCAAGTTCGCGGTCACGTTTCCGCACGGCTTCGAAGTCTCGGTCGTAACCCGCGGCAATGACCCGGTCGAGGACGGTGGCGTCAACGATGCCGCCGCTGTATCCGTAGGCCCATCGCATGGCCGCGACCAAAGTCGAGGTGAGCCCGTCGACCCCAGTCGACACCGTCCCCTCATGGGCAGACGAGGCCGCCGCATTCAGACGACTCAACTCAGACTGGGGCCGGAATCGGCTCCACAGGGAGTCGAGCAGCTCGACTAGCGCCCAGCCTTCGCGGGTGGCCGCCATAGCCGCTTCGGCGTCAGTCGCCACGACCATGACGGCACACTGGGTGCCCATCGCCCGACCTGTCGTTCGGGCGCAGGCACCCCGCTCGCCGAGAACCACTGAGGTGACGACTTCGACGGCCGAAGTGGACGGCCCGCCGACAGCAGCCGTCCAACTTCGATCCGTCAAGGCCGCAGCCATCTCAACTTCCGCCGGATACCGCCGGCGCGGCCGGAGCCGCAGGTGCTGCGCCACCTCCGGACGAGGATCCGCCACCAGCGGAGGACCCGCCGCCGGACGAACCACCGGAGCCCGCCGCCGTGTATCCGCCTGAGGAGGTTCCACCGCCCGACGAGCCACCGGAACTCCAGCCGGACGAGGAATCGCCGCCAGCGGAGCCCTGCCCGCTACCGGAGTCGGCGTAGACGGGCACATCCTCGTAGATGACTTCCGCTGGGCCGACAGCCGCGACAAGTTTCTGCTGGTAGTCAGTCGCGATTCGCTGCAACGATTGCTGATACTCCTTGCGCAGTGCGGCAAGCTGAGCCGCAGATCGCCGCCGTTCGGCCGCGATCGCCGCGGAGGCGTCGACTGTGGTCACATTCCCGGCGGACTGAACGTCCGGTTGGGCAACGGGTTTCGCGGTTCGTTCGTCCTCCGCTGACCGGACGGCGATCACGCCGACCAGACCCAGCCCAACCGATAGCGCGATGCCGCCGGTTGCGATGCGGGTGGCTGCGGTCGGTGTAGACGATCCACGTCGGGGTTGACTAGTCATCGTCGCCACTCTCGCTCTCGGGTGCCTCTGCTGGCTCTGGCGCTTCCGGCTGCTCCTGCTCAGCCTCCTCGTAGGAGTTGCTGCTGTCCTCAACCTCGCCCTGATCTTCGCCACCGGAGCCCCCACCGGAGCCTCCGCCGGAATTGCCCGCCGACGTACCGCCATCGCTCTGACCGTCGACTGGCGCCGCATTCCCGGACTGGCCGTCGCTGGATACCCAGCTGTCGGGGCTGGCAGCAACCGCACCCTGGCCGCCGCCACCCCCCGCCGCTGGCACCGGCACAGGTCGTGCGATGACTACCGGCGGCTTCTTCGCGGGAACCTTCAGCTTCGGTGCGACCAAGGGCTTGGCGGCCCGACTCGCCTGGCTGGTCTCGCCCGCCACGCCCGACACTGCCTGCAGCTGTGCGCTGCCGACCTGGTCGGTCTCAGCCTGAGCCTTCTGTAGTGATACCACCGCAGCTGTCGCGCCGACGGCTGAGCCGACGACGAGTACACCGACCACCGCCCCTGTTATGAGAGTGCCTCGTCGCATCAGATGCCTCCAGATATCTGGCCGAACACGGTCGTGATCGGCTTCGGGTCTCACGTTAGGTCGGCGGTCAGATGACGGGAAGGCCTGGAGGATTAAGGGAACCTAAGGAAACCGCTCGCGCGCAATTTCCGGTCCGCTGGACCCCCCGCGCACCCCGCTCGACGTGGAACCATGGGGTCATGCGGATCGCGGTAGTCGAGGACGACCCAACGATGATCGAGCCGCTCGTCAATGGCTTGCAGCGGCATGGCTTCGAAGTTCTCGCGGCCGCGACCGGCACCGAAGGCATCCGGATCGCGGGATCAGTAGATCTGGTACTGCTGGACCTCGGACTGCCTGACATCGATGGGCTGGAGGTCTGCCGACGGATCCGGGAGACGTCCGAGGTGCCGATCATCATCGTGACCGCACGCGGCCAGGAGACTGACCGGGTGGCCGGGCTCGAACTTGGCGCGGACGACTATGTCGTGAAGCCATTCTCGATGCGGGAACTGGCAGCCCGGATCAGGGCCAATGTCCGCCGCAATCCCGCACGCAGCTCGGCCATCGAGGTTGGACCTCTGCAACTGGACAAAGCGCAACACAAGGCCACCGTGGACGGTGTCGAGCTTTCGCTGACGCCGAAGGAATTCGCTCTGCTCGCGGTACTCGCCGAGGAGCCCGGCCGGGTGGTGCCAAGGACCGAATTACATGCCCGGATCTGGGATCCGGTGTGGGTCGGGTCAGGCAAGTCCCTCGACGTCCACGTCGCCACCCTGCGTAAGAAGCTGCCGCCGCAGACCCTGGCAATCGAGGCCATCCGCGGAGTGGGTTATCGCCTGGTCCTGCCGTGACGAGACGGATCGCACTGGCGATGGGTGTGCTGTCTGCCGTCTTGGTGGTGGCGCTCTCGATTCCGCTGGTGCTCTTCTTCCGCTCCTCCGAGACCGCCAATCTGCGCCTCGGAATGGAGCGAGATGCGCTGGTGCTCGCCACCGACATGTCGGCGTTACCGACCGCCGCCTGGCCCGCCCGACTCGAGGCCTATCAGCAGGAGACCGGGGCTCGGTTGACTGTCGTGAACGGTGCCTCGAAGGTGGTGTTCGATACCGAGGGCGCCAACCCCGGTTCCAACTTCTCCCGGCCGGAGATGGCGCGCGCAATCGCCGGTCAGATCGCGGCCGGGACCCGGGCATCCGCGACCCTCGGTCAGCAACTGAACTTCGTCGCCGTCCCCATCCAGCATGGCGAGGAGACCATCGGGGCCCTGAGGTTGTCGATGCCAGCCAGCCTGGTCGAGTCCAAGGTGCGGCAACTGGAGCTCGGCCTGGTAGCGGCATTGGTGCTGGTGTTGTTGCTCGCGGTAGTGGCCGCCTGGGTCGTCGCCCGGGTGCTCAGCCGGCCGCTGCGCAGACTGGCCGACGGAGCTCGTCGGGTGGGCGCAGACCCCTCGTCCAGAGTGGGCGATGTCGCCGGCACTCCTGAGGTGCAGGACATTGCAGACGCCTTGGATGAGACGGCCTCCCGGCTGCAGGGGTCCATCGAGCGCTCCCAAGCCGTCGCCGAAGAGGCGTCTCACCACTTGCGGACACCACTTGCGGCGATGCGGCTGCGAATCGAAGCCGTCGCGGACGAGACCGAGGGGCAGTCCCGGACCGATGCGGAGGCCGCGCTGACGGAAGTGGACAGGTTGACCCGCAGAGTGGACCAAGTGCTGGCGATTGCGACCACCGAGGCCGGCGCGGTCCCGGTGATCGCCGATATCGGACTCGTCGTCGACCGCGACATGGCCGGCTGGCAAACGGCGGCGTCGCAGCGGGGATTCGAACTCCTCTGCACCTATGAGGCAGTGCTGGTGACCGAAAGCCCAGGATCGGTAGAACGAACCGTGGACGAATTGCTCGGGAATGCCTTCAATTACGCCCACTCCCGGGTGACCCTTCAGGTGCTGTCCGATGCCGGATTCGGAGTGCTACAGGTGAGCGACGACGGACCGGGCATACCCGAAGACGAGCGGGACCTAGTATTCGAGCGATTCGCACGCGGTTCCACCGCCCAGCCGGGCGGGACTGGACTCGGTCTGGCGATGGTTCGAGAGGCCGTTCGAGCGGTCGGCGGTGATGCCACGATCCGATCCTCTGATACCGGAACAACCGTCGAAGTTCGATGGCCATTGGCACCGCCGAGCGATTGACGTCGAGGATGCCCTCCCGGCGCCGCTGGTACCCTCGGACTCCATGAAGCGTTTCGTGATCCCGGTGCTGGCCGCCACAGTCGCCGTGCTGGGGGTATCCACGCAGACCGCCGCCGCGTCACCCGGCAGCTCCCCGACACCCATCGCAAAGACCACACCGGTGGCCACACCGACGGCCGCTGCCGCCACAGCAGGGGTGCGACCAGCCGCGGTCAGCTACCCGCCACTGCGGTTGGAAATCGGTCGCACCCCGGAGGGGCGACAGATCCGGGCCGTACGGCAGGGCGACCCGAAGGCCACCAAAGTGCTGGTGGTGCTGGGCCAGATGCACGGAAACGAAAAGCAGGCACCGCTAGTCGTGTCGGCAGTGCGGCGGCTGGTCACCCGACCAGGCACCGCGGTCTGGACGATCATGACGATGAACCCGGACGGAGCCGCGCGGGGTTGGCGGTACAACGCCGCCTGGATCGACCTGAACCGGAACTTCCCGACGTCCGGTCGCTACCTCGGAGGCCTGTCGGGAGCTTGGGCCTGGACCCAACCAGAGACCAGAGCCGTGGCCGGCTTCTTGACCAGGCTGCGACCCGATGCCGTCGTCTCCTTCCACCAGCCCTTCAACCTGGTCGATGGCGACAACCCGAAGAACGTCGCGTGGGCAGTCAAGCTGGCTGCCTGGACTGGCGTACCGGCCGGAATCGCAAGCTGCGGCGGGGCCTGCTACGGCACCCTGACGGGCTGGTTCAATCGCACGATGCCGGGCTGGGCGATGACCTTCGAGCTGTCGAGCTCACCGACACAGGCCCACATCGATCAGGTCGCATGGGTGCTCGTCAACAAGTTGGCGCCCGCTATCCGGGACTTCCGGTAGTCGCCTCTGCACCCGGCCGGACTGTGCCAAGTCCGGGCGCGAGCATCCACACCGTCCCGATCGCAGACCAGGTTGCGGCGGCCAGCAGGGCAACCAGCACGAGCAGCTGGATCTGCGCCGCCTGGGCGGGGCTGGCGCCGCCCAGCAGCATCCCCACGAAGGCCCCAGGTAGTACCACCAGGCCCGCACTTCGGGTCTGATCGAGCGACGGGATCAGCGATCTTTCCACGGCCCGCCGCCCCAACCAGGAAACGGCCTGCCGACCTGTCGCCCCCAACGCCAGGTAGCCCTCCACCACGTCCCATTGGTCGTGGGCGTCCTCCCGGAACCTGGTGCCGGACAGTGACGCCGCCGTCATAGCGCCGCCAATCACTTGGGCGGTGAAGGGCAACAGCGACTGTGCCGCGAGTGGCAATGCGCCCGAGGCCACAACGGGCACCACCGCCAACCCGGTGGCCAATGCGATCGGGGCCAAAACCCGGAGATAGGACCGACGCCCGCAGCCAATCCGTCGGACCGAGGTCGCGGTGGCGGCCAGCAGCATGATCGCCAGGTATAAGAAGGTGCCCGCGGGATTCCGAAAGATCCAGGCGATCACCACTGCCACCAGCACCAGTTGCAACAGACTCCGCAGCACGGCCCCGGCATAGTCTGCCCGCTGCCGGACACCACTGAGCTGCATCCCCAGCAGGGTGATCGTCGCCAACGCCACGATCGCCACCGCCGTCTGGCCAACGGATCCGTAATTCACGCCCTCAGCATGCCCGAGCGGAACTGAACAGGGGTGGCCCGGCGAACAATGCGCCGAACCACCCCTGGCGAGCGGAGGCGGAGGGATTTGAACCCTCGATGGGGCTTTGAACCCCAAACCCGCTTAGCAGGCGGGCGCCATAGACCGGACTAGGCGACGCCTCCAGACCCCGATACCGTACCGGAGCGGACCCCCCTGACTGCTCAGGTGGTCGGCTGGACCAGTTCAGGCTTGTTCTATGACCGGACCGCGACTCATACGTTGCTATAGAGGTTCTGGTGGACCCAACTGCCGAGCTCCACGGCACACGCCTCCACGGTGCCCTGCCAATCACGGACAGCGTCCTCGTTCGCGCCGTCGGAGACAGTCTTGATCAATCGAACCGGGACTTCGAATGCCAACGCCACTCGGGCCACCGAGAAGCCCTCCATATCAACCAATGACGACACCTGGGCGAGGGTCGCTGCTTGGTCGGGATCAGCCACAAAACTGTCACCAGTACTCAGCACAGTCGGCGGCGTGCCCGCCGGTGCGTCGGTAGTCAAGTCACCGCCGGGCCAGATGCCGGTCAACCTTTCGATTGCCGCGCTGTCCAGATCGTGTTGGCGAACACGGGTGACTTCGTGTAGGCCGATCAGACCGGGTCGCAGAGCGCCAGCCGTGCCCAGGTTGACCACCATGGAAGGTCGGGCCGCGGCCAGCGTCACCGCCAACGACGTGGCCGCGTTCACCTTCCCGAGCCCGGTGACGAGGATAGGCAGCCGGTGCACGTGCAGGCTCAGCGCCTCTATCTCCAGCGCAACCACGAGTAGCGGCCGGTCGGCACGGATCTCACCGTGGAGACGGGCCCCCGCTGATTGGCCGGTGGGATTCGCTCGCGCCGACCCCCGGGTTGAACCCCCTGACCCCGACACGGCTGACCCCGACACGGCTGTCATTGTGCCGCACCCCTGCTGATTCCGAGCAACGAGCAGCAAGGTGGGGCGTCGCCGCGGCCTTCACGTAGCCTGGCCGGTGTGCGTCTTCACGTCGGAATCCCGCGGCAGCTCGGCAGGATGACGCCACACCGCACGGTCGAGCTGAGCCGCACCGCCACGCTGAGCAGCGCCGCGACGCTGCTCGCCGCGGCGCTGCTCACCGGCTGTAGCGGTGTTGGCGCAGCCCCGGCAGCGCCGCCCGGCTCGCCGACATCGGTGTCCTCGGTATCCGCCACCGACAGCAGCGAGTCACCCACCGCCGAGACCACCCAAACCACCCCGACGCGGCCACCCGACCTCGCCCGCGTGGTGACCGCGGCCGGTGTCCGCCAGTATCTGGAGTGCTCCGGTGCGGGCACCCCGACGATTCTGATCGTGCCGGGCCTGGACAGTTCGATCGACGACTGGCTGCCGGTCCTGCCCGCACTACGCGAGCAGTCGCGCACCTGCGTGTACGACCGGCCCGGAATCGGTGACAGCCCGGCCCGCGAACGGGGAGGCCGAGTCGATGCCGGTCTACACGCCGAGGAACTCGCCGCGCTGCTGACCGAGGCGGGCGAAGTCGGCCCCTACCTCGTTGTCGGCCATTCCTACGGCGGACTGGTGGCCCGGGCGTTCATCAACGACCAACCGTCACGGGTGGCCGGCGTCGTGCTCGCCGAGGGCGTCACCCCGTTCGATGACACGAACGGCTCCGACTGGCCGGAAGGAGGAACAGTCGTCGACCTGCCGCTGAGTTATCTGGCGACCGGCGACGGCCCCGCCCTCGGCGCAACACCGCTGGTGGTACTTCGCGCCTCGGATCCTGAGGGTGACCACCTCGGCGGACCACGGTACGGACAGTCCCAGCAGGTCACCGATGCCTGGATCGCCGGCCAGCAGGCGGCGCTGTCGCTGTCGAGTAACTCGATCGACGTGAGGGCCACGTCGGGTCACGTACTGCAGCAGGACGACCCGGCGGCGGTCATCAAGTCGGTCGCCGTGGTGCTGGCCGCCGCCCGAGACGGATCCCCACTGAGATGTGCGGGCGATTGGCAGGCGGTAGCTGCCACCTGCACCGACCCCTGACCTCCCGACACCTCAGCCTGGCGCGGTACTGCCCAACGCCGCGCTGGTGGACGTGGCAGCGTCCGAGGTCGCCTGCAGTGCAGCCTGACCAGCCTTGAGGAGGGCGAGGCCCTGCTCCACCTGCGACGGGCTGGATTCCAGCACACCGTGACCGGTCGCCTCTGTCCCCTCGCCGGTCTTGCGCAGACCGACCGCCACCCCAGGATTCTGGGCCTGCCCAGCCAACACGATGAGTTGGTGTCCGATGTCCACCAGCTTGTTTCCGGCAGCCGTCACCCCCTCGGCATCGCCTGAGAGGGCGAGCCCTCCGATGTTGCCGCCGATCGTGCTCGCCTGCTCACCGAGTCGCCGTGCCTGCGACAGCAACGCCTGGTCACCCGCCGACAGATGGGAGGTGTTCATGGCGCCGATGTCGGGGCCGGTCGGCAACACTCGGGCCACCCGCCACGCAACCGCCCCCGCCACCACCAACAGCAGGCAGCCGAGCGCCACAATCGCCACCAGCCAACCGCGCCGCCGATCGCTGGCGGGGACGGTGCTCGGCGGCGTCACCTGCTCAGCCTCGTCAGCGGCGGCAGGCTCCATGGCTCACGATCGTAGGGTCGGCGGCGGTCAGTTGCACGCGGTCGCGCGCAGCTGACCGCCCGGACCCGCCGGTAGCTCTCCTGTATCCAAGTGGAGCCGCCATCCGTCCAACTGGAGCAAGCACGCCGAAGGACAACGATGGAGGACGGAAACATGCGCAACGAGGCGAACGCGGATCGAATCGCGCGGGGTGTGGGAGCGGTGATCGCGCTGGTGGTCGCACTGCTGGTGGGATTCCCGAGTGTGGTGGCCTGGGTGCTGCTCGCGGTGGCGGTGATCCTCGGCGTCACAGCAGCGGTCGGGTTCTGCCCGCTGTACCGGCTGTTCGGAATCAGCACCTGCAAGGTGCCCACCAGTACCGCTGCCAGCAAGCAGCGGGTCGGCGCTGGTCGCTGACACCGGGCCGCCCGGCGCCACCGATAGACTTGGGCGCCGTGGACCGAGCTGAACTGGCGGAGTTGTTACCGGCCGAGGTCCCCGGCCTGATGAGGTACGCGACCACGCTGGTGCGCGATCCGCATCTGGCTGAGGATTTGGTCGGCGACACGCTGGTGCGTGCACTGGAGCGGTCAGCCTCATACCGAGGGGATGCCCGACTCGGCACCTGGCTGCATCGGATCCTGCACAACCTGGCGGTTGATCGGGCGCGTTCCGCCCGCGAGGTGCCCGCCGAGGACATAGCGGTCAGGGTCGAAAACCAGTGGCGAGCCGACGAGTACACGGTCGACCTCGATGTGGTGGTGGCGCGGGCGGAGACCCGGGAGGAGCTGCGGGATGCCCTGATCCGGTTGCCCTACATCTACCGATCAGCACTGCTGCTGCACGATGCCGAAGGACTGACGATGCGCGAGGTCGCGGAGATCTCCGAAGTCGCATTACCGGCCGCCAAACAGCGGCTGAGACGGGGACGGATGATGCTGGTATCGGCGTTGGCCGAAGGCACCGAGCGCCGAGAGTCACTGCGCGGGGTGCCCCTGAGTTGCTGGGCCGCCCGCAGTCGGGTCAGCGACTACATCGACGACGAACTCGATTTGAGTGCCCGCCGAGCGGTCGAGGGGCACCTCGCCGCTTGCCTGACCTGCCCCGCCCTCTACCACTCTCTGGTCGCCGCCCGGACCGCGCTGCAGCAGGGCGGCGGCGGGCCCGCGGAGATCAGACTCGAGCGTGATTCGGACACGGTCATCCCGCCTGCCGTGGCCGCGCGATTGAGGAAGGATCTGCCCAGCATCTGACCGAAAGTCACTACCCCGCCGCGGGGATGCTCACGGTCACCCGGAGGCCACCAAGTGGCGAACGGGAAGCAACCACCGCTCCACCGTGCCGTTGGACGATGGCCAACACGATCGCCAGCCCCAGGCCACTGCCGCCAGCGGTTCGTGCTCGAGCAGCGTCGGCGCGCCAAAACCGCTCGAACATTGCAGTCAACTGCTCCTCCTCGACGCCTGGGCCGCCGTCGTCCACCGTGAGCACGACCTGTGAATGCTCGGTCGCAACGGTGACCTCGATGCGCGTGCCAGGCGGCGTGTGCGTGCGGACGTTGGCAAGGAGGTTGTCGAGCAGCTGTCGTAGACTGGTGGCATCGCCCTGCACCACCGCAGGGTCGGCTTCGCGCAATTCGATCGGTCGTGCCGGGTCCACAGCGGACGCCGCAGCCACCGCATCACTGGCTATCGCGGCTAGGTCGACCCGTTGGGGTGCAACCCCCTGCGGGTCGTCCAACCGCGCGAGCGCGAGCAGGTCCGCGGCCAGACCGCGCATCCGGCCTGTCTCGCGCACGATGCCCGTCATCGCCCGCTGCAGGTCGTCCGGGCGCTGATTCGCGCCTAGCTCGAACAACTCCGCATACGCTGACACCGCCGCGATGGGCGTCCGCAGCTCGTGCGAGGCATCCGCCACAAACCGGCGCAGCCCCGCCTCGGCGGCCGTCCGCTGCGCCATCGCCGCCGACGTCTCGTCGAGCATCGCGTTGATTGCGGTCCCAAGTTCGCCGACCTCTGTGCGTGGCTGCACCACGTCGACCCGAGCGGAACTGCCGGCCGGTCCGAGGGCGCGGGTCTGAGCAGTGAGTCGAGTCATCGGCCGGAGCCCTACTCGGACCAACACGAAGCCCAGGACCGAGGCGACCAGCAGCGCCACCGCGGCCACGGCTACCTCGATCAAGGCAAGCTGCCGCAGGTTGGCCAACTCCGCGTCGATGGGCAGCGCGATGATCAGTTGCTCCCCGGCGCTGTTGACCGACGCCTTCACCCGGAAGGTCGTCTCGTCTCCAGTAGCCGTCAAGAAGGCAGCCGGCCCATCGGCACTCTCGGACACCCCTGGTGGGCTGATCAGCACTGGCAGATCGGGCGCGACCTGCTGACCGTCGGTGAGGCGCGCCGAGACGCTCCGGATGACTGCACCGTCCGCCGACCGCAGCTGCACAAAGGGTGTGACACCCGGCATGGGCGCACGCAGTTCGGCTCCCTCACGCTCCCGCAACGGCAGCGCAACTTCGCGAAGGGACTGATCGACGTCGGCGAACGTGGCGGCTCGAACAGTCAGGTAGGTGGCGACTCCTGCGATCCCCAGCGTCACCACGATCACCGCGATCGTGGCCAGTTGCAACCGCGTGCTCAGGCGCATCAGACGGCCGGATCCCGCAGGATGTAGCCCACCAGTCGGATGGTGTGGATCAGTGGCGAGCCCTCGGCGTTGAGCTTTCGACGGAGGTAGCCCACGTAGGTCTCGACAATGTTCACTGGGCCATCGAAGTCCATCGGCCAGACAGTGGCCAGAATCTGATTCTTGGAGAGGATCCGCCGCTGATTGCGCATGAAATACGTAAGCAGTCGAAACTCGGTGGCCGTTAGATGCAGCGGGACGCCGGCCCGGCGCACCTCGTGTCGTTCGAGGTCGAGTTCGACATCGGCGAACTGCAACAGACCGGACGTGCCCGCGGCACCGCGTCGTCGGGCCATCGCCTCCACTCGCGCTATCAACTCAGCAAGAGCGAACGGCTTGATCAGGTAGTCATCGCCGCCGGAGCGCAGCGCAGTCACCCGATCGCTCACCTCGCCACGTGCACTGAGGAAGAGAATCAATGAATCCACCGATCTCGCCCGCAGTTCCCGGCACACCCTGATGCCATCCATGCCCGGCATCATCACGTCGAGCACAATCACATCGGGCAGGGTTTCCGCGACCTTGGCAAGAGCTTCGCTGCCCGACCCTGCCCGCGCAACCTCGAAACCGGCGTAGCCCAGGGCCGTTGCGACGGCATCCACGAGCGACGGCTCGTCATCGACGACCAGCACTCGGGCGGGGGACTTCACGCAGGCATCGTGGCACCTTTCAACGGGCCGGGCAGCACTGGGAGGGCATTCACCACCGGCCTGACTCGGGCTCTCAGCGGGCTCTCAGCAGCCCGCCCTAGCGTAGCCGTCAAGCGGCACCTGACCCGTTGTCGGTCGTGGCCGGAATCTCAGAGCACGGGAGTTGACGTGGCGTTTCGCCGGCAATCGAGTAGCACCTCCACCCTCACGATGATCGGTGTGGCGGTGCTACTTGTTGCCTCCGGCTGCGGCTCGGGTGCCACTGGCGAGGCATCCACCTCGACCGGCGGCAGCGCAACGTCCGCAGCCACGGCGGCGACTCCCTCAGCGTCGGCAGTGACGCCGGTGCCGATCCCCAGCCCAACCACAAACGTGGCACTCACCCAACCCGTTGGCTGCTCAAACGGCGATGGCCCTGGTGGCGGGTTTCCGGGCGGCGGATCCGCCCCGGTACCGACCTACGCCAACATCGCGTACGCCACCGTCTCACCCTCAGAAACCCTCGACCTGTTCGTACCTCCGGGTAAGGGTCCGTTCCCGCTGATCATTCGGATCCACGGCGGAGCGTTCAAGATCGGCGACAAGGCCATGGATGAGGCCGACGCGCAGACCCTCATGGACGCCGGATTCGCGCTGGCCAGCATCAACTACCGGCTGTCGTGTGAAGCGCTGTTCCCCGCTGCACCGCAGGACGTGTTTGCCGCCGTGCGGTTCCTCCGCGCCAACGCTGCGAAGTACAACGTCAACCCCGCCAAATTCGCGACCTGGGGTGAGTCTGCGGGGGCCAACTTAGCGGCCATGGCGGGCGTTGCCGGTGGTCGACAAAGCTTCCTCGACGACCCGGCGCTTGGCAATCCGGCAGTTTCCAGCGCCGTGCAAGCGGTTGTCGGCTGGTACGGGCCGTACAACTTCCTCACAATGGATTCCCAGTTTGCTGCCGCCACCCCTGCCAGCTGTTCCAGTGTCGATCAGCACGACCCGGCGACCTCCCCGGAGTCGGCTTACGTCGGTGCTCCAATCCAGGAGGTACCGGAGCTGGCGAATGCCGCCTCACCAGGGTCCAGTTGGCCCTACGTCGTGCCTGGTGTCAGTTACCCACCATTCAGTTTGGCGGCCGGCACCGCGGACTGCCTCATCCCCACTGAGCAGTCGGCCAAGTTCCACGCGCTACTCCAAAGCGTGGGTGCCAAGTCGTCGTTCACCCCGCTCGAAGGTGCCACTCACGGTGATCAACGCTTCAACCAGGAACTCACCGCGCCCACGCTGGTGTTCCTCAAGTCCGCCCTGGGGGTGTGACTCGGCAGGTGCCGGAGCCACCGAACCACGACCGACGCAAGGAATTGGCGGGTTAGTTACGAAACTCCATTTGCGCAGGTCAGGATGGTGCGTGTGGGAGGCACCTCGGATGCTTGCACACGTTTTCGCGATTTCTTGCACACTTTATAAGTGGCCCTCGCGATGACTACGGACTGGAGCTTCGAATTCGACTGACAGCGGCATCCTGCGGAGGTGCGAGGTGCGCCCGCAGATGGAATCGCGACCTGAACGAGTGGACGCCACTCGGGTGCGGATTTGGCTGCTGTCGCGGACAACTGGCCTCTCGAAGGCTGCAAGATATGCCTCACTGCGGCCCGGTCAGCGGTATCGAGTAGTTCACAAGCGGAAGGCGCAGCTCTCTGTGCACCGCGCTGTCGCCGGGTTGGTCGAGGGCCGAGCCGGTGTGAGAGGTGCCGCAGACGGAGATGACGAGGTCAGTGACGATGTCTTTGACCCCAACGGGGGTGTCGATGGGTTTGTACTTTTGGGCGATATGGGTCAGCGCCCCGAGGTTGGGGCCGTGGAGATGGAGCGGGCGTTGGAAGCCCGACATCAGCGGCCGGTGGCGGCCGATGCCGTCGGCGTTCTCCGATGATTCCCCGCATGGGTGGTCACGTGTCCACGTGCAGGGCTCGCGCGATCGCCTGGATCGCCTCGGGCACCACCCGGTAGAAGACGCTCATGCCGCGTCGTTCCTTTGTGAGGATGCCGGCCGTTTCGAGCTTCTTCAGGTGGTGGCTCACGGTCGGCTCGGACAGTGCGACGACCGGGGCGAGGTTGCACGTGCAGGCTTCCAAGTCGGGCTGATCGAGCAGGTGGCCGAGCAATTGGAGGCGGACCGGGTCGGCGAGAGCCTTCAGGCGCAAAGCTAAGGCGACGGCCTCCTCCGGTGCCATCGAGTTGGTGTTTCCCAACGGAATGACAGCCAGGGGGGACGAGTCGGTCAGGGCTGGAAGGGTCTTGGGCATGCCACCCATGGTCGCACCTTCTTGACAGATGTCAAAGGGGTCAGCACAATAGTTCTTAGACACACGTCTAACTAACGACCACTGTGGGGTGCACGATGACCGAGGGCGGCACACCAGTGCGAACCCCTCCATCGACGGGGGTGCTGAGCCCGTGTCCCTCGTAATCGACCACGTCCCGACCACCCGCCGGGGCCAGGTTCTGACACTTGTGGGCGCCGCCTTCGGGTGGGTAGCCCTCTACGTTCTGAACGAGCATCTGTGGGATTGGGTTCTGTACGGTGCGTTCGGGCTGGATCCTGCAGACCGCATCACCGAGACGATCCACTTCTTCCTGTATGACACCGCAAAGATCACCCTGCTACTCGTAGGCATCATCTTCATCGTCACCGTCCTGCGGTCCTACATGAGTGTCGAGCGCACCCGAGCGCTCCTCGGCGGCAAACGTGAAGGCCTCGGCAACGTGATGGCCGCAGGCCTCGGCGTCATCACCCCGTTCTGCTCCTGCAGCGCCGTCCCCGCATTCATCGGGTTCGTGGCCGCCGGGGTTCCCCTCGGTGTCACGATGAGCTTCCTGATCGCCAGCCCACTGGTGAATGAGATCGCCATCGGGATGCTGCTGAGTTTGTTCGGCTGGCAGGTCACCGCCATCTACATCGCTGCCGGGCTCACGATCGCCATCGTGGCAGGCTGGATACTCGGCCGGCTCGGCGCTGAGCGGTGGGTTGAGCCTTTCGTGTTCGAGACCACGCTCGGCGGTCAGGCCATCGACCCAGCCGCCGGGCTGCACATGGACCAACGCATCCAGATGGGCGTGGAAGAGGTTGGCACCATCCTGCGCAAGATCTGGCCGTATCTTCTGGTGGGTATCGGCCTGGGGGCCGTTATCCATGGGTGGGTGCCCACCGACTTCTTCACCACCTACGCCGGACCGGGCAACAACCTGGGGGTGCTAATAGCGGTCGGGATCGGCATCCCGCTGTATTCCAACGCCGCCGGCATCATGCCGATGGTGCAGGCCCTCTACGAGAAGGGGCTGCCCATGGGCACCCTGCTCGCATTCATGATGGCCGTCGTCGCACTGTCGCTGCCGGAGATGATCCTGCTGCGCCGTGTTCTCAAGCCTCAACTTCTGGCACTGTTCATCGCCGTGGTCGGCCTCGGCATCATCGCCGTGGGCTACCTGTTCAACTTTCTGCTCGCCTAACCCAGACACCGACAAAAGGAGAATGTCATGCTCATCAAGGTCCTCGGCACCGGCTGCGCCAACTGCAAGAACCTCGAACGCGTCACCCGTGAAGCCCTCGCCGAGCTGGGGAGCGAGGCCACAATCGAGAAGGTCGAGGACTACGGGCTCATCATGGGATACGGCGTCATGAGCACCCCCGCCCTCGTCATCGACGAGAAGGTCGTCGTCTCCGGCCGCGTCCCCAAAACGTCCGAGGTGCGCGAACTCATCGCAGCCGCAGCCGCGCCGTAGCACTCCAGCTCTTCACACACCCAAAGTGCGCAGCAACGATTCTGCCTGGACATGGGGAGTGCAGCAGCGAATCGGGCGCGCTTTGGTGGGACTCTGCGCGAGCTTCGCTGCCGGAGGATGCGCAGCCGTTGTAGGCCCACTGCTGGGCCCTGCTCGGGATCATGAACGTTGAGCTGCTCGTCTCGACGCTGCCGGCACGAGGCTGTCGCGCGCCATCATCGCCACGTTGCTCCTATGACAGGAGGTCGCGGGGGCGTTCGTGGCGCAAAGCTCGGTTCCTACGCGGGCAGACGCCCAGCTTCTTTGCCCGCCGACGAACAACACGGACGGTTTCTCACTCAGCTGGGCCACTCTCCTCGGGGCGGGAACGATCTGGCGGGGCGTCGGCCTTGACGACTGCGCACAATTCAGCAACGATTGACTCAATGAGTGCTGACGTAAACCGTAGCCCGTCCGGGTCCGATTACGAGTATCGGTCCCGGGTCTTCCGGGCGCTGGGGGACCCAACACGTCTGAGGATTGTGGAGATGCTCCGCAACCGTGACCTGTCGCCCGACACTCTCGCGGCCGAGCTGGGGATCGCCGGGAACCTGGTCGCTCACCACCTCAAATCCCTAGAGACGGCCGGGGTGATCTCGCGAAGCCACTCTCAGAACAACCGCCGCCGCACCTACATCCACCTCGTCGACGGTGCGCTCGACGACCTGATTCCACCATCATCGACCGCGGCCGCCCGCGTGCTCTTCGTGTGCACCCACAACTCGGCCCGGTCCGTGCTCGCCGAGGCGTTGTGGCGGACGGTCAGCGACGTGCCTTGCGCGTCGGCCGGCACCCACCCCGCGCCCTGCGTCAACCCGCGGGCAGTGAGCGCCGCCCGCCGGGCCGGGCTGTCCCTCGACGCCTGCGCCCCACGATCGATCGAGGCGCTGCTCGAGGCCGACGACCTTGTCGTGTCCGTCTGCGACACCGTCAACGAGGACCTCGGCCAGCTCGTCAACGAGCGCATTCACTGGTCGGTCCCCGACCCTTCCCGCGTGGACACCGACGAAGCGTTCACCGCGACCTTCGCCGACATCAGCGCCCGCATCCGACACCTGGCACCACTGGTAAACCCCGCCCAACCGAAGTGAGGACACCGCTATGTTTGGCGACCCCCGCACGCCCGATCTGCCCGCAGAACGCCAGGCAGCCCTGGCTAGCGCCGCACGCACACTCAGTGAGGAGTTCGACGGCGTCTTCAGTTCCCAGACGATCGAACGCTTCCTCCTGACGTCCTACGCCGACGTCGCCCGCCGGATGACAGTCATCACCTGGCTCCCGTTGCTGGCCGAGAGGTTCGCCCGAGAACGCCTCACCGCGCTGGCAATCGTTGAGGGCCGCAGCGACAACCGCAAGCCGGTGGTGCTGTTCCTGTGCACCCACAACGCTGGGCGTTCACAGATGGCCCACGCCTACTTCCGCCACCTCGCTGGCGAACGGGCCATCAGCTGGTCGGGTGGGTCGGAGCCCAGCGACGCCTGCCCCGTATTCCCGGGCAAGCGCTACGAGGACTGGGGCGTAGCCGATCCCGCCGGTCGTGACCTCGCATCGGTCCGCCCCATCCGCGATGAGATCACCTCTCGGGTGGAGTCCCTGCTCGCCAATCTTGGTGTCCTCGTCGGATAGCGGAAGGCGAGACACGAATGCTGGGAAAGGCACTCAGCAGGCTCCTGCGGCCTGACCGGCATGCGATCCTGCGCCTGCTTAACGACTCACCCGTCACCGTCGACGACGTCTTGAGTGTCCCCCGGCTCGACGAAGCCTGCGAGATGCAGCCCGGGTGCTGCCAGGCATGGGAGTCATCCAACGCGTGACATCACAGCGCGGGGCCGAAGCGACGAGGGGGCGGTGAACCTCACCGTCACGTCGGGGACGCACCCGGACGTGTTGCCTCACTGGCCCGGTTCCCACACGCGGATAGCGGCCGCGGTCGTCACCATCCGTGGCTACCTGACGCCGACGCTGAGGAGGGCGCGCACCCGGGCGAACGTCGGGAACCTGCCAGCGATGACGACTCTGTCGTCGACGGTCAGGCCGGAGGGTCGACATGACCGGGTAGCCGAACCTGCCGTGTCCTACCTACGCCGAACAGGGCGCCGCATGGGGTGGGTCCGCGGCTGTCGACATTCAGCCGTATGCCCTGGCAACGTACCGGTCAAACTGCGGCACGGTGAACGCGACTCGGCCGCGACGGGAACTGTAGATCAACCCTTTCTCGGTGAGTCGGCGGGAGAAGTTACCGATCTTCGTCGACGACTTCTCGCCCATTGCGCGGGCAATGTCGGCGGGCGTCTGCTCCCCCGGTCCCAGGCTGGCCAACGCCTTCACATACTGAAATTCCCGGCCAGTCAACCCACCCATGCGCAGGGCGAAGAAATCTTGATCCAACACGGTCTCGACGAGTTCCCTCGCATCATGGGCGTCTTGAACCGTGATGGGTGAGCTACTCGCGACATTCCAGGCAGCCTTGCCGAACTCCTGGAGGAAGTAAGGATAGCCCTCCGTGTAGCTCGCGATGAAGTCGAGTGCTTCTGGTGCGAAGAGGCACCCTGCCGCCTGTGCCGGCAACATCAAAGCCTTGCGAGCCTCAGTGACTGCCAGCGGGCCGATCTCCGGCCACGAGAACATACGCTCCGAGTAGGTCTGCGCTTCGGCCGTCAAGGTAGGAACTTGCGGTAGACCGGCGCCGGCGAAGACGATGGGTAGCGACCGCTGATTGACCATGTGCTTTGCCATCACCAGGGCGGAGAGCTCGTCCGTGGCCAGATACTGGATCTCGTCGATCAAGAACACCAGCACCTGGTCGTGCTCTTGGGCGGCCTCTCCCAGGGCCACCATCACGTCCGGCAAGTCAGCCACGAAGTCACCCGTGTCGCCGACCCCAGGCACATCGGCGACGTCGTATTCGACTGTCCACCGACCCTCGGGATCGAACTTCGCCTTGAATCCGCGCAGAATGGCGGCGGCCCGACGACCGCGGTCGCGCCAGCGGTCGGCCGGGGAGATTTCCAACAGGGCGCGGCGAGCCAACGACGGAAACTTCCGACTGAACCCCTCAGGCTGCTTGACTGCTTCATGCTTGATGACTACGCAACAGCGTTCCAACGCCAGCGTCTCGAAGGCATTCAGCAGAACCGTCTTCCCCACGCCCCTCAAACCCGTGACAATGAAACCCTTGTCGGTGAAACCCAACTCCACGCGTTGGAGCACCGTGTTGAAGTTCCCGAGCTCGTCGGCTCGTCCTGCGAGTTCCGGGGGGCGTGCACCAGCATTCGGGGTGAAGGGGTTGAAGATGGGGTCCACGGCAAGACCGTACTTGATTTGACCGCTTTTTACAGGAACTCGTAAACCTTGTTAAATTGGGCACCGGCGGCCTGACAGCACTGTCGGCGGTGGTCGCGTTGGGTTGGGCGCCGGGTCGCACCGTGGTGATGCGGCAGGCCTACGTTCCGCTGCTGGATGAGGCTGTGGCGCTGCATGCCGGGCAGGGACGGGCGGCGTCGGCGCCGCTGTTCGGGCTGGTCGAGTCCCGCCACAACGTGGTGTGCGCGGTCACTGGATCGTCGGTGACAGCGACCGGTCCCGGGGTGGAGATATCCGCTGCGCGGCTGCGGGCGACCTGGCTGGTCGCGGCGATGTGCGCCCCGGTGCCGTTGGCGGTGCTGCTCCACGCCGCCGGTCTGCGCTCGGCACGGACGTTGGCCGACCTGCTCACCTACTGCCCGCCGCCGGCCCAGCCCGACATCGACCGGGTGCTGGCCGCCCTCGACGACGGCGACGGCGGCGCTGCCGACCCGGTTGTATCGCAGGGGATGCCTCTGTCGGGACTCCCGCCGCTGGTGACGTTGTCGAGGGCGGTGAGCGGTCATGATCTCGGTACTCGTATTCAAACGGGTGCTGAAGGCGGTGCGCCGTTCCGGTGTGCATACCGAGTTGGAGGCGTTGCTGCGTCCGACCGGTCACGGTGGACGTCCACGCCAGTTGCGTGCCGACGTGTTCGTGGCCACCCTCATCGTGTGCGCGGCACATTACAAGGATCTCGCGTTGACGAACGTGCACCGCGTCTTGACCGTGGACCTGGACGAGAAGTATCGCAAAGAGTTGGGTGTGCTGTTCACCGCCACGGATGGAACGTCGCAGACGATCAGTGTGCGCCAGGTCCGCTACCTGCTGGACGCCTTTGCGAACATGTTGGTGACCAACCCCAGCCTGGCACCGGGGCTGTCCGACGCGGAGCGCATCGAACGGACCGAAAAGCTGGACAGCATCGTCAATCACATCCTGGGCGTCTCACATCCACCAGGTTTGGCCAAGCCGGCGGCGATGGCCATGGACGCCACCGCGATGCAGTCCTGGGGTAAAGGCAAACGCCGTCCCGTTGCACCCGGGACTGGTCTGCTCGCTGCTGGGTCAGCCACGAGAACGTCTCAGGGCACCGGGTCCGAAACCGAGGTGTACTCCATCGATCCGGACGCCAGGTGGGGATACTGCACGAAGACGTAGGACAACAAGACGAACTCCGTGTTCGGCTACGCCATGGTCACCACCGTCGGTGTTCCCGATGTCGGCGCCACCCCAGGGTCGATGCCGATCCTGACCTGGCGAATACGTCTGGCGCCGGCCAACGCCGATGTCGTCGAACCGGGCCTGGCACTGATCAATGGCCTTCTCGGCTCCGGGCACCCCGTCAATGCTCTTCTCAATGACCGGGCGTTCTCCGGGCGCAACCCGAAACGGTGGGCGACCCCGCTGCGCACCCTCGGCATCGACCACATCTTCGACCTGTTCGCATGCGACCACGGGGTGACAGACCACGACGGTATCCGCATGATTGACGGCACCCCGCACTGCCCGGCCACCCCCGATCACCTGGTCACGATTACCCGGCCCGCAAAGTTGGGTGTCGGCACCCTCCCTCGCGGCGCGACCGCGGCACAGAAGGCCGACCATAAACGTCAACGCGATGAGCTGGCCACGTTTCGTGCCCGCATCGCCGAAAGGGAACCGTACGCATTCCGTCGCGTCGCCGGACCGGACAAGACCGGTAAGGGACGCTGGGAATGCCCGGCCCGGTCGGCGAAAGTCGTCTGCGCCAACTGTCCCCTGTCCAGCTTCGTGGCCACAGGTGACGCCGACAGTCCGCCACGAGTCGTCGATCCACCGGCGAAAGCGACAGCACCGACATGTTGCCGGCAAACAACCGTCACCATCACCGGTGATGTCACCGCCAAGATCCGGCAACGTCTCTACTGGGGATCGGATAGATAGATCGCGTCCTTCAAGTGGCGCACCCACGTTGAGGCCAGCTACGGCAACCTGAAGAACCCGACGACGGAGAACATCCGACGTGGCTGGTGCTTCGTCGTCGGCCTCGTCAAAACGTCGATCCTCGCCGCAGCTGCGGTCGCCGCGGTCAACATCCGCCTGCTGCGCGCCTGGCGGAAACCTCCGGATTCGACGACGTGCTTTGCGAAGCAGATCCGAAGGGCAACTACTTCATCGAATACGACGCCGACGGCAACCCAGTCAGCGCTCAGGTGTCCGACGCAGACCGAGTCGACGTCGACGAGCTCCACGACGACGATCCGCCGCCACCGCTGGCCGGCGGGGCCCCATCTAGGCACTCAACGACAGCACAGCCAGCACCACCCGCGTGCCCGCGTCAGCCCCATGGCGGCGGGCCCACACCCATGCCCGAAAACACCCGCAAAGGGCGCGTTCTCAGGGTTTGGGCAGCTACAAACCGCATGAGACCAGCTGGCGCCAAGGCATAGCTGGGCAAACGCCGCGCCAAACACCCCTGAACACCACGAAACCCCCGTCAAACCCGCTCCGAGGAGAAGTCCACGGGAGTTTCGTCACCCCAACGTCCGGAGTTTCGTAACTAACTCTAGGCGGAGGGAGTGGGATTCGAACCCACGGAGACGGTTGCCCGCCTCAACGGTTTTCAAGACCGTCCCATTCGGCCGCTCTGGCATCCCTCCCAGGCGTGACTTACGCCTGTACCGGCCCCTGTTCCGTCCGTTTCCGCCCGCGTCTGTCCGCTTGAATCGTTGTAACTTGCGAACACTATGCGGCCGGGATCTGGCTTTGGCGTCCCGAACGTTGACCGGTCCCACACATGTTACCGGTATCTCCCGCCGCGCCCCTCCGGACAACGACGGCGGTCGGTTTTCACGTCTGACCAGGCGACATTCCCCACCGCCAAGTCAACGGCCAGCGCCGCCTGCGCCCTCTGCAGCCGGCCCTGGTGACGCCATCCGGCCCAACCACCCGACCGTGCAGCCACACGCCTGGCGCCGAATCGGTTCCGTCCCCGCGCGAGGGCAACCCGTTCGTCTCCGGTCACCACTTCGGGGTCCAACGTGTTGAGGTAGCGGGTGTAGAAGATGCCCTCGTCGTCGCGGGCCCACCTCATCACCAGCAACCCGACAATCAGAATGACGAGCGCTTTGACCGCGGGCACTACCCAGGTGCCAGCGAAACCGTCGGGTCCGGGCGAATTCCACAGGAAGTGCATGGCCATGGCGGCCGCACCCAACGCCACCAGCACCCCAACGCGCTTTCCCCACCCCGCAGACTTTTTCACGAAGAGGTACGCCAATCCCACCCCGAAAACACCGGTGAGCAGCCAGTGGCTGAAAACCCCCGTCACCGCGCGGGGCAGCAGCGACTGCACGATGGCGGCCCAGCCGTCACTACCCGCCATCCACGCATTCGTCGCGCCGTAGCCAAGATCCTCGCTGATCTGGAAGCCCAGCCCAACCATGGCACCCGTGGCGAACCCATCCACCAACGTAAACGGGCGACGGAGGAAGAGGAACACCACCAGCACACCCAACGCCTTGCTCGTCTCCTCGATGAACGGAGCCACGGCCGCAGGCACCCATTCAGCTGCCGCACCACCGGCCAGGGCCATCGTTGAGCCGATTGGTACTTCCAACAGCCCGGCCACGGCTCCGGCGACGGCCGCCCCCCACAAGAAGGCCAGCCATTTGGTGCCCCGCGGCATCCGGGCGAAGAAGGGGATCTTGCCGATCACCCACCAGAGCGCCGCCGCAAACACCGGCCAGAAGACGACTCCGACAGTCATGCTTCGCGGGGCCTCGGCGAATGCGGGGATGAGGTTGGCCACTCCCGCGACGAACGTGATACCCAGACTGGCACCCAGCAAAATGCCGCGCGCCCACCGATACGCGTGCGGTCCGGCGACATGGCCACTGGCCTCAACAGGGGGCGTACCCGCCGATGCGGCGCTCATCGCTGGTCCGCCAACACGATCGAGGAGAACATGGCATTGACCTGGCCCCATGTCGACACGAACTCGTTCGAATCGTTCCCGGCCGGCTCTCCATTGCCACCCCTCGGTGCTCCCTTAGAGAAGGCCAACACCATCGTCGAGTCCGGTGGCAGCGCCCGGAACCGAGAGGAGTCCGCCAACCCGGTGGCATTGGTAAGGGCCACCTGATCCGGAAGACCGATGCGGACCTGATAGGTGCCGACGGCATCTTGCTGAAGGATGTTGCCCGCAGCCACTTGCTCAGGAAACTGCCGCTGGGCGAGAAGTCTCGCCTCAACCGACAGATTCGCGTTGTTCCTCGGGGCGCTCCAAATCGCCAGCGTCACACCGTCACGGGTGTAGGCGTGGCCGCCGGGCGGGACGCCCTCGGGCAGTGCCGTAGCTGTCCAACCGCCGGCAAGGATGAAGCTCGCCCCGGCTAGTTCGACCTTGCGCGATGCCACCGATCCATTGACCAACTGGCCCTCACCAGCGAAGCCGAACACCATCGAACCCAACACCGTGACCAGGATCGCCGCGGCCGACAGCCACAGCACCCAGCGGCGCATCGGCGTGGGGCCGGGCACGATCTCAGGGGGGGTAGTTGCCTGCGCTTCGTCTTGCGGTACCGACACGGATACCCCCCGACGTGAGCCCGGGTTACCTCAGTTGCCGGGCGGTGACCAACGGAACTTCCCAAGTCAACCACATGACACGGTGTCCAGGACTCCTCAGAAAGCCCAGCGGTGCCGAGGGCGGTGGGGGCCGGCTCGCTACTGACGGAGTGCAGCCACGTCTGCGCTGACCTGCTGCCACTGCCGGTGGTAGTCGTCACGATCCGTCTGCGGACTGCCGAGCAGCACGACCGCGGCCCAGACGATTCCGACAGCGAAACAGACCCCGCCCGCCTGCAGCCACTTCGTGCGGTCCTCCGGGGAGGCGGGGTAGATGGCGCCGAGAACGGTGACACCGACCCCGAGCAGGAACACGGTGCCGACGACTATCCACGAATCGCTGTTCCAGCTGTGATCGCCAGCCTCTCTGCCCGCCTTGTCGGCGGCGATCACATCGGTGCGAAGCTGAGTTCCGGCGCGCTGGCGGTCCACTTGGTTGCTGTCGATCAATTCCTCCGCCAGCACGCGCAGGTTCCGCAAACCGGAACTTGCCTCGCTCGCACCAGCCACGCCGCCAGCGGCGAGCGAAGCCTGTTGGGCAGCAACGAATCGTTGGACGTCCAACTTGATGGCGGAGAAGTCCGCCGGCGGTGCCGTGATCGCGTTGCGGACGATGGCATCCACGGCCGACGTGTGCGCAGACACCTCCAGCTGGGTTGGCGCTGTCGGCATTCCACAGCGACACGATCAGGAAGGACGAAACGAAAGCGAAGCAAGCGCCCACGAACCTAATGCTGGCGGTCGAGAGATTGTCACCGGACCTGTCGGCCCGATCAGGGCGACGCAGCGAGCGCAGCACCAGCGGCAGAGCCAGCAGCGACGGCAACACTAGGCAGGCGGCCGCAACTACGATCGTGGTCACACTCAGATTCCCCATCTGCACCAGATCCTCCCCAGATCAATTCACCGCCGGACCACTAGTTGCGTGACAATTTCGGGCTCCAGCCGACCGACACCTCCTGGTCCGGTGTCTCAGTGAGCCGCACGAGGTCAGTCCCCGCGGGGGTCATCGTATAGATCTCGAAGTTGCCATCGCGGTCGCTGGCGAAGGCGATCCTGCCGCCGTCAGGTGACCATGCAGGCGTGATATCGCCTCGGAGCGGTGGAAATATCCCACCCGGGAGAAACGCTGGCGTAGTGCCGGGGTTGGTCGTCACTTGCTGAATCCCGGTGCCGTCGGAGTTCATCACGTAGATCTGGCCAATACCGTCAACAATCGAGTTGAAGGCAATCCGCTGGCCGTCGGGCGACCAGGTGCGGCTTTCTGCGTTGTTGTACCCGGTCGTGAGCCGTGTCTGACCGGAGCCGTCGGTGTTCATCAGCCACAGATCCTGGAGATTCCCGGCGACAGCTTCCCGTTGATGGACTGCGTAGAGGATCCTCTTCCCGTCAGGGGAGTACTTGGGACCGACATGGGTGGTGTCCGCGTCGCTAAACGTCAATTGGCGGACGTCGCTGCCGTCCGCATTCATCGAATAGATCTCGAAGTTGCCGTCGCTGTCGCTGGTGAAGGCGACCCGTGATCCGTCCGGCGACCACGAGGGCACGATGCTCCACGGGGTCCCGCGATTGATCGACGTGGTGCCCGTCCCGTCGGCATTGATGCGCGTGATCGACGAACCGGTCGCCGTGACCTGACTGAATACCGCCTGATCGCCGCTCGGGGACCAGGCGCTATGCGCTTGCACACCGGGCCCCCGCGTCAACTGGGTGGCGGCGCCCCCGGTTGGAGCAACCAGGTAGATATGACTCGCGACGATGTCGAAGCGACTGTAGGAAATCGGACCATTCTCGGCCGAACGCTGTTCGGCTGGCGCACCCTGTTCGGCTGGAGTGGAGTCGCAGGACGTGAGCAACGCAATCGCGACGGCAACCGTACCGAGGAGTCCCGCGACCGCCGACTGCATGACCGTGACCCTAGTGGTTCGTCAGGATGGAGCCCACTGTTTGTCGACTCGCACGGAGGGTTAGCGTGTGAGGGAATTGCAGTTGCGTCCCGCGCCGACCCCCCTAAAGTTGAGGTCGACATGCGGCGCGCAGGTCGAGCTGGTAGAAAGCGATGAGGGGTACGCCATGTCCGGGAGAGCACGACGACACCCAGGTCGGCAGCTGGGCAAGCGGGCGATGCGGGCATCGGCAACAGCGTTCGTCGCCTTCGTCGCTCTGCTCGCGGCGCTGGTGACCGCGAACACCGCGCAGGCGGCAGCAAACGCCACCCTCTCGCTGACCAAGACCGCATCGGTGACCACGGTCAAGCCGGGCGAACAACTGAGCTACGACTTGAACATCGGCTGCTCGGGACTCACCGGCGGCTGCATCAACGCAACCATCACCGATACGTTACCGGCCGAACTGGAGGTCACCTCTCTGCCGAGCAGCAGCAGCGAGCGCGACGTCAGCTACGACCCCAACACTCGACTTCTGACCATCACCTTCAAGATCCCGCTCGCCGGTGGCGGCAACGGCCTACCCGCGGGAACCTCCCGGAAGATCCCCGTCGGCATGCGGCTGCCGGTCGAGACCACCGTCCAGAATGGGCAGTTGATCCCCAACACTGCCACCGCCAGCGCGGATAACGCGGCGCCGAAATCCAGTATCGCCACGGTCCAAGCAGAGATCCCGGTGGTCGTCCGCCCGGTGGCAACGAAGTCTTGGTCGCCGAGTTCCGCCATCGCCCAGTCCGGTGCGCAGAGCACGATCACCCTGGGCGTTCGCAATGCGTCGTCCACCTCTGCTGACGTCCGGCAGCTACGGGTCACCGATACCACCCCGGCCACGTTCGACGCGTTCGACGTGACCGGTCTCGGACCGGTGTCGCAGTACCCGCCCGGAACGGATCGGGTGATCGTCGGCACCTGCTCGAAGCCGATCAACTCCCCCTGCGCCGAGGGTGAGTGGGCGGAGTCGGGTCAGCAGTCCGGCGGCGGCGCACTCACCCCACCGCCGGGTGTCACCCTCGCCAATGTCACCGGCGTCCGGTTCACCTTCGTCAACGCCGCCGGCACGAAGATTCCCTACAGCGCCGATGCCGGCGCCGTCGCGCTGCCGGTTGTTCTGCGCGACAACTTCCGCGCCTCCCAGCAACCCATCCAGCCCCAGACCAGGCTGACGATCGCCAACAAGGCGACCCCGGCCGCCGTCGTGCAAGGCGGCACCACCACCGTCGGCAACGACGCGAGCGCGAACTTCGCGATCGAACCGGACACCATCACGGTGCAGGCGACGAAGAATATGTTCGCCGACAACTCCGGTAACTGGACCGCCAATGGCAAGATCGTGGCCGGCCAGAACTCCGGGGTGACGATGACCCTGAACGTCAAGAACACCTCCGCGGGCCCGGTCAAGACGATGGTGATCGACGAGCCCTCCACCTCCACTCCGCAGGACTTCGCGAAGATCGATGCGGTCAAAGGTCGCTTCACCTGGCCGAGCGGAGCCAGCAGCGCAACCCTGACCGTGGTCTGCCGCAGCGGGGCCAACCCGACGCCGGTCGTCTACCCGCGCGCAGGCGCCCCGGCGACGGTCGACATCGCGAACTTCGGCTGCGCCGCGGGCGTCTTCCCCGCAAGCGTTCGACTCAGCTACCTCGGCGAGAACCCGTCCGGCGACGGCACGATCGCCACCAATGCCTCAGCCCAGTTGGACCTACACGGCACCGCGGCCGGCGCCACCACTCCCGGCCCGCTCACCAACTGCTTCGACGGCAGTGCGACCACCCCGCAGAGTTCCAGTTCGGCCGCGGTGGCGTGCAAGACGGTGACAGTCGTCAGTGCGAGCAGCGGGATCGGCAACGCCGTCAAGAGCACCTCCGGGGTGACCACGATCATCCCCGGCCAGGCCATGAAGTTCGACCTGTCGTTCAAGAACACCGGCAATGTGCCCGTTACCGGCGCCTACATCGTCGACCCGCCGACCCCGGGCGCGCCGTTCGACGTGGTCCGTCTCGTGAACCTGAGCTCGTCGAGTAGCCCAGCGCACGTGCTGGAGGTGTTCGATCCGACCGCGGGGGCCTATGTCACCTACAACTCGGGAAATGCGGCACTGCTGCTGCGGGCGACCGGGATCAGGGTCCGGGTCACCGGGGCGCTTGCGCCGAACGCAACCTTCCGGGTGTCCTACAACGTGATGCTCCGAGACAACCCCGCGCCACCGGTGGGTACCACCTTCACCAACTGTGCCCAGATCGGCATCGACGGCACTCCCAGCGGCCCGGAGGTCTGCGGACCACAGATCACCGTGGCGGATTCAGCGGCCAGCGCGAGCATCAGCAAGTTGATCACGCCCGCATCGGTGCTCCGGCCCGAACCGGGACTGCCGGCGCAGAAGGTCACCGTCAAGCATCAGATCCAGAACAACGGTCCGGCCTATCTCAAGCGCCTCATCCTGACGGACACCGATACCGACTTCTTTGACGCGGTCGACTTCGGTGCGAACATGCACGTGAACTTCCCGCCGGGCGCCAACCGGGTGCAGATCGACGTCTGTACCAGTGCCGCCAACTGCACAGCCAACACGTTCGTCAACGGCACCCCCACCGCCAGCACAACACCCGGCCTGCCCGCCGGTGTCACGGCCGGTCAGGTGAACGGAGTACGACTGACGTTCACCAACAGCAACAACGGCTACTCGATCCTGCCTGGCGCCAACTACCCGGCCGGCGGCAACTGCCCTGGTGCGAGTTTCTGCTTCGAGGTCACCGCGCGGCAGTTCCTGAAGTCGGCGCCCGTCACCCCCATCCCGGCGTCGAACCAGGACACCAGCACCGGCGCGGGCGAGAGCTCGCTGCAGACGCCGGGTACGACTTTCCCGATCCCGCCGAGCTCTTCGACCCTCGATATCGTCAACGGCACCGCTCAGATCAAGTTCGGTAAGGGCCCGCAGAGCCGGATCGGCCCAGGCGACACCGCCCCCTTCGACCTGACCCTGGAAAACACCGGCACGACCGCCATCGTCGACCCAGTCATCTCCGACCCGCTCCCGGACGCCCTCACGCTGGACGAGAATGCCCCAGGCGGGTCACCCGGCCGACCATTCGTCATCACCTACCCCGCCCTGCCGTCGGGGTACGCCCCGCTGCCGCCCGACCAGGTGACGTACACCCCCACAAAGGTGGGCAACCGGATCACCAAGGTTGCGTGGACTTTCACCGGCTGGAACCTGCCGCCCGGCGGAAAGGTGAACATCCGGATCTACGTCGGGCTCACCCCAGGTACCCCGGCCGGTTCGACCATCACCAACACCGGCGGCGCACATGGCTCCAACGCGACGATCAGCTGCGCCACCGGCAACCCGCCCGTCACCGATGGGCCCTATGGCCCAGGCCTGTACTGCACGGCCTCGGCAGCGGTCACGTCGCTGGCTGGCAACGCGGTGGACTCGCGCAAGTGGAGCGCCGGCGATCCCGCCCTGGGGTTCCTGAACACCAGCAACGGAACCGTCGTCCCCACCACTGACCCGGGTTGCCCGCAGTACATCGACGCCGGTACCACCTATACCCGCTACCCGTGCGCACCGATCGTCAACCCGGGCAATCCCATCAAGTTCCTGATCCGGATGGTCAACGCCGGCACCAATGACCTGACCAAGGCGGTAGCCGTGGATGGGCTTCCGGTAGTAGGGGACACCGGCGTGCTGCTGTCGAGCGACCCTCGTGGCACCCAGTGGAACAACCGGCCCACCATGCTCACCCCAGTGGTGAACTCCGAGGGTTACGCCGGGTTGATCACGGAATACACGAACAACACCTTCCCGGGTGCCACCTTCTGCACGAACAACCTGCAACCGGCACCCGGCGACACCTGCCCGCCGACTGCCTTCAACGCACCCTTCTCCAGCGGCGCCACCGGCTTCCGCACCACAATGACCTTCCCAGACCAGTCACCGCTGGCGCCCGGCCAAGGGGTAACTCTGACCTGGACGATGCAGACACCGCTGACGTTGACAACGGCGGCGACCATGCCGCTGGCCTGGAACTCGTTCGCCCAGAAGTCGACCTTCACCGGCAACGTGGAGGAGCCCGCAACGGAGCCGCTGAAGGCTGGCGCCGCGCTCCGATTCGGCACCGTCAAGATCAGCAAGTCGGTCATCGGCATCCCACCCGGGGTGACGCTGCCGACCTTCCCGATGGCCTACCGGTGCTCGGTGAACGGAACCGAGATTTCCACCGGGGCAGTGAACGTGGACGATGGGGCCACCGTCACCCTGCCGCTGCAGCCGACCGGCGCCCAGTGTGCCATCTGGGAGACCAACGCCAACGGCGGCAGCAGTCCGAACGAGGGTGAGGCGAACGCTCAAGTCATCACTGTTCCGGATCCGAATACCACCCCGGCCGGCATCACGGTGACCATCGAGAACAGTTTCCAGGCGGGACGGCTGACGATCACCAAGACCGTGTCCGGCGCGGCCGCGGACGTTCCGATTCAGGGCGGCGGCACGGTCGGTGGTAACTCCTTCCCGTTCGAGGTCTCCTGCGAGTTCCCGGACGGCGGAGCGGTTCTGCCCGGATTCCCGATGGCCTTCAACCTCGCCAGCGGCGAGACCCGAGTCTTGGACGCCAGCACCGGCACCTCGCTGCCGGCCGGATCCGTCTGCCTCGTCACCGAGGGGAACAACTACAACGCGACCCGAACCGTGATCGTGGCGGACGGCTCAAGCCCGGTCACTGGTGACTCCGTCAACGTCACCGTGAAGCCGGACTTCTCCGGCGGTTCACTGGTGTCGGTTGACAACCAGTACGACGCCGGCACGATCCGGCTGACCAAGACGCTCAGTGGCGACGCGGCGCAGTGGGCGCAGGGTCCGTACCAGTTCCGGACCGACTGCACCTTCGGTGGCTCCACCCTGACTCCGGTCAACACCACGTTGACACCAACCTCGCTGACCGCTGACATCACCCCGCTGCCGGTCGGCGCAGCCTGCGCGGTCTACGAGATCAGTGCCGGCGACTCGCCGAAGCCGACGCCTGAGTTGATCGCGAACGTGATCGTGCCCGCCCAAACCGCCCCGCCGGTCGCGGTCGACGCCGATAACCCCTACCCGGCGGGTTATGTGTCGCTGGCCAAGGCGGTCGACGGTGCGGCTGCGGGCCAGGTGACCGCTGCCGAATTCGATCTACGGGTCCAGTGCCAGCGGGACCTGATCGGCGGCGGTACCGAAATCATCCTCGACAGGACCGTCACCCTGGTTGCGGGCCAGACGGAGGCAGTCACCGAACCGTTGCCGCTCGGGGCCAAATGCTGGGCGACCGAGACCGCCAACGGCGGCGCCACGGCCACGGCGATCGACTACCCCGACGTCGACCACGCCGTGGTCATCACCGAAGGGTCTCCGAACGTCACCGTGACGGCCACCAACACCTTCGACGCGGGTTCGATCATCGTGACGAAGCGGGCAACCGGCCGGGCGCCGGCGGGTGTGGACTACTCCTTCACCCTCGGTTGCACCATGCCGATCGACAGCAGCACGCCAGGCACCACCTACCCGGTGACGTTGGCGCCGACGGACGCCGCCTTCAGTTTGAAGGCGACCCAATCGCGCACCGTCTCGGTTCCGCTGGGAGCCACCTGCCGGGTGGTCGAAGTCAATTCCCACGGTGCAAAATCGGTGACCTACACAGACGCCGCGGGCAAGGCCAACGGCGGCGTCGCAGACATCACGCCGACCGGGACCGTCAATGTCACCAACATCTTCCCGACCGGCCCGACGGCCTGCCCGTTGACTGTCAACGGCCTGCCGGCGACCACCCGGATCGCACGGAACGGAACCACCTTGGTGGTTGCCGGGGCGCGCACCAGCAACCAGTGCCAAATCGTCATCGTCGGCACCATCAGCGGAGTAAAGGTGCAGTGCGCACCGAACCTCACCCGACGGGGCGAGATCGTCTACTGCCGAACAAGCGTCGCCGCCGGTCCCCGAGTCAAGGTCCAGACCTTTGGGTATCCGGGAGTTGTCGTCAAGGCGACGATCACCGCCACCCCGAAGCCAGGGGTCAAGGGCTACAAGGCGAGCAGTTGGGTCCGCAATTGGCGGGTGCAGTAGCGGGGTCAGCCAGCGCGGCGCGAGTTAGAGGCTTCGGCCAGCTCCCAGGCGCGCGCACCGCCGACGATTCCCATGATGTTGGGCACCCGCACGACATCATGGGGTAACCGTCCGACCACCCGCTTCGCCTCACCGCCGCCGAGGTAGACCCGGTCCCACCAGAACACCGGTCGCAGTTCGGCCAACATCGTGTGGATCCGCCGACTCCACTTCTTGACCCCGAGCCGGCGACGCGCCTCGGCGCCCAACCACTGGTCGTAGATCTGACCCTTGCGAACGGTGGCGTGCGACAGTTCCAACTTCGGGGCGAGCGAGCCACCGTCAAAGATGGCGCAACCCAGACCGGTGCCGAGGGTGAGCATCACCTCCAGGCCAATGCCCGACACCACTGCGGCTCCCTGCATCTCCGCATCGTTGAGGACCATCACGTCGCGTCCCCACCGGGTTCGCAGCTCGCCGGCCAGATCCCAGTGGGCCCACGCCTGAGCGAGATCCTGGTCGATCTCGGTCCGTGGTCCTGCCAACCTGGGGTAGTGCGGGGTATGCACCACCTGTCCGTGCCGGACGATTCCGGGCAGACCGATCGTCGCGCGGTCGAAAGTCGCCGATTGCTGGGCAATGGAGTCGAGGATCCCGAGGAAGGACCGCGGTGACAGCGGATAGTTCACCTTCACCCGAATCCGCTCGGATAGCAGGCCGCCATCGGCGCCGAGGGTGCAACCCTTGATCCCGGAGCCGCCGCAGTCGATCGATAGCGTGCGCATTACCGCAGACCGTCCTGACCACCGGTCGTTCCGGCTGTCGCGCCGCCATCGGCGCCGGGCTTCGTTCGGCGGCCGCCCGCGGTGGGTGACTCGCCGGGGCCAACCACATCGGCCAGCAACTCCATGAACGGTCGAAGGCCGCGCCAGGCCCCGGCCACCCGCGCGACAGCATCCCGGCTCCCCATCCACTCTTCCGGCTGCCACTGCAGGTGGCCGTAGAGGGTTCGGTAGCGAAGCTCGGCCAGTCGCGGATGATCGGCGGCGATGCCGCGCGGACGGGTCTTCAACTGCTGCCCGTCAATCGCGAAACCCGCGGCTTGCACCTCCGTCAACCGGCTCGCGAGGGTACCGGCGTCGTCGGCGTCAACGAAGTCCCGGAACCGGCCCACCTGCTCAGGGGTGGACACGTACCAGCCTCCGGCGACCATCAGCCCCGTCGCCGACAGTTGCAGGTACCACCCGAGGCCGTTGCGGTATTCGGTGAACATCCCCTGGTGGTCCTTGTAGGGGCTCTTGTCGCGGCTGAACCGGACATCGCGATAGGGCCGGTAGAGGTGCGCCGGACCGAACTCGGTCGCCAACTCCTCCCCCAACGCCGCGAGCGGTTCCCTGATGTCACGCAGGTAGTCATCCTTGTGTGCGGTCCACCAACTCTTCGTCGGGTCCGCGGCGAGCGCATCGTAGAAGTCGAACGCTTCCGCCGGGATGCCGGCGAACTTCCCTGCGGTCACGGCTGACGAGGCGCGGACGCGCCGCCCGCGGCGAGAAGCTGAACGAACATCGCCTCCGCAACCGCAGCATCCCGGAGTTCGCCGAGGTCCACACTCTCATCGGGGGCGTGGATGGCGGCGGCCAAGTCCTGGGCCCCGACCAACAGAATCGTCGCCGCGGGGGCGACCTCGGTCAGCACCGACACCAGCGGGATACTGCCGCCGGAGCCGATCTCGACCGTGTCGGCGGCGTAAGCCGTGCGCATGGCGGTAGCCATCGCGGCATAGACCGGACCGGAGGTGTCCGCCAGGTAGCCGTCCCCGGTGGCCCCCGGCTCGACCTCGACCTGCACTCCCCACGGTGCCTGGGCGATCAGGTAGTCGGTGAGTGCCTGCTGGGCCACCTTCGGATTCGTCCCCGGCGGTACCCGGAGCGAGACCTTGGCACGTGCGCGCGGGACAACCGCGTTGATGGCCCCGTCGACGGCCGGGGCGTCGATCCCGACCACGCTGGCCACCGGCCGGCTGTACAACCGGGACGCGATACTGCCGGTACCGGTCAAGGGCTGGCCCGGCAGGACACCCGCCTGGTCGCGGAACATCTGCTCGTCGAAATCCGCACCCGACCATTCGTAGCCGGTGACCCCGGGCACGGCCGTGTCGCCGTCAGCATCGCGCAGTGTGGCAAGCAGCGCGATCAGTGCCATCAGCGCGTCGGGGGCGGGGCCGCCGAACATGCCCGAGTGCACCGGGTCGGCGAGAGTTGCCACGCTGACGGTGACCATCGCCATCCCGCGCAGCGCGCTGGTAAAGGTCGGTACCCCGACCTCGATATTGCCGGTGTCGGCGATGATGATCGCATCGGCGGCGAACATCTCCGGATGCTGCCGCGGGAAGTCCTCGAACGACCCGCCGTACTCCTCGTCACCTTCGATGATGACGCGGACTGTGCAGGGCGGACGGCCGTCGAACGCCCGGATGACGGCGGCGTGCAGCACTACTCCGCTCTTGTCGTCGGCGGCACCTCGCCCGTACAGTCGGCCGTCGCGTACCGCGGGTTCGAACGGCGGCGATGTCCAGGCGGCCAGATCCCCGGCGGGCTGAACGTCGTAGTGCGCATACAGCAGCACAGTTGGCGAACCGGCCGGCCCGGGTGCTTCGGCGTAAACCGCCGGCGGGTTCTCACCATTGTCGATGATGTCCACCTGAGCACAGCCCGCGTCGCGCAGGATCGCTGCCACCCGCTGGGCGACTCGTTCGATCTCGGCCGGCGGAAACCCTGGGAAGGCACACCCGGGGATGCGCACCAACGACTCCAACTCGGCCTGCGTCTGCGGCATCCCAGCCGCTATCCGCGCCCGCAGCCGCCCACTGGCCGTGTCATCGGATCCGCCGGATCCCACGCTGGTCGTCATGGCAAACGACCCTATTCGGCGGGGGCCCACGATGGGCGACTGCGGGTGAGAAACGCGGTCATCCCATCCTTCGCCTCAGCCGAGGCGAAGATCTCGGCAGACAGGTCCGAGGTCCACGCGAAGGCGTCCGCCCGCGACATCGTGGGCACCTGCCGCAACAACTTCTTCGTCGCTGCCAGCGCGGCCGGTCCACCGAGGCGCAACTGGCCGACGAACTCTGCGACGGCCACGTCGAGGTCATCGACGGGCACAACCCGGTTCACCAGACCAGCCTGCGCCACCCGAGCGGCGAGAACCCGTTCGCCGGTGAGCAGCAACTCGTAACCATCAGACCGATGCATCTTGTCCAGGCACACGACACTGATCACCGCGGGTGCGACACCCACCCGTACCTCGGAGAAGGCGAATTTGGCAGTGTCGACCGCGACCGCGAGATCGCAGGCCGCCACCAGACCGTTACCGCCGCCGGCGACATGACCCTGCACCCGGGCGATCGTCGGCTTGGGGTGGTCCAGCAGGTCGACCAACAACTCGGCCAGCGCCCGCGGTCCGGAACCGGCGAAGGATGCCGCGTCACCACCGGTGGCACCGGACAGGTCGGCGCCCGCGCAGAACGTGTTCCCCGCGCCGGTGAGCACGACTACCCGGACGGCATCGTCGGCCGCCGCCGCGGCGAGCGCCTCCCGCATCCCGAGGATGGAGGTTGCATCCAACACGTTCCGGCGCTCTGGGCTGTTGATCGTGATCGTAGCCACCCCGGCTGCGACCTCGTAGTGGATCGGGCTCGCGCTGGTCTGCGCCTGCTCCTCGGTCATTTCCGTCCCATCCCTTCCAGCATCGACAGCACCCGCAGCATGACCTCGTCGGCGCCGCCGCCGATGGACGTCAGCCGGGCATCACGGTAGTAGCGGGCGGGCCACATCTCCTCGGCGTAACCCATCCCGCCGTGGAACTGCACGCACGTATCAGCCACCTCCCGCTGCAATCGGCCGCATTTGAGTTTCGCCACGGTCGCCTCCCGGGTGACGTTCTCGCCTTCTGCCGCTCGGAACGCGGCCACCCGACAGTAGGTCTGCACCAGATCAACCTCGGCGTACAACTCCGCGAGCCGGTACTGCAGCGCCTGGTTCGCCAGCAGCGGCTTACCGAACGCGGTGCGCTCCTGCAGGTACTCCTTGGTGCGGTCCAGTGCCCGGCGCGCAGAGGCGACCGACATGAAGGCTCCGATCAGTCGCTCATCCTGAAACTGCGCCATCTGCTGCTGGAATCCCCGCCCGATCTCGCCGATGGTGTTGGCCTTCGGTACCCGCACCTCGTCGAACACCAACTCCGCGGTGTCGGAGGAACGGTTGCCCATCTTCTCTATCTTGCGCCCGACCGAGAAGCCGGGGGTGGCGGTCGGCACGACGATCAGCGACATCCCCTGGAACCCGCCCTCGTCGGAGGTGCGGGCCAGCAGACACAGCCAATCCGCCTGGGTGCCGTTGGTGATCCACATCTTCCGGCCGGTGATCAGCCAGTCATCACCGTCGGAGACCGCGCGGGTGCGGATACCGGCGACGTCGGATCCGGCATCGGCCTCGGACACCGCGATGGCCGCCACCTGTTCGCCGCGCAGGGCGGGCGCGAGGTAGTTCTGCTTCAGTTCCTCGCTACCGAACTTGTAGAGCGCAGGCGTGGCCATCCCGACCTGCACCGCGATCGACAACGGCACCCCTGCGCAGTCGGCGCGGCCGAGTTCCTCGCCCAGCACCAGCGTGAAGGTCGTATCCGCTCCTTGGCCGTCGTACGCCGGATCCACCTCCAGCCCGAACGCCCCGAGTTTCGCGAGTTTCGGGAAGAGTTCGTGTGCCGGGAAGATCCCGGCCGCCTCCCACTCGTCGCAGTAGGGGTTGATCTCATTCTCGACGAAACCGCGGATGGTGGCGCGGAACGCTTCGTGCTCTGGGGTGAACTGCATCGGGATGACTCCTGTGGTTGTACGGATCGGCGGGCGAGGGTCGGGGGTGAGGCGTCGGACGTCGGCTATCGCGTCGGCTGGGGAGGGGGCTGACCATCAGGGGTCAACCCGAGAGCGCGCAACCACAGCAGAGTGAGGGTGCCACTGACCTCGTCGACATCGAAGTCCCGGTTGTGCCGCGCGTAGCCCTCGACCATCGCCGACAGTGCCGGTGCCGCGACCTCGGCGTCGATCTCGAGCGGCACCAGACCGCGCGACTGCAACCGGCGAATACCGTCGGCGACGCGCTGCACGTGCCGCTCCCGGAAGTCGGAGAGCAGATCATCGAACGAGGTATCCGAGCTGCCGACCTGTTCGACCACCTGCAACAGCCGGGCGTGCTCGGCGTAGACGCGCAGGTACCGCTCGTTGGCCTCTGCGATCCTGCCCGCGGTATCTGCAGCCTCGATACCGCGCAGGTAGCCCGCGATATCCGCCAGCAGGTCGGCGACCACACTGCGGAGCACATCGGACTTGCTCTCGAAGTACACGTAGACCGTGCCGTGGGCGACACCTGCCCGTTCGGCGATATCCGACATCCGGGTCTCGTTGAAGCCGCGCTCGCAGAACACCTCACCGGCGGCAGCCACCAGGCGGGCTCGGGTCCGCTGCCCCTTCTGGGTCACCGGACCGTCGACCACCGCCTCACCGGTATTCACTGCGGCAGCAACTCCACCGGCACCGGCACGAACCGTGCCCGCAGGTATTCCCCGAGACCCTTGGCCTGCGGGTCCAGCAGGTTCGAGTCGGCCACCCCGCGACCCAGCAATCCGGGCAGCAGGATGTTCACAGCCCGCAACTCCGGGAGCAGATGGATCTCCACCGGAACCCCGGCCGCCTCCGGTAGCAGCCGCCGGATCGTGGCCGGCGTGAGCAGTTCCACCAACCAGGCATACGCAGTATCGGCCCGGGCCACCGCGACCTCGTCGACCGGCAGCGCCGCATCACTTGCCCATACCGCTGCGGTGTCGTGGAATCCATCCACGGCTGCAGCCCACGGCGAACCTTCACCCCAGGCGATCGCCACCGCCTCCGCCTCGCTGGGGTCCGGGATCCAGCAGCCGATGTTGGCGGCACCACCCTTGTCCCCGGAACGGGCCCCGATGATCTCCCCGAGGGCTCGAAGCCTGGTCTCGCCAGAGAACTGCGGCGCTGCCGGGTACCCGACCGGCGCCGGGATGGCCACCGATTCGGTTGTCGACATCGCCGCCGGTATCGGCACCGGGGTGCCTTCGATGTCGAGCTGCTCGACCACCACCTCGGCCGCAACCGATGTCGGCCACAGCACGGCGAACGGGGTCCCCGCTCCGGGCGGCGCGCTGGCGAAGAATCCGGGGTAGTTGGACAGACCGGCCTCGATCAGGGAACTGGTGATGGGTTTGCCCACCGTGGCCGGATCCGGGTCCTTCACATTGATCCGCAGCACCGCCTGGGCCGCGGCCAAACCATGCGGGTCCACCTGGTCGCCGCGCAGCAGCGCCACCTCCACCCGCTCCACATCCCAGCGGGATCGGTCGGCCAGCAGTTCCGGCGTCATCCCGTCGGCCTTCGCCTCCAGCAGCGTCACACCGAGGACTGATCGCAGTACCAGGTCTGCTTTGGCCTCGACCTCCCGGCCAGTGATCACCAGATCCATCGTGTTCCGGAAACCGCCGAGCCTCGTCATCGCCACCTTCAGGCGTTTCGGCGGCGGCAAACCACGGGTGCCGCTGATACGCACCCGATCGGCGCCGACCTGCTGCACCTTGGTGGTGTGAAAGAGGGCGACCGCGTCAGGCGTCGGGTAGGCCGGTGCCCCGATCTCATAAACCAACTGCGAAGTGACGGTGCCGACGCTGACCAGGCCCCCGGTGCCCCAGTGCTTGGTAATCACCGAGGAGCCGTCGGCAGCAACCTCGGCGATTGGGAAGCCCGGATGCTCCAGCCCCGGCACATCGGTGAAGAAGGCGTAGTTGCCACCGGTGGCCTGCGCGCCGCACTCGATCACATGACCGGCGACGACGGCCCCGGCGATAGCATCCAGGTTCGCCGGATCGGCCAACTCCCAGCCGTGCCACCAGGCGGCCGGCCCGACCACCAGGGCAGCGTCGGTGATCCGACCCGTCACGACGACATCCGCACCCGCGGCCAGCGCCGCTGCCACCCCCCGGGAGCCCAGATAGGCGTTGGCGGTGAGCGGTGGCCAACTGACCGAATCGAAGGCCTCCCCGGTATCGAGGTTGACGAACGGCTCTGCCGGTCCACCGTTGTCACCGGCGAGGAGGTCTCCGACCCGCGCCGTCAGGTCGTCACCGGACACGACCGCCACCTTCACCCCGTCGGCCGCGAATTCCCGGATCGCGGCCGCACAGGCCTGCGGATCCAGGCCGCCGGCGTTGCTGACGATCCGGACACCGGCGCTGACGCAGTCGGCCAACACATCACGGAGTTGCGTCACAAAAGTGCCGGCGTATCCCCGGCCACCCTTGAGCTTGGATCGGGCCAGGATGGTCATCGTCAATTCGGCGAGCCAGTCGCCGGTGAGCACGTCGATCGGTCCGCCATCGACCATTTCCCGGGCGGCCGAGAGCCGGTCTCCGTAGAAGCCAGAGCAGTTCGCGATCCGGATCGGCCTTCTTGCGCCCGACGCTCCGGTCATGAGTCACCACCTGGGGTCGCAAACGTCACCACCACTTGGTGGGCCTCGACGCTGTCACCGACCTCAACCAGCACTTCGGCTACCTCCGCGTCGACATCTGCCACTATCCGGTGCTCCATCTTCATTGCCTCCAACACCACCAGAAGGTCACCTGCTGCCACTTGGTCACCGGGCGCGACAGCGACCACCGTGATACTTCCCGGCACCGGTGTGCTCGGACCGGCGCCAGCTCCGAGGTCGTCGGATTCCGCGCTCCGCGGTAGTAACTGCCAGCTCGTGTGCTCCCTGGGATCGTCGACGTACAGGGTGCCGCCGTCACCTTCCACCAGCATCGTCACCCGCGTCCGCAGGTCCACCCCGCCGGCCAGCCTCACCCGTGCGGGCAACTGCCACTGCCGGGTATCGCCGAATTGCTGGGCCCGGCCGAGCGTCACAGCGACCTCGGGCAGCCACCGGATCTCCGAGGTGTCCGCGGCGCCATCGGCGGCACCGACGCTGGCGATACCCCACTCCGGGACGAGGCCCTGCCGGCGGTGGACGACCACCCCCGCTTCCGGGTTCGGCAGTCCGACCGCTCGGGTCCCACCGCCGGTCAACACAAGTTCCTGGCCGGTGGCCGTCACCACGTTGCGCCAACCCGGCGGCGCCAAGCCCTCGGCGACGACCGGGACGGTCGCGGCCAGACATTGCCACGCGCCGGCAGCCGCCACCACCGCGTGCCCTTGGGCGACCGGCACCGACGGCCCGGCCTGGCGAACTTCCGGGTGGTCCGTCAGGAAGGCCGTGTTCACCGACCCGGACAGGAAGGCCGGATGCTCCAGCACCGCGACCAGCATCTCCCGGTTCGTGGTCACCCCGTGGATCCGCGCCGAACGCAGTGCACGAGCGAGTACCTGCGCGGCCTCCGGCCGATCTCGACCGTGTGCGATCACCTTGGCAAGCATCGGGTCGTAGTGCGGGGACACCACCGAACCGGACGCCACGGCCGTTTCCAGCCTGACTGAGGGATCGGCAACGTCGAAGGTGGTCAACGTGCCGGTGCTCGGCAGGTCGTCAGCCGTCGGATCCTCGGCGTAGAGCCGGACCTCGATGGCATGGCCTCGCGCCGTGACGTCGATGTCCGGCAGCGGTTGGCCCTCGGCCACGTCGAACTGCCAACCGACCAGATCCACGCCGAGCACTTCCTCGGTCACCGGGTGTTCGACCTGAAGCCGAGTGTTCATCTCCAAGAAGAAGTAGTCGGCACCGTCGACCAGGAACTCCACGGTGCCGGCACCGACGTAGTCCACGGCCACGGCTGCCGCGACGGCCGCCTGCTGCAGGCCGTCCCGAACTTCGCTGTCGAGGAACGCGGCGGGTGCCTCCTCGATCACCTTCTGATGACGTCGCTGGATGGAGCAGTCGCGCTCCAACAGGTGACGGACGCTGCCGTGCCGGTCGCCGAATACCTGCACCTCGATGTGCCGGGCAGCGGCCAAGTAGCGCTCCAGGAAGACCGTCGGGTCGCCGAATGAGGAGGCAGCCTCACGACGGGCGCCGGCGACGGCAGCCAGCAGGTCGGCGGGCTCAGCCACCACCCGCATCCCCTTGCCGCCACCTCCGGCGGAGGCCTTCACCAGCAGCGGGTACCCGACCCCGGCGGCGGCCTCAGTCAACTCCGCATCCGTCGCCTGCTCAGCCAACTCCGCCCCCGGCACCAACGGCACGCCCGCGGCGGCAACCAGCTGCTTGGCGCGCACTTTGTCCGACATGGCGATGATCGACGCCGGCTCCGGGCCGACCCAGATCAGACCCTGGTCGATCACGTCCTGCGCAAACTCCGCGCTCTCGCTGAGGAAGCCATAGCCCGGATGGACGGCGTCGCAACCCGTGATCCTGGCGGCGGCCAGCAGCTGCTCCCGATCGAGGTACGTCTGCGCGCTGGACACCCCGGTCAGGGCCACCGCCAGGTCGGCCTCGGCCACGTAGATCTCGTCGGCGTCCGGTTCGCTGAACACCGCGACGCAGACGATGCCACGGGCGTGGGCGGTCCGCATTATCCGGCGGGCGATCTCGCCCCGGTTCGCGATCAACAGACGGGTGATGGTTGCGGTCATGATTCCCTACATCCGGAAGACGCCGAAGCCGCCGGTGCCGACGACCTCCGCGCTATAACAGGCGGATAATGCCAGCGAGAGGACGGTGCGGGTATCCGCCGGGTCGATGATGCCGTCGTCCCACAGTCGGCCGGTGGCGAACAGGGCCGTGGATTGACCCTCGACCATGGCCTCGAACGCATCCCTCATCGGCGCGAAGGCGGCCTCGTCGAAGTCGATCCCCGCGGCCTCGGACTTCTGCCGGGCGACGATGGTGAGCACCCCGGCGAGCTGCTTGGGCCCCATCACCGCGATCCGATGGTTGGGCCAGCTGAAGACGAACCGCGGGTTGTAGGCGCGGCCGGACATCCCGTAGTTACCGGCGCCGTAGGAGGCACCCATCATCAAGGTCAGATGCGGCACCGTGGAGTTGGACACGGCGTTGATCAGCTTGGCGCCGTCCTTGATGATGCCGCCCTGTTCGTACCGGGTGCCGACCATGAATCCGGTGATGTTCTGGGCGAACAGGAGGGGGGTGTTCGATCGGTTGCAGAGCTGGATGAACTGGGCGCCCTTCTGGGCCTCCTCGCTGAACAGGATGCCGTTGTTGGCGAGGATGCCCAATGGCCGTCCGCCCAGCCTCGCCCAGCCGGTGACCAGGGTGGTGCCGTACAGCGGTTTGAACTCTTCGAAATGACTGCCGTCGACGATTCTGGCGATCACCTCCCGCGCCTCGAACGGCACGCGCACGTCCGAACTTGCGATTCCGCGCAGTTCGACAGGGTCATACTTTGGCGCCGCCGCCGGTGCCTGCCGGAGCCGGTCCGGCGCAGAACCACCCGGCTTCCGCCAACCCAGGTGGGCCACGATCTCACGGCCGATCCGAAGGGCATCGGGCTCATCATTGGCGAGGTAGTCCGCCAACCCGGAGGTGCGGGCATGCATCTCCGCACCGCCGAGGGTCTCCTCATCGGCATCCTCGTCAATGGCCATCTTGACCAGTGGTGGTCCGCCGAGGAACACCTTGGCAGCCTCCCGCTGCATCACGACGTAGTCGCTCATCCCGGGTACGTAGGCGCCGCCGGCGGTGCTGCTGCCGAACACGATCGTGATCGTGGGTATCCCCGCTGCGGACAATTGCGTCAGATTGCGGAAGCTGGCCCCGCCGGGCACGAAGATGTCCGCCTGTTTCGGCAGGTCCGCGCCACCGGACTCGGTCAGGTTGATCAACGGAAGTCTGTTCTCCCGGGCGATCTCCATTGCCCGCAGCCCCTTGGTCACCGAGGTGGGTCCCTGGCTGCCACCTTTCACCGTTGGGTCATTCGCCACGATCATGCACTCGACACCACTGACCGTGCCGATTCCGGTGACCATGCCACCGCCGAGGGGATCCTCGGTCCCCCAGCCCGCCAGCGGACTCAACTCCAGGAAGGGACTCGCCCGGTCGAGTAGCAGCGCGATCCGTTCTCTGGGGAGCAATTTTCCGCGGGCCCGGTGTCGGGCGAGGGTGCGCGCGTTCTTCGTCGCATCCTCGGAGCCGCCACCGGTGGTCACCCGGGCAACGAGTTCCCCGATCTCGTCGAGTGCGGAGACCATGGCCTCGGCATTCGCGACGAAGGTAGCGTCTCGTCGATCAATGGTGCTGCGGAGGGCGCGGCTCATATAATTGACACTAGCGTCATATTGACACCAGCGTCAATAACCTGCGCTGTGCCGGTCGCACCGTCCACGCTGTACCCATGACCCACGAAGCCCAGTCAGATCGCGCGCCCGGTGCCAACCCGCGGGCCGATCAACTCGGCTTCCCGCTGCACCGGGCCCGGTCGCGGGCCGTCGGCGCAATTCGGGCCGCCGAGGCGTTAGCCGTGTCGCCTGCGGAGGCGGTCGGGTCCGTGCTGGCATCCGACGCCACAGCGTTGGTGGATCTACCCCCGTTCGACGTCGCCGACGACGACGGCTGGGCTGTGGCCGGACCCGGACCGTGGCGGATCGCAGTGGACCAACCGCCACACGCCCCACTTCCGGACGCAATGGCCATCCGAATCGAGCTGGGTGCGGCCCTCCCGCCCAACAGCACCGGCGTGCTGCCAGGGCCCGCCGGACAGTCCGACGGGAATCACCTCACCGCCAGGGGGGCACACCCGGGGCACGTCGAATTCGGGGCCCACACCAGATTCCGCGGCGCGGATGCGGCCGCCGGTACCGTGCTTGCGGTTGCCGGAGACCGCGTCAGTCCCATCTGTGCCGGTCTGGCCGCGGCGGCGGGCAACGACATCCTGTGGGTCTTTCCAGCGCCCTCGGTCGTGCTGATGCTGATCAGCGACGACGTCCTGGAGCACGGGTTGCCCAGCCGGGGTCGGTTGCGCGACTCGGTAGGTCCAATGGTTCCCGGTTGGATCGCGCAGGCCGGCGGCCAGGCCTATCCCACCAGCCACACACCGGCGATCGACCTCGCAGCCGACATTGTCGACTCAGCTGCCGACGTCGTGATCGTCACCGGCGGAGCCGGCACCCGGGCGGCGCTCGGGCGGGCGGCCGCCGAACTGGCCGCGGAACCGATCGTCTCCCGCGTTGCTGTCGACCCGGGCGGCTCGATGGCCATGTTCCTGCTGCCCGACGGCCGACCGTTGATCGGGGTCCCGGGGGATCCGCTGGGCGGTATCGCGGCGTTGGTGTGCCTGGTGCTGCCCGTGATCCAGGCGATGGGCGGCGCCGTCGCCCCGCGCGGGCACCTCGGCAGGTTGCTGCACTCGCAGCGGGCCGGCGACCGCGCCCGACTGCTGCCGGTTACCCGGTCGGCGTCGGGTTTGGCCGCCACAGTGGGCGCTGACACCTCACCGCTGCGGGCTCTGACCCTCTCGGACGCCGTGGCAGTCGTCCCGGCGGGAGGCGCCGCCGCCGGGTCCGAAGTGGAGTACCTGCAACTTCCCTGACCCCTCAACGTCAGCAGCGTCTACCCTGCAAAGGTGCTGACCGATGACGACCGTGGTGGGAAGTTGGTTCTGCCGGAGCGCAACGTCCCCCCCGGTCGGCAGTTCGCCCTCCGTGCCGGCGTGGCACTGGGCTGCATCGTCGTCGCTTCAGCCCTGGTCTACCTGGGTCGGTCGGGCTACCGGGATGTCACCGGCGACCCGTTGACGCCACTGGACGCCCTCTATTACGCGACCGTCTCACTCTCCACCACTGGCTACGGGGATATCACGCCGATCACGCCCGAGGCGCGGCTGGTGAACATCCTGATCATCACCCCGCTCCGACTGTTGTTCCTGATCGTGCTGGTCGGCACCACCATCGAAGTACTCACCCAACGGACTCGCGAGCAGAGCCGTGAGCGCGCCTGGAGGAAGAAAGTGCAGCACCATTCGGTCGTCATCGGCTACGGCGTGAAGGGTCGTGCCGCGGTAGCCACGCTGCTGCAGGCCGGTGAGCGGGTAGACCGAATTGTCGTGATCAGCCCCGATCCGCTGGCCGTGGAGGAGGCGTCCCGGCTCGGGGTGTTCTCGGTGTTGGGCGATGCCCGACGCGAAGACGTGTTGAAGCAGGCCGAAGTCCAACGCGCGGACAAGGTGATCGTCGCCACCAACTCCGATGACACGACCGTACTCATCACACTGTCGGTCAATCGGCTGAACAAGAAGGCGTCGCTGGTTGCGGCGGCCCGGGAATCCAGCAACGCCGATCTGCTGCGCGCCAGTGGTGCCACCAGCGTCGTACCGACTGCGGAATCCGCCGGCCAGCTGCTGGGTCTGGCCAGCGTCGCACCGGAAGCCGGCAGTTTGATGGAGGATCTGTTGGATCCGGCGATGGGCTTGGAGGTCACCCAACGGCCGGCTGCCCGAGACGAGATCGGACTCGACCCGGGTGCGCTACGCGCCCGCGGTCAGATCGTGCTAGCGGTTATCAGGGATGGCCGCACCATCCGGTTCGATGAGGGAGGCGTGAAGCTGTTCCAGCGGGACGACCAACTGGTAGTCATCCAGCGCTGCACACCAGACCGGCGACGACGTCCCGACGACCAGTCACCTGGGTGACCGGCGCCCATCGGCCCTACCCCTAACCTGAGACCATGATCGACCTGAAAGCGCTGCGCGCCGACCCCGAGAGGTACCGACGCAGTCAACATGCCCGCGGCGAAGACCCGACCCTGGTGGATTCACTGCTGCGGGCCGATGACGATCGGCGAACGGCGCTGGCTCAGTTCGAGTCGCTCCGCGCTGAACAGAAAGCGCTGGGTAAGCGGATCGGTGGCCTGACCGGGGCGAGCCGCCGAGGCACTGCGACTGAGCAGCAGCAGGCAGAGTTGGCGGAGCTGCTGGTCGCAACCGCGGAGCTCGCCGAGCAGGTCAAAGTCGCCGAGGCGGCTAGCCGGGAGGCACAGGCGGCGGTCATCGCCGGTGCCGGCGGCCTGTCCAACCTGGTGTCGGATACCTCCCCCCGCGGTGGCGAGCAGGACTTCGTGGTGCTGGCTCGGGAAGGCCGCCCGCGCGATTTCGCCGACTCCGGCTTTGAGCCCCGGGACCACCTGGAACTGGGCGAGCTGACCGGTGCCATCGACGTCGAGCGGGCCGCCAAAGTCAGCGGCAGCCGGTTCTACTACCTGACCGGTCCAGGTGCGATGTTGGAGCTCGCATTGGTGAACCTGGCGATGGCCTCCGCGGTCGCCAACGGGTTCACGCCGATGATCCCGCCAGCCTTGGTGAGTCCAGCCGCGATGGATGGCACCGGGTTCCTGGGTCAGGCCGCCGAGAACGTCTACCGCCTGGAAGCAGACGATCTCTACCTGGTCGGCACCGCCGAAGTACCGCTGGCCGCCTACCACAGCGACGAAATCCTCGATCCGTCGTCGCTACCCCTTCGCTACGTCGGATTCTCTCCCTGCTTTCGGCGCGAGGCCGGGACCTACGGAAAGGACACCAGGGGCATTATCCGGGTGCACCAGTTCGACAAGGTGGAGATGTTCTCGTTCTGTCCACCGGCCGAGGCAGAGGCGGAGCATCTGCGGCTGCTGGGCTGGGAGCGGGAGTTCATGGACGCCCTGGAGTTGCCCTACCGGGTGATCGACGTCGCGACCGGGGACCTCGGATCCTCGGCGGCGCGCAAGTTCGATATCGAAGCGTGGATCCCGACGCAGGGCACCTACCGGGAGGTCACCTCCACGTCCAACTGCACCGACTTCCAGGCGAGGCGGTTGAATATCCGGACCCGCGACGTTCAAGGTCGCCCGACCCCGCTCGCCACCCTGAATGGCACGTTGTGCGCGATTCCTAGGATCATCGTGGCCCTGCTGGAAAACCACCAACAGTCGGACGGAACGGTGCTCCTACCCGCAGCGCTGCGGCCGCTGATGGGTACCGCTGCCATCGAACTTCGCCGATGAGGGTGGCACTCCGGAATCGCGGTCCGGTATGACCGAGCGCACATTGTTGGCCACCGATCTCGACGGAACTTTGCTGCGCTCGGACGGTTCAGTATCCGAGGCCACCAAGGACGCCATCGCCGAACTTGCCGACAATGCGCGGACCGAGCTCGTCTTCGTGACCGGTCGACCGCCGATGTTCCTCGAGGGTTTCGCAGAGCTGACAGGTCATCGCGGTTCAGTGATCGCGGCCAATGGCGCACTGGTGCTGGACCTGGCGACGCTCATCCCCAGCCGGATCCACTCGATCCCCGCGGACACTGCCGAGCGAGTGATGTCGGAGCTGACCCGGGCACATGCTGCGGTGGAAATCCGCAGCATGTTGGCGGCTCCGGACGGACGCTTCGACCGGATTGTGACAGTCGGTCCCTACAGCGCCCGGGACCACGTCGAGCAAATGTGGGCCAAAGCCGCAGACGGCTGGCAAATCGCCAAGATGGTCGCCGTTGTCGACGACAGCCAACACCCGGACCTGTTCCTGGGCAGCGTCGAAGGGTTGCTGGCCGGGCTGGTGGAGGCGACTCACTCGAGTCACCGGGTGCCGATCGTGGAACTCGGCCCGCTCGGCGTAACAAAGGGCACCACCCTGGCCGACTATGCCGCCGAACTCGGGATTCCGTCGGCGAACGTCCACGCCGTCGGGGATATGCCCAACGATCTGTCGATGCTGGAGTGGGCAGGCCACTCCTACGCCGTTGCGAACGCCCACCCGCGGGTGCTGTCCGCGGCGGGGACACTACTGCCGGCCAACGATGCCGACGGGGTAGCGGGACTGATTCGCCGCCTACTGGAGCCTTGACCGAAGAATTTTTCGCAAATGATGCTCACGCCCGTGTAATTCGGCGGAAATCGGCTGAACCAGGCAATTCCGTGATGCAGAACACGCTCTTTACGAAAAGCTGTCGATCCCTGTGATTCAGGTCACCGATCAGGGCCTGGAAGCACCCGCAGACGTAGGTACGTTCGATTGTGTCGTTGCAGAGCGGTTCCGTTAGTTCCGGGTCGCGAACGACCTGCTGAATCACCAACGGCCGCGCCCCCGATGGGCGCGCACCGACGGTGTACCGGGGTCTGACGATTCTCCGCACCGCCCAATCCGGGCGGCGGACGGAGGAGTCAGCCGGACGCGAAGACGCGATCCGCCGGGAGGCAGTCCAGGGAGGAATCCACATGCGAGTTGCCAAGCGACTCACACTGCCCATCGCCGCGGCGGCCGCCTCGATGAGCGTCCTCGCGGCTGTCCCCGCGACGGCGGCTCCGGCCGCGTCCGCCACCACTCAGGTAGCGGCGGCGAAGGCCGCACCGAACGCCTGGGCCAAGCTTTCGCTGGCCCAGAAGGAAGCCCGGCTGGACCAGGCCCGTAAACACAAGGTGCTCGTGGCTGTGACGGCCACTTTGGGAGCCCGCAAGCGCCACGTTGAGGCTGTCCGCAACGAGTACAAGCTCGCGGTAGCCGCCGAGAAGGCCGCTGCTGCGAAGGTCACCCAGGCCGACTCCAGCAGCGTTGCCGCTGCCCAGCAGGAGGCAACCCGCCTGGCGGTGGCACGGACCCGCTGGGCCAAGATGCTGCCCTCAGCCGAGGCGGATCTGTGGCGCACCATGCGCAACCGTGAGATCGCCCGTCGGGCCCTCGCGCAGGCGAATGCCCGCGTCAAGTCCGTTGACGCCCACGAGAAGTGGGTGGTGGATACTCGGGCGCGGGTGGTCAGTCTTGCCAAGAGCCGCGCTGGCGTGTCCTCCTACGTCAGGGGTGGCGAGGGGCCGTACAGCTTTGACTGCTCTGGTCTGACCATGTGGTCCTACTCGCAGGTCGGGATCGACATTCCGCACTACTCCGGGGCCCAGATGGTGACCGGGCGCGCGATCCCGGTCGCGCTGAACCAGATGGTGCCCGGCGACCTGATGTACTTCGGCAGCGGCGGATCCCGCCACGCGGCGATGTACATCGGCGACGGTCAGGTGGTCCAGGCCAACAACCCCAGTAGCGGAGTCTCGATCGACTACGCCTACGCCAGCTGGAACATGTACGACTACGCGGGCTCGACCAGGCTCATCTACTGATCCTTCTCGCAAGTGCAGTAGTTCGACCAAGGCACCAACCGGAGCCGGGCGTGGGTACTTACCCCGCCCGGCTCCGCGTCGTCTACTGGCTGCCATCCCGCGCATACGACACCGCACGTTGTTCTTCCGGCGACAGCGCGTCACTGGCGGAACCGCCCACACCCTTGAGAAATGTCCTCGACTCCGCACGACCATGCAGCGCGGTGATCACTAGACCCTCACCATTGTCGTCCAGCAGAGCGGCGGTGAACGACTGTCGACCCGCAACGTCATCGAAAGCGTCGTACCGAACGACGGATACGTGCCGCAGCGCGCCGTCTGCGGGGTTGGGTACGCCCACGATCGGCGCCGCCGACGGCGGACTGCCCGGTCCCGCCCAGGGCTCAGTGGCTGCCCCCGGCGCCGGCCGGGCACGTCGGTCCCGGCGGGCCACCAGGCTCGACCAGCCGGCCACGATCAATGCGATCAGAGCGACACCCAGCGCAACCATGTCCACCGACCCAGGTTAGCCAGGTAGGTGGGGTGCAGCCGCCTATGACCCGGATCACACCCACCCGGGTATGGCCGATCAGCGCAGTGGGCACAATGTGGACAGGAAGTGACGGGAGGCCACGGGGGAGTCTCCCGTCTGCCACGTCGGGTGGACCTGCGGCGCATCGCGGATCCACCCGACGTTTTTTCCTCCGGGTCCCTCAGGTTGCCCGCCGCCGATGACCAGTGTGTAGCCGATTGACTACCCTCCGGCGATGCTCCAGGAAAATTCAGTTGAAATCGCGACTATGTCCCGCCACGGCTTGCCTTCGACGCTGAGGGCCGCCTAGTCTGGGGGTGTCTGGGCGCCCCCGCATCCCCCGTCGGCGGCGCCCAGACCTCAATCTTTTTCCGTCGGTCTCATTCACCCCTGCAAGTCTCGCCAGCTCGACAGGCGCAGGCTGCCCCGTGCTGCGTCTCCACTCGGGTAGGTGCATCCTTGGCGCGTGGCCTTGACTCGCGAACCGCTGGTGATAGCCCATCGCGGTGCCAGTGACGAACTGGCCGAACACACTTTGACTGCTTACGAGGAAGCAATCACCGCTGGTGCGGATGCGCTTGAATGCGACGTCCGGCTGACCGCGGACACGGTTCTGGTATGCGTGCACGACCGCCGTATCGACCGCACCTCCGATGGCAGAGGTGTGGTTGCCACCAAGACGTTGGCGCAGTTGGAGGAACAGGATTTCGCGGGCTGGAAGCATGAGTGGCCGAGCGGGCTTGACAGCGATGACCAGCCGCCGCCCTACGACGCCATTGCGCGAAAGGTACTGACGCTGGATCGTCTGCTCGAGTTGACGACTTCGGTGGACCGCCCGGTGGGCCTGTCCATCGAGACGAAGCACCCCACCCGGTTTGGCGGTTTGGTCGAGTCCATGCTTGTGGACACCCTGTCCCGTTACGGGTTGTTGGAGCCCCGAAGATCGGGGGCGGGAGCAATCCGGATGATGTCCTTCGCCGAGTCGGCCGTTCGGCGGATGCGCACCCTGGCGCCGGATCTCGACCGGGTGTTCCTTATGGACCGGGTGCCGGTCAGATGCCGCGCCGGTTGGCTCCCGTTCGGTGCCCGGTACGCGGGACCGGGGATTGAGATCATCCGTCGTCACCCCGGTTATGTGCGAAAGGTCCATGAGGCCGGGGGCAAGGTGCACGTCTGGACGGTAGACGAGCCGGATGATGTCGATCTTTGCCTATCGCTCGGAGTCGACGGGATCATCACCAATCGGCCGGCCGCGGTGCGAGACCGGGTCTACGGCTGACCCCTGCTCGGCCGGGCCCCTCACCACCACCTGCCGTCATGACAACGGCAGCAACGCACCAGGGTTGAGCACCCCGGCCGGATCCATGGCCCGCTTGATCTCTCGCATCGTGTCGATCTCCGCCGCCGACCGGGAGAGGTGCAGCCACTGCGCCTTCGCCCGGCCCACCCCATGTTCGGCGGAGAGCACTCCGCCCGCCTCGGCAGTGATCGCGAAGATCGCCCGATCAAGTTCGTTGTCGCCCGCGGGAACACCAGCGATCTCCACGTGCAGGTTGCCGTCCCGAAGGTGACCGAAGACAACGACCCGGGCATCTCCGGGTGCGCAGGAACGGGCAGCTGTAGCCACCTGATCCAGCCGAGGCAGCGGCACCGAGATATCCAACTTGTGGGCCACCCCGAGCGCTGAAATGGCGTCCGGTTGGCGCTCGCGGTACTCCCACAGCCGCGCAGCTGTCGCCGTATCCATGGCCACCACCGCGTCGCTGTCGGCCGGCAGCTCGAGCCAGTCGCCGCTGACTTCCAACAACAACAGGTAGGGCCACTCCTGCTCCAGAGGGGGCTGAAGTCCGGCAACCTCGCGCACCAACCGAATCCCCTCGGCATCGATGATCTCCGCCGCCAGCAACCGCTCACCCTCGGGCACGGCTGACTCGACCAGGTCCAACGCAGCGGCCATGTCGGGGACTCCAACCAGGCCTACCGTGGTTGTTCCCACCGGGCGATGCAGCCGCAGCCGGACTGCAGTTATCACCCCGAGGGTGCCCTCCGACCCAACCATCAGCCCGGTCAAGTGATAACCCGTGTTGTCCTTGGGAAGGCCGTCCAGCCGGGAGATGATCGAACCGTCGGCGCGAACGAATTCAGCTCCGATCACCTGATCCCGGGTCATCCCGTAGGCACACACCCGAATACCTCCGGCGTTCGTGGCACAGGTTCCGCCGATCGTGGCGGTGTCGCGCGCAGCCAGGTCGACGCCGTAGGTCCAACCCGCACGCCGGACATGGTCAGCCACTTCGGCGAGGGTCACACCCGCGCCGACCGTGACCGCCCCCGCCAGGTCGTCCACCGGGTCCAGCCGTCGAAGCCGCAGCGTTGACAGGATGAGGGGCGGGACCCCAGTTGGCGCCGGCACCGAGCCACCGACCATCGAGGTGTTTCCGCCCTGTGGGATCACGGGCAGTCCTGCCGCCGAGCAGTCGGCCAACACCGCGGCTACCTCGGCTACCGACCCGGGGCGTACGACCGCCACTGCCGGCCCCGAGAATCGCCGCGTCCAGTCAACCGAGTAGCCAGCGACCAGATCCCGGTCCACAATCAGGTTCGGTTCGCCCACTACGGCGGCAATCCGGTCGAGGCACTCCAGGTGCCCCGGCGTCGTCGTCTCGATGCTCATTCTCGGTACCTCCGTCGGTTCGGGTGGCAGAGCCGTTGTTGGGTCAGGTGGCAGGGTTACTACTTGAGGAGCCGACTCATTCTTCTGTCGGCCAGCAGGCGGCCTCGGTTCTGGCAGGTCGGGCAATACTGGAACGACGAGTCGGACAGCACCACCTCGGCGATGCTGGTGTCGCACACCGGGCACGGCTCACCCGCTCGCCCGTGCACTACCAACCCGGATCGCTTGCCATCCTTGAGCTGGTCCGGTCGGAGTTGCCGGGCACGCTCCAATGCGTTTGCCAATACTTCCTTGACACTGACCGCCAACCGGGTCGTCTCGGCAGCACTCAGCGTGTCCGCCTTCCGGTAGGGCGAGAGTCGTGCCGCGTGCAGAATTTCATCGCTGTAGGCGTTCCCGATCCCGGCGAGGGTCCGTTGATCGCGCAACAGCGACTTCAGTCGAATCGACCCAGCCCCGTGCAACAGCTCCGACAGTGCGGCGGGCGTGATCTCACCGGCATCCGGCCCCAGCGCCGCAAGCCCGGGGACCTCGCGCGGATCTGCCACGACGTAGAGGGCTGCGGACTTCCGGGTGCCCGCTTCGGTGATGTCCAGACAGGTTCCCGGCTCTCCGTCGGCGGTGACCGTCACCAACCTCGCCACGAGCGGTCCCCGGCCGGGTCGAGTGACTGCCAGCGGCACCCGGTCGGACAACTTGACCCAGCCAGCCCGCGCCAGGTGAATGACGACGTAGAGCTCTGGGGCGGCCGAGGCGGGCGCGGTGATGGCCGAAAGGACCAGGAATTTGCCTGCTCGGGTGCATCCTCGGATGGTGGCTCCGTGAAGATCCGCGGGTCCGGGCGAGACGGTCTTCAGAGCACTCACAGCCACCACATCGAGCCGCGCGATCCGGTCACCGACGCAGGCGCTGGCGATGCGCTCCGCCAACACCTGCACCTCGGGCAATTCCGGCATGGCCCCACCCTTGCGCAGATCCACTGGGAACTGCACCCCGAAGCGTAAGTTGCGCCTCAGCCCGGTGGGCGGCCACAGCGTGCGCGGCTGCTAGCCTGCTTCTGCGCGCGCGAGTGGCGGAATAGGCAGACGCGCACGGTTCAGGTCCGTGTGCCCGAAAGGGCGTGGGGGTTCAACTCCCCCCTCGCGCACAAGTAGTCCGAAGTCCCTTGCCATCACTGGTTCGGCGAGTTCGACACGGAACCCGACAACAGGTTGCTGCCCAACTATTCTTGGGATTCGCGACGACGGAGGGTGCCGGGATGATTGACGGTCCAGCCAGCCAGGTGAAGGAGAACGAGCCCGGACCTCGGAGCCGGTTGCGATCGGCGGTGTTGGATTCGCCGCTGACCGGGATCTCCCCCTGGATCGTGATGTCGCTCTTCAGCGGCCCAGGCCGGTTTGAGGTTTCGGTTCTCGCGGCGATGGGCCTTTCGTTGGTCATCTTCGTGCTGGGCAGGAGACGCGGGAGTTCCGTCAAGCTGCTGGAAATCTTCGACCTCCTGTTCTTTGTCGGCTTCGCCATCATCGGTATCCTCGCGTCCCCGGCGACGATCACCTGGATGGAACAGTGGGCTGGCGAAATCACCAACATCGCCCTGACCCTCTACGTGGTCCTCACAATTGCGATACGCAGACCCTTCACGCTGGCCTATGCCAAGGAATCAACAGAATCTCGGCTCTGGGACTCCCCGGGTTTCCTGCGCATCAACTATCAGATCTCCCTGATGTGGGGGGCGGTCTTCGGGTTCCAGACGATCGTCGGACTGTACGGGAACGCCATCCAGCACACTTCAGACAACTTCTGGACGGGCTGGACTCTTCAGTTGCTAGCGACCGTCTTCGGTGTCGCCTTCACCGAGTTCTGGCCGGAGTACGCCTACAGCAAAGCCCACGGCAAGCCGCTGCCGTCCAAGCGCCCACTGCTCGAGTGGATTCCGGTGTCTGTGGTCATCACGGGCGTCGCGGGTCTGCTGACTGAGGCGATAGACTCCATCCTCGGGATCGCGCTCGTCGTCGTTGGTGGGATTGCCGAGGTTGCTTTGATACGTATCCAACGCGCCGAGCGGGCTCGAGGGACATCGCAGCCGAAGTAGCAACCCCCGTTGCGTTCCGCGACCGGTGCCGATGCCTGGGCCGCAGCGATCCCGGCGGGTTTGGCGCCTGCCGCGCCACCCCTGGATGCGGGCGCTTCCTGAGTCGCCCCCGTCACCGGCAGGTATCGCATTCACGGTCCACTCCAAGCGGCGCGGTCAGAGCCGTCACCTTTCGTCCACATTTTCGCCAGGTCGCAGCGAAGCCGTGCTGTCTTGTCGGTGGTCCGAAGTATCATTAGAACGTAAGTTCGAGTAGGCAGGTTCGTTCAGTTTGGTTGGTTCGGTAGTCACTTTGGTTCGGTTGGTCGCCTTGGGGGGTGAACAGGATGGAACGGTCGTCGGGGTGTGGGCCGGTGTCGGGGGGTGTGTGGGAGTCGGGGTTGGCGCGGGTGGTGTCGCGGTGGTGGTTGGAGTGGTGTCCGGGGTGGGTGTCGGCGCAGTGGGCCGAGGTGCGGTTGTCGTCGGCGGTGCGGGATCTGATGTTGTTGCCGCCGGGGCCAGCACTGTTGGCGGCGGTGGCGGCGATCCCGACGGGGGCGTGTCCGGTGGATCACAAGGGTGAGGAGATGCCCGGGATCGAACCGGTACCGGGGACTGTGCCGGGGTGGGCGTGTGCCTGCCAGGTGGTGGTCGCCGCGGCGT
>CAZJNU010000010.1:0-55489 GCA_964547485.1 uncultured Actinomycetes bacterium
GGATTTCCGGGCACGGATGCCGTGCAGAGCCATATGACCAACTCCCGCCTGACTGACCCGGAGGTGCTGGAACTGCGCCATCCGGTCCGGGTGAGCCGATTCGCAATCAGGGCGGGCAGCGGCGGGTCGGGTCGCCATCGCGGTGGCAGCGGCGCGATTCGGGAGTTGGAGTTCCTCGTTCCGATGGAGGTCTCGATCCTGTCCGGTCGACGCCGACAGGCCCCGTTCGGCTTGGCCGGCGGAGGCGACGGGATGCCGGGTCGGAACGACTGGCTCAAGGCCGACGGCTCCGAGGTCGCACTTGCGGCCACCGCGTCGTTCATGGTCGAACCGCACGACCGGCTGCGGATCTCCACCCCCGGTGGGGGTGGGTACGGGCCGGGAATGCCAACTGCTGCCGCGGACCGGGTCAGGGTCGAAGTGCACAACAGCGGCGACCAAGCCGGCGGCCGGCCCCCAGGTCGACCCCTATGAGCGGTAGCTGCGGACCAGTTGGTAGGCCCGGAAGTTGCCGGTCGCGGGGGCGGACCAGGTGATCCACAACTGCAAGGGGTGACCGAAGGTACGCAGGTAGACCGACCCGTTCTGGTTCCGGATCACCGTCCAGTACCTGATCTCGCCGCGACGGAAGCCGGACACCTGCACCCGCACTGGTCGACCCGCGTTGGTGACGCATGCCGGCCTCATCAGTTGCCGCAGCCCAGCCAGCGGAATCGCTCCGGGCGGGGTCACGCAACCGGCGAGCGGCAGCTGCGCCAACTGCGGCGTCGCTGTCACCCGGAACGACCGCCGCAGCTGCGGTGCCGGGTTGTAGGACCCGTTGCCCGCCTGGTTGGCGTTGATCACGCAGGTACCGATTGCGCGTAGCGTGACGGTTGCACCATTGGGACCGCCGGTCGTGCAGCTACCGGGAGTCGCAGAGGTGAAGACGACCGGGTTGCCGGAGCCACCACCGGTCGCCGCCATCCGCACCGGGCCGGCGGTGACCACGGTGTTTGCGGGTTGACTGAAGGTGATGGTCTGAGAGGCGAATCCAAACGTGCCGATCGCCGTCCGCCAGTTCCGATCCGCGGTCGGACTGTAGTACTCGTTGGTGTACCAGAAGGAGCGGTCGGTGCTGGGATCGACCGACATCGCACTGTAGTCACCCCACCGTTCAGTACCTGTCTGCGAACCGGTCCCCGCGCGCATGACTCGTTCGGCCTGCATGGTTCCGAGCGGGTCGGTGGCAGCGCGGGTGGCGTACCGAATACTCGGGTACGCAGAAGCGCCCGAGGCGGAGTAGCCCAGCGCAATGTTTCCGTCGGCGTCCATCGCGATGGACCCCATGAAACGGTTCAGACCGTCCCCGAGGTCCTGCGTGCCCTCCTGCCGCAGCGTCCACCCCGACCCGCTATTGCTCAGTTCGAACCAGCGGATGGCGGCCCCGGGGGCGGCTGCTCCGCCACCGACGGTGAAATTGCCGACCAAGGTCTCCCGGCCTGCCAGCTTGCGATAGGCGAACCGCTGCATGGGCCATTCACTGACCGGATCCACCGTGATGTTGGTGTCCTTCTGCGGGATGCATTCCATCACGAAGAAGCCGCAGACGGTGTACTTGAAGGGCGCGATCGGAATGGCTGCAATCGTGCTGAAAGTGGTGTTGGCCGGTGTCGTGAAGTCCGGAGTCAGGCGGAACACTTGCAGCTGGTCGAAGGTGACGTTGTGAGCGGCGAAGTCCTTGCTCTTGAAGGTGTAGAACAGGCCACCCGAGTTCGCCGGTGCGGCTGAGCCGTCCACATCCGCCGGCATCAGCAGGTTAGTTTCTCCTGCGACCCGGACCGCGGTCGCGGGCAGGCCGGCCAGCATCTTCGTGCGGTCGAGGGCATATGCGGTGTAGCTACCCTCGTTCGCGCTGACGTAGTAGCCAGTCGGCCACACCCCGACCTTGAAGTAGTCGGGGAAATCGGGCGTGGTGAACGAGTAGAGGTGGTAGGACCCCAGCGGATCCGCGGTCTGGGAGATGGCGAAACACAGCTGGTTGCTGCCCCTGGGGGTGAACTGGCTGAGCAGCCAGCGGCCCGCAATCGGGTCATAGAGAACTTGCGGATCCCCGCGGTCGAACTTGCTGCAGTCACCGTCCTTGAACAGGGTGCTCAGGTTGAAGGCGGGTTTGAGCAGCACACCACTCTTGCTGTAGATCGCCACCTTGGTCGAATTGACCATCTGGATGTAGTGGTTGGGCCCGACATCGCCGGTCGTGTCCGGCGGCGCGCAGGTCCCGCAGCCCTCAGGATTCCCGACGCCGTCGAACACCAATCTGGCAGGCGGTGTCTGCACGGTCAGCTTGGCCCGACCTGGCGACAGCAGCGGATCGAGCGGCGGCATACCGCGACTCGCAGTACCCCCAACGCCCTGGTCCGGAAGCGCTGCGAGCGGATTGACGCGGGCCGGCGCCGCACCCGGGTCGGCGACTGTCGGAGCGGACACCGCCAGATCTCGCACCGGTACGCTCAATTGCGGGTCGGTCGAGCGGATCGGTGCGGCATCGACCTTGGGGTCGCCGGTCTGCGTCAGCCCACTGGCCACAGGTGCCGCCGACGTCGGCGCGGCCACACCCAGCACACCCGCGCCGAGCACCGTCAAGGCGATCAGCACCCCAACAACACGACTCCCTTGGCTCACGACAACCGCCACCCATTCACGCCGACGTGGAACCGAGGGGGGTCGATCGAGTGAGCGACTCAGCCAACGGTTACCTGCTGGAATCCCACGCTACTCGGGCTCCCGCTGGACTCACCCGCCGCCAGTGCTTTCGACTGCCCACCGACGGGGGGACCCAGCGACGCCGTGCAGTCACGCGGCTAGATCTCCTGCCGCGCCGCCAGTTTGGCGAAGTGCCCGCCGTGAGTCATGAGTTCCGCAGGAGTTCCCTGCTCGACGATCCGACCCGCCTGCATCACGATCACCCGATCGGCGCGCTCCACAGTGCTCAGCCGGTGCGCAATCGCGATCCGCGTGACGTCCATCCCGAGAATCGTGCTCATCACGATCTCCTGGGTGACGTTGTCCAGCGCGCTCGTCGCCTCGTCGAGCAGGATCATCCGCGGGCCACCGGCCAGCGCCCGGGCGATCATCAGTCGCTGCCGCTGCCCGCCGGAAATCGACCCGCCACCAACCACCAGCGGGGCGTCCAGGCCGAGCGGCTGGGCTCGAATGTCGTCAGCCAGTCCGCTCTGCTCGAGCACTTGCCACAGTTCTTCGTCGGGTATCTGTAGGGGACCGCAGATGCACTCCCGGAAGGTGCCGCCGAACGGCACCGACGACTGCAACACGGTGCCCATCTGCCGGCGGATCGCAGTGACGTCCAGGCCCGCAAGGTCCTGCCCGTCATAGGCCACGACCCCCGACCATGGATCCTCGAATCCGAGCATCAGCCGCATCAGGGTGGTCTTGCCGGAGCCAGAGCCCCCGACGATGGCCACGAACTCCCCCGGCCTGATGCTCAGGCTGAGACCATCGAGCAGCGGCGGCGCGGCGGCGTCGTAGCCGAACACCACATCTGTCAGCGACAGGGCGCCGGTCAGGACACCGGGACGTCGTCGACCAGCAGTCCGCTCCGGTTCGGCGTTGATGACCGGCAGCGTCCGGGCGAGTACCGGACCGACCTCCCAGAGGCGGATGAGATTCTCGCTGAACAGGGTCATCGCCACCGTCAACTGGATGACCGCCGCGTACACCGGCATGAAGTCGTCGGCGTTGAATGAGGGCCCGATCGCCACCACCGCCGCCACCAGCACCACGTTGACCAACAGCGGCCCGACGGTCTGCACCGGATGACCCTGGTCCAGTCGACGCATCCGCACCTCGAGCGCACTGATGGTGCGAGCCTGATACTCGGCCCAACGCGCCAGCGCGCGCGACTCAGCGCCAGCCACCCGGATCGGCACGATCGACGCGGCGAGCGACATCAGCATGCCGTCAGATTCGCTCCGGGTCTGCAACCGGAGTTGCAGCGAATTGCGTGCCCGAGCCAGCAGCCACAGGGAAACCAGCACGATCGCGGCCACGACCAGGGTGAGCCAGATGCCTAACATGGCATCGATGGCGATCAGGAAAGCCAGGTTGACGACCCCGAATGCCGACGTCAGGATCAGCGACGGAACCCCGTCGTCCACCAACGCTCGGGCTTCCTCCACCGACAGCACCCGGTTCAGCAGGTCACCGGCGGAGCGCTCCCGGAAGAAACGCGCGGGTAGGGCGAGGGTCTTCGCCAGCAGACCGGGCGAAAGGGTGGCATCGCTGATATCCCGCAGCCGGATCACCATCAGGTTGCGGGCGAAGAAGATGATGGCTGCGCCCAGACTGGCCACGGCGAATACCGCCAGGATCTCCAGTGCTTTGGAGGTGTCCCCCCACGGCACGGCGGAGGTGAACAGCGCCTTGGTCGTCAACGGCAGCAGCAAGCCGGCCACACCCCCGACGAATGCCAGCAGCACCAGCCACCACGCAGACCGGCGACTGGACCGGATAGACCAGGCCAGCAACGCCAGCCATGACTGGGTCCGAGGGAGTTCGCGGGTGACGACGGTCGCGTCGCTCGGTGGCTCCGGCAACTCCTTCACCGCACTCCGGTGACGGCTGCGGGCCGCGATTCGGACCGCTTTGGTGCCGCTGGGCAGCACTGCGGCCGGGTCAGCGGACATGTCGACCACGGCGGGACCGGCCAGGCTGCCCCACCAGCGCCGGGTCGGCGATGGTGGCGAAATCATCAGCCCGGACGCCGTCGCGATGGCATCGGCCGCCCCGAGGTTACGTTCGATCTCCGGGCTGGGCGCCACCACTCGACCGGCCGCGGTTGCCGCCGCCACCGAGAACGCGTCGGTCAGCGGGTCGGCGAAGTGCGGCGCCGTCAGGGCCGTCGTCTCCGGCGACCCGGCGGCTGCCACCACCTCTGCTGCCCGCTGCAGCAGTTCGTCGTCAGCCATGGATCAACTCCGAGAAGAACCCGTGGGACTTGATGTCCTGGTAGGCGCCGCGCTGGACAACCCGGCCGCCCTCGATCACCAGGATCTCGTCAGCGTCGCGGACCGTGCTCAGCCGGTGGGCGACGATCAGGCAGGTGCAGCCGCGGCGTCGCAGGTTGGCATCGACCTCGGCCTCCACCACCGGGTCGAGCGCACTGGTGGCCTCGTCCAGCACCAGCACCGAAGGATCTGTCACCAGCGCCCGGGCGATCGATAACCGCTGCATCTCGCCACCGCTGAATCCGCTGTCCTGACTGGTGACCTCCGCATGGAATCCGCCGGGCCGGGCCATGATCGTCTGGTCGATGCAGGCGTCGGCGGCCGCGCGCCGGAGGGTCGCATCGGACACGGTCTCGTCCCATAAGGTGAGGTTGTCCCGGATTGTGCCAGGGAACAGCACGACCTGCTGCGGCACATAGGCCACCGATCTCGTCAGCGTCGTGCGGGGCACCCGCAACCGGGTCACGCCGTCGAACAACACCTCGCCAGCCCAGGGCCGCAACTCACCGACTGCGAGTTTTGCGATCGTGGTCTTCCCGCTGCCGCTTCGACCTACCAGCGCAACCCGGGCGCCGGCCGGGATTCGCAGGTCCAGGTCGGCCAGCAGCGGCTCCGCCGCCGGGTCGTAGCCGAAGGTGATCTCCCGAAGGTGGACCTCGCCGGTCAACCGCGCGGCCGTCTGATCTGCGGCAACACCATCAGTTCGGACAGCCTCCGGATCGAGGGGTTCGCGCAGCACCCCGTCGGCCTGGCGAGCAGCGCTGACGATCGATTGCAGCAATGTGCCCATGTAGATGAGCATTCCGACGGAGGTCAGCAACATGGCGACGAAGGACTGGGCCGCGATCAGCGATCCGAGCGTCAACCGGCCGTCGATCACCTGCAGACAGCCGATAGCCAACACCAGCCCCATCCCGACGGCGAGAGCCACAGTTGGGGTTAGAGCGAGCCATTGATTGCCGACACCCAGCCGGTTGATATCCAAGGCGGTCCTCGCCCTGACCTTGGCCCACCGGGCGAAGGCGAACTGCTCCCAGGCCGCCGCCTTGATCGTCTCGATCGAGCCGATGATCTCGGCCGTGGTCCCGGAGAGTTCGGCGAAGCCTTCGTCGGACCGCGTCTGCACCGCCCGCCGCCAACGCAACACCCCCAGCGAGGCCGCGCACATCGCCACCGATACCACTAGCCCCGCGACCCCCATCCACACGTCCAGCAGGAACAGCACCACCAGAAAGGCCACCGCATTGATCACGTTGACCCCGGCCAGCGGCAGCAACGCACCACCCTGGAACGACATCCGCTGCCGGGCGTTCAGCCGCGCGACCAGCGAGCCGACCCCGATCCGCTCCAGCGACGGGATTCGCATACCGAGCACATGCCAGGCAAACCCGATCTGACCCAGCCGACTCAACCGCAGGGCGAACCGACGCAGCACCGTGTACTGCACGATCACGAGGGCGGTGGCGACCACTGTCGAGCCGATCAGGCCGAGCAGCACCGGCGTCGACCAGGACGTGTCCCCGCCCAGCAGGGTTCGGTTGACGAACACCCGCACGAGCAGCGGGACGGCGATTGCCGGCACGAGTGCGAGCACAGCGGCGAGGAGAACGTAGACCATCGCGGCCGGGGCATCGGCGAGGATCGCGATCAGGGTGGCGGCCGAACCGCGATCGGGTACGAAACTCCTGCTCGTGTCGCCGGTCGGCGAAACCCCGTAAGTGGCCAGGGCCAGCTCCCTGGCGTCGGCCGGGTCCAGTCCGCCGAGGCCGTCGAGTTCGGCCGCGATCTGAGGTGCCGGCACCCTCCGTCCGAGAGCCGTGAGTTCCGCGGAGATCTCCGCAGCCTGGGCATCGGTCATCGCAGCCTGGGCATCGGTCATCGCGCGATCCACGAGATGACCGAGTTGTCGCGGATCACCACCGCCACCTCGGCGACGGTGCTGGCCGTGACCGGTTCAGGCGGCCCATTACCGACGGTCCAGGCGAACCCGCTCGGGTTCGATGCCGGGACCGGCTCCACCGTCACCTCCTGCACCGGACCGTTGGCGACTACGTAGTCGACCAGCGATTCGTTGTCGCCGAGCAGTGTCATCAGCCGATCGCGGGAGGCAGTCGCGGGGGCCAACGACGTCACTCGGCCCTCCATGTAGCCGAACTGCGTCTGTGGCGCGCTGGCCGGCGAAATCAGCGCGCGCATTCCCGGCTCCACGATCTCAGCGGTGTTGGCCGGGAGGAATGCCTTCACCACGACTCCGCCGGTGCTCGGCTCCAGGATCGCGATCGGAGTTCCCAAAGTTGTGCGACGTCCCGGCCGGGCGGTGACGTCGATGACCTGCCCGGTGACAGTGCTCAGGATCGCCTTCGTCGAGCCATCGGCGACTGTGACGGTGGCGATCTGGGTGCCCCGATCCACTTTGGCCCCGGGCCCAACCAGCACCTTGTCCACCACGCCCTCCGTCACCGTTCCCACCTCGGCGTAGCCGCCCCGCGGCAGGATCACACCATGTCCCTTCACCGTGTCGGGCGCCCGCCCGAGGATGGCCCAGGCCAGGGCCCCGGCGACGAGCAGCGCAATCCCGACCAGGGCGACTACCAACGCCCTCGTGGTGACCGGGGTCTTGACCGCAATCTGCTCGACCGGGTCGCTCCGACTCATGCTGACATCCCGACTCAAACTGACGCCCCTGCCCGGAGGTCGAGCGGCGCCAACGCTTCGGTCGCTGCCGTCAGATTGGCGTTGATGAGGTCGAGATACTCGTCCGGGCTGGCGAGTAGGATCCGATCCTGCCAGTTCCAGATCCCGTCTCCCTCGCTCTCACCGATCAATCGGCGGCAGAGCTGCGAAGGCAGGCCGTCGGCGTCCCACACCCAGCCAGCCTCCGGCGCAGCTGCTCCCGGTCTTCCTGCCGGCGATCCCCAGACGAACACGTGGTCGCGCCCTGCGAGTCCGGCCAGGTCGGCGAGCGACGTCACTCTGGTCAGCAGCGGCACTGACCTTTCCGAGAACCAGCCATCGATCCGGACAGCCGACGGAAGCAGATGCAGGTGGGCGTGGTCCAGGCAGCAGTCCTGGTGATCGTCGTGACCGCCGGTGCCGTGCTCGAAGACCAGCGCCGGATGTGTGAACCGGTCAGTCCAAGCATCGCGGAGGCGATCAACCAGTTGACTCGCTGCAGCCAGCCGAGCCGGCTCGAGGGATGCAAACGACTTTGCGTGTTCGTCGGGAACGATCAGCACGTGTCCTGGGACCAGCGGCGCGTTGTCGCTGAGGATGCGAAAGCCGTCGACTGAGGCCAGCAGGTAACTCGGAGAACCCGCCGGCACGTCGCGTAGCGCCGCCATGTCCTCACATGCGCGGGAGCAGAAGCGACACATCGTTACCACCCTTCCGGGCACCGCGTCAGGCAGGTGATCGACTCGTCCTCGTCGGAGGCCAACGGATGGCTTCCCACCGTCCTGCCGGTGGCCAGATCAATGATATGCACCGTCAGCGGATGCTGTGTCGCGACGACCACGAGTCCAGCCCCGAGGTCCACCAATCCGCGGGGGAAGGAGCCCGCCACCGGAATCCGACCCACCTGCCGGGAGTCCTCGATGGCGATCAGGGCGCTCCCACCGGAGTCGATGGTCCAGATCCGTGGGCCCTCGAGCCATACCTCGTGTCCCGGCATCGTGGCCACAGGCTGCTGCCAGAGAACTGCCGGCGGATCATTGGCTCGAGAGGCGAAAGGCACTCGAACGATGGCATGTCGGGCACGCCAGCTTCCAGGCGGCGCCGTCCAGTTTCCCTGCCGATAGGCATCCAGCGCGGCCTGCCCGGCACGATCGCGGACGAGCGCCCGACCAAGACCGACGATCATCGCGTCGGACGTCAGGATTGCGCAATTGAGGTGCGTCAGGCCATGGGGTCGACCCTGCAGGGCGCTCGGATCGTCAAACCGACCGGCCGACAGCGGATCGGCTGACGGCAACCCCAGCGCCTCGACGATGTCTGCCAGGTCCACGGGCCGCACGACGCCGACGACTTCGCCCGACCAGTCCAGACGGACAACCGCGTCGGCCGACGTCGCTACCACCCAAACACCGTCGGGGTCGGGCAGCACAGCGTGAATCAACCCGAGCCAGGGATGGCTCAGCTCACTCGTGACCGCCCGCGAACCGTCGAGCGACAGCACCCGGGTGGCATCGGCGACAACGATCCGGTCGCCGCAGAACGCTACGGCGCGCAGCCCTCTCGTGCCTCCGCGCGGATTGAGGTCCCGGGTGCGGTAGGGGTTCTCCGAGAGGCGAACTTCTTCTACAATTCGCGCCCGCTCGTTGGAGACTTCTAGGAAGATCAGCCGCCCGCTGCTCACGTCGGCGGGCACATTGCGGACAACCGTCGTCGCCGCGAGTCGCATGGCGCATTCAAACACAGGCGCCCACGTGCTGACTGTCGATCACAGCCAGGGCCCCACCCAACGCCAGCCTTGATACGCGATACTTTCGCCCGGAGGCCCTGGCGGCCCCGGAGCAGGAGGAGGCGGCGATGGGATGGCTGATGCTGGGTCTGGCTATCGCCACGGAGGTGGTGGGGACCCTGATGCTGAAGGCCACCGATGGCTTCACGAAGCTGTGGCCGTCAATCGGAGTGGCGATCGCGTATGTGGTGTCCTTCGCGTTGTTGGGACAGGCGCTCAAGACCATCGGGGTGGGAGTCGCCTACGCGATCTGGTCCGGAGTGGGAACCGTCGGGATCGCGATTGCGGCGGCGGTGCTGTTCGGTGAACGACTGACCCTGCCGATCATGGCCGGAATGGCCCTGGTGATCGCTGGCGTGATCGTCATGAACATCTCCGGATCACATTCCTGAACTCCCCAACCGGCCACCTGAGCCAATGTCGGCACGACGCGCTCGCGGGTGCGCCGGGATTGCTGATACAACCGGACTGTGGACGTGGTGCTGGTCGCAGTGGTCATCGTCGCGCTTGCCTTCGACGTCTCCAACGGTTTCCATGACTCGTCGAACTCGATCGCGGCACTGGTAGCCACTCGGGCGGCGCGGCCGGGACCGGCGGTTCTGATGGCGACGGTGTTCACCATGCTCGGGCCGATCCTGGTGGCGACCGCGGTCGCCGACACGATCGGCGGAATCGTCACCCTCGATGCCTCACAGACCCTTGTGGTGCTGCTCAGTGCCCTCCTCGCCGGCCTGGGCTGGAACATCTTCACCTGGTATCTGGGCCTGCCGTCGTCCTCCTCACACGCCCTCATCGGCGGTCTCGTCGGGGCCGGTCTGGTGATGTCCGGGCTGTCAGCGATCAATTGGGGTGGGCTGGACGGGTGGAAGCCGGTGGGGGTCTTTGGGGCGCTCATCGGGCTGGCTGTCTCGCCCGCCCTCGGTGCCGCGGTTGCCTGGCTGGTGATGCGGGCGATCCGCCCCGGCATGCGCCGGGCCAGCAAGAGACTGCGACGACCAGTGCTGGGCGGTGAATGGGTGGCCTCGGCGGCACTTTCCTTCACGCACGGCGCCAACGACGCCCAGAAGACCATGGGGGTGGTCACGCTGGCACTGGTGGCGGGCGGAGCCTTGAGCAGTTTCGTCGTACCGATGTGGGTGAAGGTCGCCTGCGGCGCCGCGCTGACGATCGGGACCGCACTCGGCGGCTGGCGGATCGTGCACACCATCGGCCGCAGGATCTACCGGCTGCGACCAGTCGACGGCGTGGCCAGTTCAGGCTCGAGCGCGTTGGTGATCGGGGCGGCGTCCATGCTGGGCGCCCCGGTCAGTACAACGCATGTGGTGTCCTCGTCGGTCGTCGGCGTGGGCGCAGCGCGGCACACGCGCCACGTCGGCTGGGTCGTGGTGCGTGACATCCTTGCGGCCTGGGTTGTCACGATGCCGGCCTGCGCCATCATCGCTGCCTTGCTGTGCCTGCTCGGAAGGATGTGGTTATGAAACAGCGCTGGTTTCTACCCGAGACACCCGATGTGTTGGGCACCCTCAACCGGCAGGCCGAGGTGACCGTCACCGGCATGACGGCCTTCCTGCTGTGGTCGCATGGAGACCCCGAGCAGCGTCGGATTCTCAGGGACGCCGAACACTCCGCGGACACAGTTCGGCGCGAACTGGCCCAGCAACTGCGCCGCGCCTTCACCACTCCGGTCGATGCCGAGGACCTGTTCACGCTGTCCGAGCGGCTGGATGCGGTACTCAACGTCGCCAAGAATGTTGTCCGCGATGCCGACATGATGGGCATCGGCCCGGCTGAGACCACTGCCCTGATGGCTCAGCAGGCGCAGGAGGGAGTGGGGAATCTGGTGGTGGCGATCGCTGCGCTGCATAACGACCCCGCTGCGGCGACAGGCGCGGCCGACGCGGCCACCAAGAACGGCCGCCGAATGGAGAAGATCTACTCCAAGGCTGGCAGGGAATTGGCGATCGCGACCGACTTCCAAGCAGCCATGCTGCAGCGTGAACACCTGCAGGGCTGCCTGCGGATCGGCGAACGGATAGAACTCGTCGCGGACCGCATCTGGTATTCCGTCGTGAAGGAGCAGTAGGCCCTCAGTCCGTGCCTGGGCGGTGAGGGTCACCCGCCGAGCAACGCGAGGCAGGTGCGTGATTCAGAGTGCTCGCATCCGGTTGTTGCGCGCATCATGTGTGACCTCGGCTAGTCCGAGCGCTTCGAGCAGTGGGGGCAGGTACATTCCGAACCGGCCACGGTAACCGTTCCGAAGGCCGTACCAACCGCCCACCGGGTTATCAGGCGAGCGCCCCCAGGCCTCTACCGTGCCCGATGCTGGGACCTTCTTCTCATCCGCAGCACCGAGGGGGACCCAATCACCTTGCTCGACCAACCAATCATGCAGATCGTCGATTGCCCGAGCTTGGTATCTCAGCCAAGTGGAACCCACTTGACAGAACAGTGTCGGAGGATCGGACTGGTCGTCCCGGTACATGCTGAATTCGGACGTTCCGGGAGGAGTCGTGAGCAGCCACGGGTCCTCCTTCTTACCGGTACCCAGCACGGTCGTCTCCTTCGCAATCACCACAGTCAGCGTGAAGGCAGCATACGGCGATCCATGCACGTCTTGTCCCAGTATCGGCCGCAGGGCTCGGGGGGTCTGCGCGCAAATGGTCAGCCACTGCCCGAAGCAGGTATGAAACCCCATGCCACAGGGAAGATTGCTAGATATACGACGCCGTCTCATATCTAGCAATCTTGGGAGTCACGATGGAACACAACAAGGCGACCACCTCGGCAATCGCGCCCGATCGATCCACCGAGGCAGCACCACCCAACGGCATCCGACGGGCGGTGGTTGGGCGCACCGCCGTAGCAGTGTCGCTGGCCTGCATCGCTACCGGCAGCTTGGCCACATCGTCTGCTGCTCTCGCGCCCGGGCCGCCACCACAGGTCGCGGCCACGTCAGCGTTGCCTGACGCGAGTCCGACGGCTGCCAGGAAGTACCTGAACTCCGGCGGAAGTATCCTGCTCAATACCCGGTACGGGGACTTCGGTCCAATTCTTGCCTCCGGGGTCGGCACCGTGGACACCGTCCAGCGAGACGCAGGAGGCGGCGGGACCGTCACCAACTTCACAGTCAAGGGAAGCCCGGTGGCCGATGGGGGCCTGTCGTCCTACATAACCTGGCACAACGCGCAGGTCTCATTGCACGGGAAGTCGACGTCGGGAAGTGTGGATCAATCCACAGCACGGGTCCAAGTCTCCGGCCTCCAGATGGACATCAGCGGCTCACTGTGCGCCAAAGCCGCCGGCCTGCAGTACTGCAACACCTTCACCCCGGCCGCCCCTCTGAGCGTCTACTTCTCGCCGACCCCCACGCCGGACCGCGCAAGCTCAGTGACCACTCTCGGAGTTGTCCGCGAAGACGGCACCTTCGACCTCAGCGGCGGCGCCTACGCCAAGGTGGACAGTTCGACGTTGACCGGTTGGGCGCTGAGCAAGGTCGTCGACGGCTCACGACTGACCCTGAACCTGGATGGCATGCACTAGCAGGGGTCTTCGCGTCAACCGTCAACCCGGGGTATTCGCTTGAGAGCCTGCCGCCGGCCCCGCGGCAGACGCTTCCTGGCGAGCCGCCAGACGACGGTTGCGAAGCACCGACGACAGCAGCGCCACGGCAATGAAACCGACGCCGATGAGACCCGAGACCAGTTCCGGTACCTCATGCGCGATCGAGATGAGTAGCAGCGCTGCAAGCGCCCCGATCGCGTAGTGCGCGCCATGCTCGAGGAAGACGAACCTCGACAATGTCCCCCGCTCAACCAGGAAGATGGTCATCGACCGCACATAGAACGCCCCGATGCCCAGCCCAGCCGCGATCACGAAGATGTCCGACGTGATCGCGAAAGCGCCCACTACCCCGTCGAAGCTGAAGGACGCGTCCAGCAGTTCCAGGTACATGAAGAGGAAGAACGCTGCCTTGCCCGTGGCGGCCACCGCACCCGCGGCCTCCCTGCCCGGCCCCGAGATGCCGGCGGCCTCCTCATCGGTCGGATCAGCCTCCAACTCGAAGAAGCCCGCCAGACCGTTGACCAAGAGATACGTCAGCAGCCCTGCGCACCCGGCGATCAGAACGGTCTGGGAGTCCTCCGGCACCGCGATGTACGCCGCCGTGCCCAGCAATACCGCGAGCGAGATGGCCACCGACAGCGACTCCATCCCACCCAACCGCGACAGCGGCCGCTCCACCCAGGTGATCCACTTGTGCTCCCGATCCTGCAGCAGGAAGTCCAGGAAGATCATCAACAGGAAGATGCCGCCAAACGAAGCGATCGCCGGCCGCGCCTCTGCCAACTCCTGCGAATATGCCGCGGGATTCTCGATCGCCAACTGCAAGGCCTCAACCGGGCTCAGCTGGGCGGTAATCGCGACCAACAGCACCGGGAACAACAGCCGCATCCCGAACACTGCGATGACGATTCCGACCGTCAAGAACAGCCGCTGCCACAGGTGACTCATCCGCTTGAGCACCGTCGCGTTCACCACAGCGTTGTCAAACGACAGCGAGACCTCAAGTACCCCGAGAATCGCTACCACGGCCGCGACCTCAGGTCCGCCCCACCACCAGGCCGCCGCCAACACGACTACGGTGACGGCAATGGACCACCCGAAGATGCGCACCGGTCACCCCCAGACTCCTTGGTCGATCGAGCTGAGCAGTCGCTCGCGTGCGGCGGTCGACGGCCGCTCGGACTGGTCCGCCCATCAGCTCACCACAGTGCCATATCGTCAACGGCGCCGGACCTGTCCCGTCCGGTGCGTCTGAACTAGATTGACGACCAACATGGATATCAGGTTGGCGACTCGGCAGGACATCCCCGCCATCATGGGGCTGGAAGCACGCAACTACCTGGGCAATCTCGACGAATCCGAGCGGGCTGGCGGCTTCATCTCGACGTTACATCCAGTGGAGTGGTTCACCCGGGCCGTGGACTCGACGGGGGTGCACGTCGCTATCTCGGATGATGGCGCAGTCCAGGGTTTCATCGTCATCACCACCCCGCCGAACCCACCAGAAGTCGACCCGTCACCGATCATCCGGGCAATGCTGGAACTCGCCAACACGTTGCAGTACAACGGGCGACCGATCGCGCAGCAACGGTTCGCGTTCCGCGGGCCGGTCTTGGTCGACCGTTCCGCGCGCGGGCACGGCCTCTATTCGGCGTTCAACGCGGTCACCCGAGAGGCGTACCGGGAGCGCTTCGACGTCGGCGTGCTGTTCGTCGCGGCCGACAACCCGCGGTCCTTGCACACCACGACCACGAAGCTTGGCGCCCAACCGCTGACCCTGTTCGAAGCGGACGGCAGGCAGTACCACTTCCTGGCGTTCACGTTCTGACACGGCCGACGAGATCACGCCGACGCTGCAGGGAGGCCCAGGCGCTAGACCGGCCTCAAGGAGATCTCGACGGCATCGCCAGCCGAAATTGCCTCCGCCTTGCGAACGGCAGCCTTGAGAGGTAGCACGAAGCAGCCCGACTCCTTGTCTGGGAAGACCGAGGTGCGCCAGGTGGTTCCACCGATTGCGACTTCCACCGGGATCGATCCGAACCCACCGCGCGGTCCGATCCGGTCGCGCAGGTCATCGCTATGTTCCAGCGGCACGGTCGCGAATGTCCAGGAGTCGGTTTTGCGGGCATCCCAGATCCATAGTTCGGCGGTGAACACATATGTCATCCCCACAGTGTGCCCGTCAGGGATGCAGCCCGGGCCGATACCGTCGACGGTGTGACTGACACGCTCCGGTTGACGCTGCCCTTGACGCGATTCGTGCTCATCGCCGGTGCACTTCTGACCCTTCTTGCTGGCATTCAACTCTTCGTGCTCGGTGACAACACCGCCGACCACTTCTCGTGGACGATCTCGGCAGGATCGACCGCCGCAACTATCGGCGCGTTCTACTGGACCGCGGCGCTGTTGGCGTTTCTCAGCTGGCGCCATCGGGAATGGGTGTACGCCCGAGCCGGCATCTACGGTGTGACGTTCTTCCTCTGGGCGACGCTGATCACGATCCTCGTTCACCTGGACAGGTTCCACCTCGCCGGTTCAGGCATGGGCAGGTTCTCCGCCTGGGTCTGGCTGGTCCTCTATATCTGCTATCCGATCCTGGTGACCGCCGCGCTGGTGATGCAGCTGCGGGCGAACGGAACTGATCCGGCGCGCACCTCACCACTGTCCACTTTCTACCGAGTTGCGCTTGGCATCTGTGGTTCCACCTCGGTGATCCTCGGAGTGTCAATGCTGATCGTCCCCGCGTTCGTGGCCAACTACTCGGCCACGCCATTGACGCCGTTGACGGCGCGCGCGATCGGATCCTGGCTACTCGCCGCGGGCGTCGTCTACCTCACGATGATGATGGAGAATGACGCCGCCCGAATCCGTCCGCCAGCCGTTGCCTCGCTCGTCGGCGCGGTCCTGCTGGTCATCGTGCTCGCTCGCTATTGGTCGCAGTTCAGCTGGGGAGGGCCGCGCTGGTCGTACTTGGTCGTCGTTGTTGTGGCCGCGGGTCTGGGTCTCGCTGGGCTCTTCGCCGGTCGCACCGACGCATCAGTCAACGCCGAGGCCCCAGTCAACGTCGAGGCGCCCGGCGCTCTCGGCGATTGAGTCAGCGCCTGGACACACATCGATCCGGACGAGCCGCACTCGCGGCTCGTCCGGATCGGTGCTGGCGGCCAACTCGCTGCCACCGGCAGGAGTGCGGCTACCGGTCGGTCAGCTGTAGCTGGTCTCGACGACAACCTCAGCGGTGAATCGCAGCGCCGGCGAGCGGAAGACCTGCAGGTGCGCGATCTGGGTATGCGTTCCGGTGTACCGCCCGGTGGGCAGGTTCACCATTCCCTCGGCGTACGAGGCGTCGTAGCACATCGACTTGCTGGCCTGCTGCGCTTCGGAGGTGTGACCGAAGTAGTCGTTGAGATGGCAGGCCTTCTTGGTCGTCGGCAGGGTGTCGTCCTCGACTCCTTGCACCAGCAGCAACAGCTTGCTCGCCGGGTTGTCCTTGCCCTGGTAGAGATTGCGACCGAACTTGGTGGCCGTGTGACCACTCTTGATCGACATCGTGTCGCTCTTGCCGCTCCACTGGGTGTGCTCGCTTGGGTCGAGGGTCTTGTTGATCCGCAGGTAGAAGCTCAGATCGCCGGCCCCGCGACCAAAGCCGTCAGCATCGTCGATCACGTGGATGGACTTGACTGTGGCGGTGACGTGCCGGGTCTTGGTGTAGAAGTTGCCGCCCTGGTTGTCCGCGAGTTCAGCGCTGCTGGCGGCGGTGTCGAGTCGCGTGTAGTACTTGGTGGCGGGCTTCAGACCGGTGAGTTCGCGGCTGAACTCGTATTTGGCCGGCTTTCCGTTGGCAGAGATTCGCTTGCCGGTGAGCGTCTGGGCAGGGTTTGTCTGCGCCGCGACGTCGGTCGTGCCCCAGCGGAATTGCACCTGCTTGCGGTTGGAGACGAAGTGATGCTTCGCCCAGACGTCGGTCCTGTCCGTCTTGCCGTTCGCCAGCAACGTCGTGTCGTAGGTCAGCAACTTCTGCACGGGCAGGCTGGCGGGCGAGGTCGGGACAGTGACGAGCAGGTAGTACCGGGTACCTGGTGTGAGTCCCATCAGCCACTGATCGAAGGAGTAGTTCCCGATGCTCGGATCGATGGTCACGCCGCTGGGTGGCCCCGCGGCTCCCTGCAGCACGACCGGCTGTGCCGCGCCCATGCTCCAGCGACCGTGAACCTTCTTCGGGGCCGTCGTCGACTGCGCCATCAACACCGTCTTCTTGCTGGCCCGGAAGGAGAGGTGGCTGCGGGTGTCACCGGTGACGACCTCTGCGTCAGCGACGAAATGCCCGCTGTCCACTGGGCTGGGGGTCGTGATGTCCGACGGGGTTGGGTCGTACACCGATTGGGCTTGGGCGGCTCCAGCGCCGGAGAGGATGGTCCCGGCGATGACGGGTGCCAGGGCGAGCGTTGCAATCCGGGTAATCTTCACGATGTTGCCTTCCGAGTTTCAGGCCACCGTCTGCGGCCTTTCACAGGTAAGAGAATCTGGCCCACGCGACTTCGACACTTTTCTCACACAACTTCGTAAAGATCTTTTCGGCGGACTCCGACGGCCGTCCGGGCAGCGCCGGCCTAGTCTCCGACCGCCCCGCTCGCGCTACTGCGGGATCGGGTCGGGCGGCGGCGCGATCGTTGGTGCCGGCACGGGCGCGCTCGTCGGTGGGACTGGTGCCGGAACTGGCGCCGGTGGTGCGGGGGGTTCCGGCGCGACGAGCGGAGGCTCCAGCACAACGGGCGGCTCCGGTTCAGGCGCGAAAATCTCCTCCTCCGCTGCGGGCTCCACCGGGGCGTCCGGCTCGGGCGCCGGGACAGGAACCGTGGCGGTGGCCGGGGCGGGGGGTGACGTGCTCGGCTTCGGTGCCGGCTTGGCTGCCCCACTCGGAGCCGAGAGGACGGTTGCCGCAGGTGACACTGTCGGCCACACGATCGGTCCGCCGGTGTTGTCTGCCTGCTCCGGCAGCAGTACCAGCGCCCCGACGACAGCCGCAACCACCGCGGCGAGCACGCCCAGCATCGCTGCCAGGAAGACCACCGAGTTGTGCCCGTCCGGGTCGGGATAGGGCCAACCCTCCGAGGAGAAGGGGGGCTCTGCTCGATCGAGCTCCGCCATCCGAGCCAGCGCCGGAGCTGCCAATGATGCGCCACCGCCGACGGTCGCGAAGATGCTGTCCTTCACTGACGACGGAGCAGACACCAGCGCCCACGCGGGACCTGCCAGGATCAGGGCCGCAGCCTTCCGGCGCTTCTCACCGCAGGTGCCGCACGACCGGGCGTGATTGCTGATTCGTTTGCGAAGCAATACGTCGAACTCGAGGTCGCCACAGATCGCTCGGAGATCCCCGCAATTCTCAGTGCCAGTTCGGTACAGCACCAGAGCCTGCAGCGACTCCTCAAGCCCCTTCCTCGCCCTGGACAATCGAGTGCCGGCCTCGCTGGGGCTGAGGTTCAGGACAAGGGCGATCTCGCCGGACTTGAGGTCGTGTCTCAAGGCGAGGGTGAGCGTCTCCACTGCCGAGCTATTCATACCGGCATAGGCGGATGAAATCCAGGAGCCCGCGTCAGAGTCCTCCAGCTCGGGTTCCGTCCGCAACTCGTTCATAGTGACCGCGTCGAGTTCGGTGTGCTTGTTGCCTCGTCGGAGTTCGCGCAGGCATTCATTCCGACAGATGGCATACAGCCACGGGCGCAACTTGGACGGGTCACGCAGTTGACTGATCCGCGCGTTGGCGAGCAGGAACGTGTCTGCCAGCGCATCCTCGGCCGCGTGTGGCACCAACGACCGGGCGTAGGTATACAGCCGTGCCGAATACTCGTCGTACATGTGCTCCAGGGCCGACACATCGCCGTCGACGAGCCGGGCGACGATAGCTGCGTCGTCCACCACGCCTCCCGTTCTCCGTCGACCCGCCCGATGCCCGCTCGGCGCAGGCCTGAACCGGCCGGCGGCTCAGGTTCGACCGACCAACTGCGAATGACGAGCGTGGTCTTCACACCTGTAAGAGTGGCCAGTGCGCACCATTACAACACTTTTCCCGAACCAGTTGACGGACACGGGTTGCCGAGCGACTCGTGGATTCCGCTGAGCCGACCTGCGGCACCGACTCCGGCAGGGGTGCGGCACCGACTCCGGCAGGGGTGCGGCGGGTCTCGTTAGGTCGAATTGTCGGTGGTCGGGGCGATACTGGAGTTGTCCAGCGGCGAGGAGAAGGCGATGTGCGAGTTCTGTGGCAAGGTTCCGTTCCAGACGACGGTCGAGTGCACCACCCTGTACGGCGAACAGGTCGTGCATCGGATCTGCCTGATGTGCCGGACCCGATTATGTCCTTTTGGGCACTACCGCAACTGACTTCATGACCGACCTGATCATTGTCCGCGCGGACATCACCACGCTCGACGTCGACGCGATCGTCAACGCGGCCAACTCCAAGCTGCTCCCGGGCAGCGGCGTCTGTGGCGCCATCCACCGCGCCGCTGGCCCGCAACTGGCACGCGCGTGTGCCGCCATCGGTGGCTGCCCCACCGGTGGCGCAGTCAGCACCGACGGCTTCGACCTGCCAGCCCACCATGTAATCCACGCCGTCGGTCCACGCTGGACGGGCGGTCATGCAGGCGAGGAGGAGGCGCTCGCGTCGTGCTACCGCGCGATCCTGGAACAGGCCGACACCGTCGCCGCCGCCACCGTGGCTATCCCCTCGATCAGCACCGGTATCTACGGCTTCCCCCTTCAGCCCGCCTGCGACATAGCCGTGGACACGTTGGTGGAGGCCTTACCCCGTCACCGGGTGACGGAGGTGTTCCTGGTGGCGTTCGACGACCGCACCGCCACGGCAGTGGAAGCCGCACTTCACACCCGAACTCGCCCGCCGCGGTAGTCGCGGTCACCTTCCGCTACTCGCAACCGGTTTCAGGATTCACGAGGTCCAGTCCCACGTGGCCGCGATCCACGCCCGTCCATCACGGTCCGATCAAGTGGCCCGTTCCCCCGCGGGGCGGGGCGAAACCGGTGGCGGATGAAGGTGTGCCATATGTGTGCATATGCTACCCTCGGGGTGTGAACCCACCCCGGCACCGCCGCGCGCGACTCTTCAAGAACGCCGGCAACCTCGCGGTCCGATTCCCGACCGATTGGGGCATCGACGCGGAAGAGGCCGAACTCGAATTCGATGGAACGGTCGTCACCGTGACCCCGATCCGCCGCGGCCCTTCCGTGACCGACCTACATCGCGAGTTCGCCGACGATCCGATCCATGACGATTGGGGAGAAGACCCGCACGACTCCCCGGCGGCACCGGTCGAGCTGTGAGGTATCTGCTGGACACCAATGCCATTACCCGGGCCGTCCGCGAACCGACCGGACGTGTCGCCCAGCAAGTGGACCGGCATCGCAGCCAGGTGTTCACCAGCGTGATTGTGGAGTCCGAAATCCGATTCGGGATTGCCAAGCGACCTGACAGCAAAGTGGCCGGGCGGGTGGCCAGATATCTGAAAGCGTTGGAAATCCTGCCGTTCGACTCCGAAGCGGCCGCCCACTACGGCGAGATCCGTGCGGAATTGGAGCACCGAGGGAACGGGCTTGACGCGATGGACACCTTGATCGCGGCCCAGGCCCGTAGCCTGGCGGCCACGGTTGTCACTGACAACAGCGGGCACTTCACGCGTGTACCCGGACTTCTCTGGGAGAACTGGGAGTGGCCCGAGAACCCTGCAACTGTGCCCGAATAGGGAGGACCCCGAGTGTCCGCCGACTGATCAAAAAGTGCTTCGGTACGGCTCGCGACTCCTGGGGGCGATCACGTTTCCGACCGCCTTCGACGCAACGATCACGGCCGCGCAGACGGCGAGCGTCTTGTAGAGGCTCCGGCGCTCCTTGGCTTTCTGCTCGGCCCGGCGATAGGCCTGCATCGCGAGGTTCTCTAAGGACCCGCGACGAAATAACATAGGGTTTGTGTTTGGGGGGCTTTACAGTTGTGCTATGGCGGTGGGCGAGCAGGTTTCGGAGTCGTTGGCACGTAGGTTCGCGTTGTTGCGCCCGCATTTGGATGAGCGCCAGCGGCGGCTGCTGTTGGGTGCAGAAGCCAGCGAGTTGGGTCGGGGTGGAATCAAGGCGGTCGCTTTGGCCACTGGTGCTCATCCGGACACGGTGGCTCGGGGGGTTCGGGAATTGGAAGGCGTCGGCGAACCGACGGTTCGGGTGCGCGCTGCCGGCGGGGGACGCAGGAAGTTGGCCGAGAGCGACCCGCAGATCACCGCATGTTTGAAGGAGTTGGTGGAACCCGAGACCCGCGGCGATCCGATGTCGTTGCTGGTGTGGACAACGAAATCGACTCGCAACCTGGCATCGGCGTTGACCGAGATGGGCCATCCGGTGTCGGATCGGACGGTCGCGCGGATGCTGCGCGCCATGGGGTTCAGTCTGCAAGGTAACGCCAAAGTCTTCGAGGGCCGCCAGCACGAGGACCGCGATGCCCAGTTCGCGTACCTGGCCGCGCAAGTCACCGACCACGTCGGCGCTGGTCAGCCGGTGATCTCGGTTGATACCAAGAAGAAAGAACTCGTGGGACCGTTCAAGAACGCCGGCCGGGAGTACCAGCGCGCGGGTACACCTGAACAGGTCAACGTCTACGACTTCCCCGACCCCGAACTCGGCAAGGCCATCCCCTACGGCATCTATGACGTGTCCGCCAACGCTGGCTGGGTCTCGGTGGGCACCGACCACGACACCTCGGCGTTCGCCGTCGCCACACTACGCACCTGGTGGGACACCATCGGCAACACGCGCTACCCGAACGCCGAACGGTTGCTGATCTGCGCTGACGGGGGCGGCTCCAACGGCTCACGAGTGCGGGCCTGGAAAGTCGAACTCGCAGCCTTCGCCGCCGACACAGGACTACACGTCACCGTCGCCCACCTGCCACCGGGCACCTCAAAATGGAACAAAATCGAACACCGCCTATTCTCCCAAATCACCATGAACTGGCGAGGCAGACCCCTGATCAGCCACCAAGTCATCGTCGAGTTGATCGCCAACACCACCACCGAAACCGGACTGACAGTGCGCGCCGTCCTCGACACCACCACCTACCCCCTCGGCGTCAGCTACACCACCAAAGACATCGCCGCCCTCCCCATGACACGCCACGAATTCCACGGCGACTGGAACTACACCCTCCACCCCACCGACACGCCATAAACCAACGGTCTTATTTTTTCGCGACTCCTAAGTCGGATTCCATCTCAACCTCCTTGACGTCATTCAGTTCGTGCGCGGCGTGGGCAGGTGGGGTCCGAGGTAGCCGACGTAGACGGTGCCGTCGACGGCGGTTGCGTCGTGGTAGTGCAGACGCGGGCTGGTGAGCCCGGATTGGATGATCTTGAAGTGCGCACACATGAAGATCCGGCCCGACCGTTCGATCGCTGTGGGCACCGGCAGCGTACGCGGCGCCCGGAACTTCGCGCGGTCCTTCACCGGCTCGCTTTCATCTCGCCCATGGCGGCGCTGCGGGTATGCGACATACCCCGGCGGGGTGTCCTTCAGGTAGGAGTCGACGCTGCCCGTGAGGACGCCGTCGGCTTTCGCCCGGGCGTAGTTGTTGACGGCAGCGAGGGCGTCCCAGGACTTGCGCGCCCAGACACCGAGCGTGTCGTTCTCCTCAAGTGCCCGGGTGATCGCCTCGTCACCGGTGAAGACCACATGGGACAACTCACCGAGCCGGTCCAGGACGTCGCTGAACGACTCCGGTCCGATCGCCGAAACCGGAGGGGTCCAGACGAGATCGTGCCTGTCGAGTTCGAACAGCCGGACCCGGAGCACGTCGCGCTCACTGTCGACTTCGTGCAGGTCGTCCTGGGTTTCAGCGTGTGCGAGTTGCTCGTCTTCCAGTCGCGTCGTCACCTCCGCCAGGGCCGCCTCGGCGCCGGAGAGCCGCTCGGTGACTTCTGTCAAGCGTGCCTTGATCCCCGCCTGATCCTGCTCGCGCGTCTCCGCGGCGATGCCGGCGCACATCCACTGCAGCACTGTGTCCACGAGCCCGTGCGGATCGGGCTCGATCCCGGTGGCATTGCGCACTTCGGCGGCGAAAAGTGTGATGGCGGTGGCCTCCGCCACGATTGCCTCAGCCGCTTCAGCAGCCGCCGTCGAGGGTTGGGTCGGCGCAACTGCGTCCGTGTCAGTAGCCGATGTCTGTGCTTCAGCTGTCGACGCAACAGACTCCGCTTGCGCAGCTGCCGACGGCGTTCGGGTGTCCGTCTCGGCGCGATCAAGCATGACCGCGTTCGTCCGCTCCTCCAGCCTGGTGTTCAACCGCAACAACGGTCGTGGAAGTTGCTCGGCAATCGTGATGTCTCGTGCCCGCGCGCCCAGCGTGCGTCGCAGTGCCCTGGGATTGTCGGTGGCCAGGCGACTCCCGCCAAGGATCCGGTGACGTCGCGCATCCAGCAACGAAGCCGGGTCTGCACCGCGGCGGAACGTCCTGATCGTGCCGACAGGAACGGCGTGGCTCGACCCCAACTGGTCTGCGAGCATCGCCGTAGCTGCCGGATCCATTACGTAGGCTCCCGCCAGGCCGACTGTGTCCCGAAGCAGATCAGCGACGACGTCGATCCACTGCTCCAGCGGCCAATCCTCGACGGCGCCGGCGACGTAGACCAGTCCGCGGCGGTCGGGGTCGCAGATCACGTCGATGAGCTGGTCGACGTCGTCGGCGAACACCCGCTGAGGTCGGAATCCGAGACTGGCCAAGCCATCGAAGCCTTCATAGATTTTGAGCAGGTTCTTGGCCAGATTCGGTGTCGACACCCATTGCCGCCGACCACTACCCCGGTTCAATGCCGGGCCATCCACGTCGATCCAGATCTGCGGGTGGCCGTGCCTCGGCGCATGGGTGGTCAACCGTGTTGTCCACCCTCCTGCCTCATTGGTTTCCGACAGAGTCGCCCGGATCGACGCCGATCCGTCAGCGCAATCCTCCTTGACGAGTAGCGCGCGAGCTTCCTCGCCAAGGCGTAGCGGGGCATCGAACTCCAACGCATCGCCGTCGTACTGTCGGTGCGGTTTGTGGGACAGCCAGTAGCGGAACTCGCGCACCGTGCGCTCGAGCACATCGTGTCCTGGCTGGTGAACATCGAAGATCGTCCGATGGCCGAGAACCATGATTTCCCCCTTGGATGGTGAACTGGTGGATCACTTCCATCATGGACCGAACCCCCGACAGTTCTATCCGGCCCGAGATGGCGGCAACGGCTGACCGCGACGGTGACTGTCGGAGGTCAGGTGCACGCTGGAGGCATGGTCATCGTCGCGGGACTAGGGATCGTCTGGGTACTCATCGTGGTAGTCGTCGGTCTGGTATTCGTCGTGTGGGGTGCGGGCACATTTCTCGCGCCCGGGGCCCCGCAATCGATGCGCATCGTCGCCGCTTTCATCATCGCGAACCTGATCGTCCTCGTCGGCTCCTTCCTCATCAGGCAGTCCTGACATGGACCTCACAGCGGTCAACTCCTGGACTCAGTCCTCGCCGCAGCCGCCCTCGACAGTCGTGACGCCGTCTCAATTCGACGCGACCCTGGGACCGGCGGTCCTGGCTGCCGAATACGCCTTCGGCGTGCCTCGGGAAGCCGTCCGCCAACGGCCCTGGACCACAGTCGTGGTGCTCCCCAACCGGTTCCCCGACCTTCCCAACGATGTCGCCGTATTCGACGCCGGAGGTCGTTTCGCGGCCCTGACCGCTGCCGCCCGCCGACTCCGAATCCCGCCAACGCCGGAGCCCGAAGCACCGACACCCGGGTCGGCGGTGCCCGATGCCGTCGCACTACCTGGTGAGTCCAGCCCAACCGCGATCTCCGCCCACCCAGGAGGCGACGCTTCTGCATCATCGGCCCGCCTCGCTGCCCCGGCCGATGAGAAAGTGCCGATGCTGGCCGACTCAGACTGGTTCACCTACATCACCGCCGCGGTCATCGGATCTGGTGTGACTGCTCTGCTGTGGCAGCACCTCGCACCAGGGATAGTCGTCGGCGTCCTGATGGTCGTTCTGCTGGTCGCCACCGACCGGATCCTCGGAAAGGACATCCCCCGTGACACCCGGTGAGAACACTCACAGCGACGCCCTCGCCACGCCCGCAGCAACACCCGCACCCGAGCGGGCTTCGGTCGCCCGGAAGCCGGTCGCGCGCCCCCATCGCCGGCGCAGCGAGGACTCCCTCGTCGCGGAGTTGCTGCCCGCCCGCGCCAAGGACTGGTTCTACGACAACGGTGGCAATTCGTTTTTCACCTGGCTCCCGGGAATCGACCCTTCGCAAGTGCCGCCGCGAGTCGTCCGCTCGTTGGCGGATGAGGACGGCTCAGACATCCACATAGATATTGCAAGGACACTCGCGGAGTGCCCGGCGGCCCCGCCAGCTGTCCTCACCTGGCTCGCGTCGATGCCCACCCCGCCGCAGTGGGAGGAGGATTGGTACCACGTGTTGGAGGCTGTTGCGACGAACCCCGCCACCCTTGCGTCAACCCGGCAAGTCCTGATCGGTCGCGCCCTCGCCGTCGCAACCGACGACGACAATCCCGACTGGTGGATCGGCTCAGCGCTGGTCAACTACGACGGTTGCCCTGCCCACGTGCGCACTGCTCTGCTGCAGGCGTTCGGTGCATCATCGAGTCAGTGGGCACGGCGCACGGCTGCGGAGAATCCCGCCACGCCCGCTCGGGTGTTGACAGCCCTGGCCTCCGACCACGAGGACTGGGTGCGCTCGGGCGCTGCTGGTAACGAGAGCACTCCCCCGGCCGCACTGACGCGACTCTCCACGCAGGCGAATCCCGAGGTGGAGGATGACCGGTGGGTGCTGGGCCGCCTGGCCGCCAACCCGAGCACACCCGCGAAGGTTCTCCGCACCCTCGCTAACTGCGACACCGACGACATCCTCCGACACCTGGCAGAAAACCCCGCCACCCCAGCGGCTGTCCGGGCCGCGGTCGTCGAGCGAGTCTCTGCCGCTGATGCCCTGACCCTCAGTGCCGATCCCGCCTCCGACCCTGCAGCATTCCCTGATGTTCTGCACCTCATCGCGGCCAGCCCAGCGGCCGAGGTCCGCGCGAAGGTAGCAGCGAACCCCGGGACATCGGAGCAGACTCTGACGCGTCTCGCGGCCGATCCAAACCTGGAGGTGCGGATGGCGGCAACAGCGAACCTGAACACCCCCGTGAGCGTGCTCGCCCAGGTGGGGGCGGAGAAGGACCTCGAGTGGGGAATGATGTGGAGTCTGTTGGAGAACCCGCGAACGCCGGCAGAGACGCTCGTCTTTGTCCTCTGCAACTGGCGGAGGTGCAACCCAGCAGACGGATTCGATACGCCGGGCCCTGCCGTCTACGCCGCGTTGATCCGCAGATTCGACATCGACGACTTCAGTGGCGGTGCAGCCGATGTGCGCAGAGGCACAGGACGACCGGTGAACGCCGCGGAACTGACAGCTCTCGCCGGCGTTCCCATCTGCGGTGTCCGCAGCATCATCACCTCCCACCCGGCGACTCCGCCGGAAACCGTCAGGAAAATGGCTGCCGCGGAACGACGTCGCACTGACGCCAACCCCGCGGTGTATTGGTTAGCCACCCGACGACTGAACGCGGCCCCCTGAGCGGCCTTGCCTCGCGCTAGCCCTGAGGTCGGTATGCGTGACTTCGGTGTCCGATCCACTCAACGTGGACCTGGCTGGTGTCCTCACTAATTGAGTAGATGACGCGGTAGGTACCCCGCCGTGCGCTGAAGTAGTCTTCGAGCGGCGGGTCCAATCGCCCTCCGGTCCGACGTGGGTTTGAAGCCAACGCTTCGACGCAGAATTCGAATGCGGCAATCGCAACGGACTCAGGGAGTTCCTCGCTCAATGCGCGGCGGGCCGGCGCGCGGAAAAGAACTTCATACGGCATCACACTCTGCCCTGTCGGAACTTCATCAACTCAGCCATCTGTTGAGAAGTCGTCGCGGGGACGCCGTTCTCACGCTCGACACGTGCTTCGGCCAGGGCAGCCATCGCCACCGAGTCAGACAACACCGCTATGGTTTCTTCGAGAGCGTCCAGATCGGCGGCCGAGATGAGCACCGTGTCCGCCACGCCGTTGCGCGTCAACGCGATTCGATCATGCTCCCGCGCGACCTGGCGAGCGTACTCATTGAGCTTCGCTTTCACAGCGGACACCGACAACGTTTGCATAGTCCGAATAGTAGTCCTCTCATGGGTGTGGCGCCAAACCTGCGGCGTCGAACCACCAGGGGCGGTTGGCTGATTGACGCGGATGCGATAGCCACGAAGGGCTGCGAGCGCAACAATGGCCGTTCCAGCAGGTATGGAGGAACGATGACAGACGAAGTCCCACCGCCACCACCACCACCGACGCCACCGCCCAACGCGCCACCGACCCCACCGCCATCACCGGCGCCGATTGAGGCTGGGCCGCCAAGCCCACCCGGCACGGAGGCACGAACGAAGCGGCACTGGGCTGCGACGACGGCTCTGATCGTGGGGATCGTGGCCCTGGTCGTGTCGCTCGTGCCCGTCCTTGGCTTCTTTGGGATGGCCGTGTTGGCTCCCGTGGGGATCGTCTTTGCCATAATCGCGATCCGCAAGACTGGCCCCGGAAAGTCCCCTGGTCGGAAGATGGCCGTGATCGGCTTGGTCTTGGCGGCCCTGTCAATCCTGATCGCTGTGGCGTGGCTCATCGTCTACAGCATCGCCCTCGACAATTCCCTGAATTCAATCTACGGAGACGATCGCATCACGACCGGGCCCGGCAGGACCGCATCATCGGCCCTGCCCTTCGGCAGCTCGACGGTCGATGAGCATGACACCAAGGCGACAGCGACTCCGCCGGTCACTGTTGATATGCCCGATGACCTCCAGGACCTCGGCTACAACCTGGCGTTCGCCACGACTGTCAGTTTCAGCAACGGCGGCGACCGGGATGTGTACTACCAGCCTGTGGGCCACAGCAGCGTTGTACCCGTGGGCGACTGCAAAACCCTCAGCAAGAATTTGTCAGCCACAGAGAATCCGCTCCTCATTCTGAAGCCGGGGGAGTCCAAGTCCGTCGACGCGGTCTTCGCCTGCAAAGCAACCGATCCGTCGGGGGTGGTCAACGTCATGCTCGAGACAGCAGCAGAGCCGTACGCGTCGAGGTCGTTCTTCGTGGGCCCGTTGGACGGCGGCGAAACCAGGTAGAGCCGAAACGCGCTAGGACCGCGGCCTACGTCGAACCCTTCCGCTCGGTCCCACGGGTCGAGCTGGAGGTGTCGAGCGACGTACGTTGAGGTAGGCCGTCAGGTCCCGCAGCCGAGGGTTCTCGAAGGCATCGCTCATCATGTCGACCTCCACTGCGGGAAGGTGGGCCCGACCCGCCTCGTGGCGCCATCGACCTACCGCCGAGGTCACGTTCGCCAGCGTCTCGACGGCCGAGTCCTCATCGAGTCGGAACACCGGCTGGGCTGACTCCAGCAGAGCATCCACGGTCATGTCTGAACCATCCCGGGCCACCAGACCAGTGGCGAATCGTCCCCCGTCAGGATTCGGGTTGATGTCGAAAGCCGGACTCAATGCCCACCCGGCTCCCCGTCGCAGAAAGCCGTGATTGCGCAGATGGTTATCGGTATTTGTCACCGCCAGGTCGAACGCCACCCGCGTGAACAGTTGCCGCAGATCGTCGGTGGCCGCTAGTGAGTTCACTTCTATGAAGGCCGCGATGTCGACGTAACTCCCATGATCGCCGTCGGTCGCTTCAAGGGCCGTCATCGCGCTCCAGTATCCGACCCGGCGACCGTGTGGATGCCGGTCGAAGCGACGACTCAGAAGTACCGAGCGTCCGGCGACGTTGAGCAGCTCAACCTGAGGCACCGTAATGCCCGCGTGCGCGGCAAGCCTCGCGGTGACCCACTCCCAGGCACTAATGCTCCAGGTGTCGGTGTCACTACTGGGGAACTTCGCTATCGACAGGTTCCCCTCGGCGTCCAACGCGTGCACTTTGGGTCGGGCACCACCGAGGCTGGAGCTGCTGTCGAGCAGCAGCCGCAGTTCCCTCTCCGTGAGGTCGTCACGCTGGGATCGTGTTGCCAGGTCTAGCAGATGGGCAAGGTTCGTCGTTCTCGGAACCTCCGCCGTGTCGGGAGCCAGTTGCGGTCCCGACCTACTCAACGCGTATCGAAGGGCCCCTTGACGCAGGTCGTCACGAACACCGAGTAGGTAGTCCACATCAGTCAATACCCGAGCCCCGGGGCCGCGGTGTGAGACTCGAGCGTAGCGCTGCATCAGCCGACGACCCCACCGGTCAGGCGCTGAATCCGTCATTGCGCCGAACAAGGCACGACCCACGTCCGTTTGGTGCGGACCAGCCGTCAGCGGCAACCTCGGGTCGAGCGGATATGCGTCGGGACGAGCCAGGTATTCCGGGTCGTACAGGAAGGTCGCCGATTCCGTCGACCCCCGCGTGTGGTGATGCAGCGTGCCGGCGAAGACGTCCGTGTCGGTCAGTTGAGTGAACAGGTACAGCGTCATCGTCGCGTCACTGTCTCACCCCGCACCCGGGCAGGGAGTTGACCAATTGCCCGCAATCGGCCTACGTCCGTGGTCAGCGGATCGGCTGCCTCCACCCAGGAGTCCAACGTGCCGAGCGCACGCATCACCCGAAACGTGTTCTCCAAGTTGGCCCCGCGACCTGATTCCAGCCGGGTGAGCGTGTCTGGCGATACCCCAGCTCTGTCGGCCACCTGAGCGATCGTCAACCTGTTCAGTTTGCGCCACGCGCGCAGATGGTCACCGAAGTCAGCGAGCGCCCGTGCGACCGGCAGCGGTGTTGCCGAACGAGTCATGATCACCTCCGAAATATCGCTCTTGTGCGGTATTAATACTTACAATACCGTAACTATGCGGTATTCATAGTGCAGTGAAGGTGCAGAGGAGCGGAGTGGACTCACCGGCCCACAATCGTCTGATCCCGCAGCCGCCAACCGCCACCGGGGAGTGACACGGGTGGGAGCGTCGAATGCGACGCGGCGACGCTGGCGTCCTGGACCGGGCAGCGACGCAATGGACGAGCACAGTCAACCCCCCCGGGCGAAGTTCACCGATGAGGTCGGCGGAGTCGTCGAGTACGAAATCAAGGTGGGGGTTGCTGGCCTCGGAGGCCGACTCCACCAGCCACACCCCCGGTCGTGGGGATGACGAGCAACCACATCGGTGCCGTCCCAGCTGGCGGCATGTGGTCGACGACCTCCCCAACCATCACCGACTCACCGTGCACCGAGGTGCGCGAGGCCGTCCTCGGTGGCGAGAATCGTCAACCGGTCCTGGGCTCGAGTGATGCCGACGTTGATCAGGTCGTGGTAGGGGCCGCGACTCGACACGTTGACATCGGTGATGATGACCGCAGGTGCTTCCAAGCCTTTGAACGAGTGGATCGTGGAGTACCGCACGGTCCCCTTGACCACCGGACCCCCCTGGCGGTAGTCGACCAGTAGCGGCGCCAACCAGTCATCGGTGCACCGCTGGGCGGCCGAGTCCCGGTAGCGGGACAACACCACGATGTCGTGCAGGTCGAATCCGTCATCGCGCAGGTCGCGTACGGCCTGCGCCAGCATCGGCTGCTGCTCGTCCGGATCCTGATACACCAGGTGGGTCGGCCGGTAGCCGTCCGCGGAGCGACGACACTGCACGGCGCGGCCCCCGGATGTGCCGAGTAGATCGGCCTCAGCCGCGATCCCTGGCAGGTTGCGGCAGTTGGTGTCCAGCCGGAACCAGGCCGCCGCACCCATCCGCTCACGCAACACCTGCCCCGGCGCTTTGGTGTAGATCGCCTGGTCGTCGAAGTCACCGAAGAAGAGGCACCTCCCCTCAGCCAGCCCACCGGTGACAAGTTGGTCCATCACCTCCAACCAGTTCGGGCGGCACAGATCCTGTGCCTCATCCACCACCAGATAGTCGACCCGATCCCACCCGTCCGCCGCCGCCGACCACGCCGCCACCGGCAGCTTCTCCTCCCAGAACGTCTGATCACGATCGTCGGCAGGCGCCAGTCCAGCAACCTCCAACATCAACCCGGGCAGCGTCGCCACCGACAGGCCAGGGACGTCACGTGCCTGCACCTGCAGATGGTCAGCCAGGGCATGGTTGAAGCACAGCAACAGACCACGTCGTCCCGCTGATGCCTCCGCCCGAGCAGCCTCCAACGCCAGGAACGTCTTTCCGCACCCGGCGGGGCCCGACACCACAATCCGGTCATTGCCGTTGAGCCCGGCGACCACTGCGAACTGCTCCTCCAACAGTTGAACCAACTCCATATCGCGCGCCCTGCGCAGATCAGCTCGGGTCGGTTCACTGTGCAACTGAGGCTTCAACACCGACACGATCTTGTGGGTCTCCGCCTCACTCGGCCCCACCATCGACGGCCACCGGTGCCCGGCCCGCTCCCTGTTTGTCCGCCCCGCAACTATGACGCGGGCCAGCACCGCAACGATGTCGCCGGTCAGGTCGTCGGCATCCAACAGTTGCCAGTCGTGCCACTCCACGCTGCCGGCCAGATCCCGGCGAGCCCGCAGATGCGTGAACCAGACACACGACTCCGCATGGATCGATGTCAGACCCATCCGCTGCGCGAGGAACTTCTCGATCGCGAACTTCGCCGTATCGGCCTGCTGGAATGGGCTGCGCACCGTCCGCGCCGAAGTACCCAGCAGCCACGCCCCCTGCCCGTCCCGCTCCAACGAAAGATGCGACTTGACCTCAACGATCACCACCCCGACCCCCGGCGCGATCACCACGAAGTCCGCCTCACCTCGTTGCTGGGTGGGATGCTCGGCCAACCGCAGCGAATGCAGCGCCACCCAGTCATCAGCCCCCGACGCCCCGGCAAGTGCAGCGAACACCGCCTTCTCCCCCGGCGGCGCGTCCTCCTCGATACGCGGCGGAATCATCCGCACCATCCCCGCCACCCCCTCACCGTCGCGCGCCGCCAGCTTTGGAAACCGACGTCAGCCCCATCCTCTCGCCAAACCCGCGCCGAGTGCGCGCCGAACGACGGGCCGCGCGTTGGCCGGTGCCGGCGGTCTACTAGTCAGGCGGCGTCGAGGCGCCCGACACGTCAGTGGCCTGACCAATCTCACTGCGCCAGAGCGGCCGCCAGGCCTCGACCGACATCCTTCATCGCACGCTCAGTGCCCCACGTCGCGGTTGACCTCATCGAGCCAGAGCTCGACGAGGTCGTCAGGCGTGCGGCCAGCGCTGTTTCCAGGACTCGGTTGCGGTTGTTGTTGGACACCACCAGGTAGTGCTGCCGCTCCACCGCGCCGTTGAGTGCGGTCAGACCGGACGCTCAACAGCGGGATCCTGCAGGACCTCTGCCAACTCCGAGACCTCCTCTACCGTGTAACCGATCGCGACCAGTTCGTCACAAATCGCCTCGGCAAGGCGGCCGGGGAAACGCACCGTGTCGCCGTGCAGCGTCGTGCGTTCCACCGTGCCGAAGTTGTCGACGATCTCGGCGGGCAGGGCCGCCAGCATCGTCGCGTGCGGATCCGGTGGCCAATCCACATCCTGGTAGGGCCCGAAGGTGGATACGTCGAAAGAGTCCTGACCCAGCGGCGGCGGGTCCCCGGCATCCTTCTCCACCGCCCACTCCAGGATCTCCGCCACGATCTCCGGCTCCACCCCCGCGCGCAGCTCACCCCAGGTCGCAACTTTGAGCACCGCCCGCCAACTCAGCGCCGTCTTGGCCAGCGACTCTGGCAGGGCGACGAACTGGTCGCGGCGCTTCTCGTCCTCGTAACCGACTTCGGTCCTCGCCCACCAGATGGGTTCATATGGCGCCATGGTTCTCCTTTCGAGGCAGACACCGAATGAGTGTGGCCGCCAACCGGGCAATCTAGACGAGTGGTGGGCGCTGACGCTGGGTTGTGTCAACCGCTGATTGAACCGCCTCGAGCCAAATCCGGCGGAGATTCTCCAGGTGGCGGCGCTCAGCCTTGTTCGCGCCGCTCTTCTCGGCAACAAGCCTGAACGCCGTGCGAAGCGGGCCGGGAATACTGTTGGGCGGCCCGGCCGTCGCGTCAACCAAGATCGCGGATGCGCTTTCGGCGTCGGGATCTCTACGAAGCAAGTTCAGTACCTCGCCCGCATCTTTCGCGCCCTTCTGACTATCCGGACGGTCCAGGAGTGCCGCCATCTTCGTCAGCGTGTGCGCCTCGATACTGAGAAGTTGCCAGCCTCCACTTGTCGCTGGCTCGGCATGCTCCGCAAGGACTTCCACCTTCAGCCGCAAACTGTCCCCGAGTTCCGACTCATACGGCAGGTAAATGTCAACGTGGACTCCGTCAACGAGCCCGCGCCATTTGCGGCCCTGATGATGGTTGCTCTTGCTTAGATCGGTGACCCGCTGCTCCACCTTCGATCGCACTTCATCCGACCCGATGATCAAATCGATGTCCTTGCTGATTTCCCCACCGACGATCTCGAATGTCGCCCAACCACCGATCAAGATGGAAGGATTAAGTTCATGGCCCAGGTAGTCAAGGATCTGACGAACGTGGCCATCAGCGTCAACCGGAACGCCCGTCATCAGCCGACCCTGGCGGCAGACCAGTCGTCCACTTCGAACAACTTGCGCCACAGGGCGCGCCTGAACTCTGTCGCCTGCCAACCAGGTTGAGCGAAGAGGTCTGCGTACGTCTGAGCCACGCTGCTATATCCATCTGTCCAATCCCGGGCGGCAGGCGCATCCAACGGAAGTACGAGCACATCCTCGCCCGCGGGGACATCGTCGATCCTCGTGTCAGGCGGAACGTAGAGCAGGCGCTGACCTTTGTCCGCGATCGTGTTCGGCCCACCTAAGTGATTCACCGCAGCGTCGGTACCTCCCAGGGCGTACACCCCGCAGGTACCGATCATGTGCTGGGCACCGTCCAGGGTCGTGGAGACGAGCAGGTCACGGCGCAGAGTCCTGCTGGCCGCCAGCGCAGTGACAACGCGTTCCGGATCGGTGACCGACAACCCGCCCCCTCCGTACTTGTGAATTGCACCGATCTCACTCAAGTGCCGGGTGGCCTGGTACACCGCTGCTACCGAGCAGCGCGCAGCAAACGCGATGTCGGCCTGGCTCGCCCACCGCCGCTCTCCCCGCAGGGCAGCATCCGCAATCGTGCGTCGCACAATGTCGACTACCTTCATGGCGCTCCCTCATTGCATAACCGCAATATCAAGTATTTGCGACATAGCATATTTCGATCGCCGCGGAAGTGCAAATATACGGGCAGCTGCGCCGATGCCGGACGGGTCGACGCCGTGGCAACGCACCACCTGAAGAACCACGGCCTCACCGCAAGTTGTCGTCGACGAGGGCAGCTGCCACCACGTAGACCCCGTGGGTAGCGACAGCGGTGGCGAGAACATCCGGTGCCCACCGCCACGGTGGCGGTGTCCGCCCCAACAGCGGGAACATGGTGAAGGTCATCGTCAGCAGAATCCCGCCGAACACCGCGCTCGCGCCGGGCTCGCGCAACCGGGACCGCAACAGCACATGGCTTAGCCCGAAGATGGATCCGTACCCCCAACGCAATGCGATTGCCAACTCGCCCGCTTGGGTACTGGTCACACTCGGCAGGTGCAGGATCGAGGCCACGATCTGACCGGAACGATGGTGTCATCGAAGTCCAGACCTGAGTCCGACGCCAACCCCGGCACCAGGGTCCCGTCGGAGAGTCTCTGCACGCCATCGTGAGCTCCGCCGCGGAACCTCCGCTCGACGTAGTAGGCCAACGTCATCGCCATCGTCCCGGCAGCGCCGGCGAGCACCCCGCGAACGGGCCAGGGCAGCAGCGGCGGCCGGCTTCTGGTGCGTGGGGATCGGCTCATAACCCCACGAGTGTGCAGCACCTCAGGCGAGGGGACAATTCGACGTCGGTGCCGCTGGTCGCCGGGCCGAGGCGATGGTTGACTGACCGCATGCAGACGCTGACCCCGGACACACTTGCCACCCAACTCGTCGACCTGCAAGGCTGGGTCGGCTCGACGACGCTGATCGAGCGCGAGTTCACCGCACCTGATTTCGCCACCGGAATCCGGCTGGTGGTTCAAGCTGGCGAGGAGGCCGAGGCACTCGATCACCACCCCGACATCGACATCCGCTGGGTCCGCGTCCGGTTTGCGCTCAGCACCCACTCCGCCGGCGGCGTGACCGCGTTGGACATCGAACTCGCCCGGCGGATAAGCGCCAGCGCTGACGCGCTGGGCTGCAGGTAGGGCGCCAGCGTCCGCGGGCGACACCCCGGGTTGCAGCTGCGCACCAGTTGCCCTTCGACGCGCTGACGCCCGTCAGTCGCGCCGGATGCTGTCGGCGTAGTCGTCGAGGACGTCCAGGATGCCGGTGTGCTGCCAGATCCGGTTGCGGCGCATCCCGGTGCGTTCGCTGAGGACACCGCGGGCGGTGAGCAGGTCGAGCGTTCGACCAGCTGTGACCTTGTTCAACCCGATGGTCTCCATCAAGTAGGCGGTGGTGACTATGGGCTGGCCGACCAGCCGAGGCAGGACGGTCCACGCGGCGGCCTGCGGGCGCACACCGACGAGCTTGCCGCGCGCGTCGTCTAGTTGGGCGGCGAGTTCGCTTACTAGGTGTCGGCCGGTGACCGTCGCGAACCGGGCGGCGTCTGCGAATCTAGCCACGATCGGGCCCGCATCACCGTCACGGTAGGCCGTGAGCGCGTCGAAGTAGCTTCCGGTATCGGTGAGCAAACCGGCCGACAGGGGCACGGTCGTGTGCGAGGCGACGCCCTTGTTTCGCAGCAGAGCGTGCGCAAGTGCGCGCCCGGTGCGTCCGTTGCCGTCGACGAAAGGATGGACGGTCTCGAACTGCGCGTGAGCGACCGCGACTTGAACTAGGACGGGCAGATCATCGCGCGACACGAAAACGATCAGGTCTCGCATGGCCGCTGGCACGCGCTGGGGTTGAGGGGCGACGAAGTCGGCGCCACGCGGGCCGGCATTGTCCTTGCCGATCCAGACGAGTTGATCTCGGAAGACTCCGGCGTGGCGCTCGAATCCGGGCTGCCGGCTGAGCAGCTCCCGGTGCATCGCGAGGATGGCAGCTTCATCGACACGTGCCGACGGGCTCAGAGCGGCCTCCATCGCGCGGACGTTACCGATCACCGTCATCGCGTTCGACCTACTCGTTTGATCCAGTGCCGCCAGCGCAAGTTGCCTCGCACTCGTGGTGAGATTCTCGATCTGGGAGCTACTCGCGGCCTCGGTGCGCAGCAGTACCGCAGACATCGGCCCGGCAGCCGGATCGTCGGCACCAAGGGCGCCTCGGGCATGGGCGTCGAAAGCCAGCACGGCTCGCGTGGCATCCTCGACGTCAGCACTGACCGACCCGCTGAACGTGGGCCGCCACTCTGCGATCTGGGCGGGCAGTGTCGACTCATACGGACCACGCTGGCGACGGAGTTCAGATCGGGAATACAACCCGGCGTCAGTGGGCTCCCACAGGGACCGCTCCGAGCCAGCCGCGGGCACAATGAGCCCGTCGCCGGCGCGTGAATCCGTGACCATTCAATGACTATAGGCACAGTTCAGGCTGAATCTGTTACCCATCCTCGGGCGGGCCGACTGTCCGTCCACGGTTCGGCGGGATCATCGTCCGACCGCAGTCCAACCCGGACATCATGATGACCGGAACCGACACCGCCTTCCCCGACCATCGTGTAGGCCCGGCCACCAACGTGGGCGATACGCTCATGGCCATGCGTATCGCGGTGCTCTGTGCGGGCAATGCGGGTCAGGCGTTCGCCGGCGGAATGACGCTTTCCGGCCACGAGGTTCATCTGGCCGCAGTGCCCGAACATGCAGTGCAGATCAGGGTGATCCAGGCCTTCGGCGGCGTGCTGGTGGAGGGTTCCACCGCGGCGGGGAAGCCGGGTGGTTTTGCCGCGATCGAGCAGGTTGACACCGACGTCGCCGCGGCGATTACCTGGGCCGAGGTCGTCTTCTTGGTGTCTCCGGCTTTCGGCCAGGACACCTATTTCGAGTACATTGCGGCAAACGCCCCAGACGGCCAGCTCATCGTCATTCAGCCGGGGAAGTTCGGCGCGCTTCGGCTCGCTGACGTGCTGCGCGATCATGGGCGTGATCCGCTCGACCTGCTCATCACCGAAACCGAAACCTTCCTGTATGCCGCGAAGATCCACGGTCTCGATCGCATCTGGTTGCGCGGAATCAAGCAGCATCTGCCGATCGCCGCGTACCCGGCTGAGCGCACGGCCGAGGCGATCGAACGGTTGACCCCAGTGCACCGCCAGTACGTGCCCGCCGCGAACGTTCTTCAGACCTCTTTGAGCGATCCCGCGTGCGCACTGCACCCAGTGACCACGTTGCTCGACCTGTCACGCATCGAAGCAATTGGTCCCTACCGCACCAAGGCCTACAGCATCTCCCGGGGTTCGGGCCGGATGGTCGAAGCCGTCGACGCCGAGCGGGTGCGGGTCGCAGCCGCGTACGGGTTGCGGTCGCCATCGCTGCTCGAGCAACTGAAGGATATGTACGGGCTGACCGGCGACACCGCCTACGAGGCGATGATGCAGACCACGGTGCACGTCGACCAGATGACCCCCCGCGGCCCCGATCACCGCTATGTCACCGAAGAGGTTCCGTTCGGACTGGTACCGATGAGCGAGTTGGCGCGACTGGCGGGACTGGCCACCCCCAATGCCGACGCGATCATCGAATTGGCCTCGACGATCAACCAGGTGGACTACCGGGCGACCGGTCGCGGCCTGTCGGAGCATGGGCCTGGCAGGGGCGACGGTCGCCGACGTCAGGCGCCTGGTCGAATCGTGACGGGCTGGCCGCCGACAAAGACCGCCCTGACGTCCTCCAGGTTCGCCGGGTTACACACCACGAGATCGGCTAGCAGTCCAGCGGCGATACGACCGCGGTCGGAGAAGCCGAACACCTGCGCCGGCGTCGACGTGCACATCATGATGCCCCGCGCCAGATCCACCAGACCGAGGCCGATCCAACGCTGCACGAGGGCCAGCATCGGCTCCCAGTTGCCGCCCGCGTAGTCGGTGGTCAGGGTGTCGACCACGCCGGCCGACGCGAGGGCATCGGCGACCACGGGGCTGCACATCGACTGCGCGTGCACGATGTCCAGCGAGGACACGTCGATGACGACGCCAAGCTCACGAAGGATCATCGCGTGCTCAACTGCGTCGTCGGCAGCCATCGACGGGTGGTTCATGTGCCCGGCGACAAGCCGGCCCTGGGTGTGCCGGGCGAGCCGTATCAGCTCGCGCACGCTGGGTTCAGCGGTGTGAAAGACGGCGGGAATCCCGGTATCGGCCGAAAGCTCAGCCGCCTCGGCGAATGAACTGAGCGAAGCGACGACCGGTGCCGCGGCCAAACCGAGGATGGCTTTACGCACCGGTTGGAATACGGTCGGTGGGACGCTCAGGCGCTCCATCGCCTCGTGCAGTGCGCCATCGTCCGGCTTCCCGGTGCGCAGTGGGCCGACGAGTGCATCGATCAATTCGGTCGCGGTTGCCGGATCCAACCTGACGCCGGTTGACGTGAGCACGGCATCGGGTAGATAGCGATAGGCCGCGACACCACCCCCTAGCGTGGCCCCGCTACCGACCTCGCCGATCGCCCGAGCACCGGCGGCCAGCATCAACTCGGCCGTACGTTCTCGCCTGCGCTCGGTGAGTGCTGAACCGTCGACGAGCATCGCCGCCGTGCGCGCATGCGGAAGGTTCGTGGTGCCGAGCTCGATGCGCATCGGGTGGTCGATGCGATCAACTTCAATCGCGAACCCGCACACATTGATCGCAGTCGTTACACCGGCAGCAAGGTGTCGGTTGGCATTGGCCACGGCCTCGGCCACCGTCAGTGGCGTGGCGGCGGACGAGAACAGCGGACCCGTCGTCAGCCCGTGAGCGTGGGCGTTCACCAACCCTGGGATCAGTAACAGGCCGGTGATGTCGATGACGCGCGAATCGCTTGCCGCGGCCGACTGTGAGACGTCCACAATGCGATCGCCCACCACCTGCACGGTTGCGCGGGGCAGCACCCGGCCCTCGGACACCACGGTGCCGCCGACGAGCAGGAATCCCTCAGCCATGACCAACACCCTCCCGCATCCGTTGCTCAGCGCTCACCACGGGCAGCATCCCCCACGGGATGACCGCGCAGGCGGCCACAGCCACAAGCATCCACATCGCCGTGGTTCGCCCCGATTCGGCGAGGACGACGGCCGTGAGTGCCACGCCGAGTGCTCCTCCGAAGTTGCGCATGAGCACCATCGTCGACGTCACCGCCCCCAAGTCCTCGCGCGGCGCGGCGAGTTGCGCCAGCAGCAATACCGGAATGAGCGCCAGGCCTGCCGCAACACCCACCAGCGCCGAGGCCACCAACAGGGCCTGCATGCTGGACCAGACGGCTACGGTGATCCCAGCCAGAGCGGCGGAGACAGCAGCCCACAGCACCAGGATCCGCGTGCCAATCCGCAGCGCGAGCACTCCGGTGACTGCACCAAGGGTCATCCACAACACCGTGAGCGGCACCACCACCAGGCCCGAGTTCAGGTTCGGAGCTAGCTGCAGGGCGAACGTCGGCAGATAGGTCAGGAACGAGAACTGAACGAAGCCGATGACCAGTCCCACAAAGGCACACGCCATCACCACCCGGCTGGTCAGCAGTGACCTCGGCACCACTCCGTGCCGATGGCGGCGAGACCGTACGACGTAGGCCGCGATGGCGGCTATTCCGACAATCAGAAGCGACCACAGCTTCCGCTCCACTCCGATGAGCAGCACCGTCAAACCGATGGTGAGCACTGCGCTGCCCCACCAGTCGAAGGGCGCTGGTTGCTCAGAGCGCGGTGCACCCCGCAGGCTGCCGGCCAGCGCGATCGCCACCGCGACCGCGAACGGCAGGACGAACCAGAACGCCCAGCGCCAGGAGATGCCAAGCAGGGCCCCGCCGATCAGCGGTCCCAAGCCGGCCGCCATTCCGTAGGCAATGTTGTAGTAGACCTGCAGGCGAGCACGTTCCTCGCTCGTGCACCGCGCGGCGAGGATGGCCTGACCCAGCGGCACCATGCCGCCGGCACCGATGCCCTGCACAGTGCGCCCCAGGATCAGCACCGGCAGGCCCGGAGCCAGCGCGCAGAGCACGGTGCCCGCAACGAACAGCGCCAGCGCCGCCCACATCGGAGCACGTTCGCCCCGCAGGTCCATCCACCTTCCCCACAGCGGGATGGCCACCGTTGACGCGAGCAGGTACGCGGCCACCAGCCAGGAAACCTCGGATCCGCCGCCAAACTCGGATCCGATCGCGCTCAGTAGCGGCACGACAATGGTGGAATCAAGAACCGACAGGGTGCCGGCCAGAATCACCCCGAGCAGCAGCCTGGGAGTCACCGAGGGCGGTCGGCGGGGGCTCATGGGTGCATTCTTGCGGAGGCGCTCGGCATCGCGCGCCGATCCAGGGTCAGATCCTTCGTCCAGTTTGCCGACCTCCACCAAGGCCCGATCCACGGCCAGAGAATGTCGGGGGTTAGCCCTAACGTGGAAAACGTTGAGAACCGAATGCGGCGGGCCCCAATGCGGCGGGCGCTGTTGGAGAACCTGCCGTCACCACCGATTGCGAACCGTGAGGGGGAGCCAAATATGGGATTCCGCGACAGGATTCTGGGCCGGCTGGAATTGGTCAGCGAGATTGATACCTCGCCCACCGTGGTCACTCCAATGCCCATGGACGTAACGATGGTCGAGCCGTCGAGCTACTGGCCGACGCCAGCTTCGACCGGCCCCACGGTCGGTGACGACGCGTGGGAGGCTGCCGTCAGACAAGCGACACAAACATCTGCGACCGGCAAGTTCTGCGCCAAGTGCGGCATCGAGGACGCCAACGGCAAACGCTGGCGGACGCGACAGGGACAGATCACCTGGCTGTGCTACCACCACGCTCAGGCTGTCCAGTTCGGCTGACACCGGCACATCTCGCAGTGTCGTTGGGCGGGGCAAGAGCGCGGCGTTTTGGGTTCAGTCAGCCCTGGACTGCGCCTCCTCCACGCTCCTCTCCATCTTGGCCTTGTTCCGGTTGATCACATAGGGGACCAGCAGTGCGAACCACAGCCCGGCGAACAGAAGAACCGCGCTGCCCGCGATCGCCATCGGCTCATCCACCGGACCGTTCACGGTGTTGCCGACGCGTCGATCTGTGCGGCTCACCACCGCCGCAATGCTGTGCTCCAACGCCCATTCCCTGGCAGGTGTGAACAGCAGGACGAGCATCACTCCGCCGTAGACGATCATGGCCAGCCCGACGATTCTCATGGTTCGCATCGGACCAGGGTGCCACGCCCGACATGCCGTCGGCGCGCCATTAGGACTCGCATGCGATGCCGTCGTGGTCCCGGTCCAGGTGGGTGTTCGCGTCGTAGAGCGGGCTTCCCGTCTGGATCGGCGTCACCCCTGCTGCATCCGCGTCAGCGCACCGGGCGTACCGGGTGACCCCCGCAACCTCAGGGGCTGTCACCCACAGCCGGTACGTCGTTTTCACGGCGACCTGCCGGGCGACGTAGGCGCACCGAAACGGCCGATTCGGGGGAAGCCATGTTGCCGCGTCACCATCGCTCTTCTGACGGTTGGTGCTGGCATCCACGGCCATCAGGTTCAACGGATCGTTGGCCAGCGCCACCCGTTTGGCGAACGGGAAGGCCGCGGCGCCGGTCTGCCACGCATTGGACAACGCGACCATGTGATCGATGTCCACCTCGGAGGCGCCCCCGCGCACGTACGCGATGAACTGACCGGTGTACGGATCGTTGAGGTTGCCGGACAGCACCTTGCAGCGCCCCGACATGTCCTGGCCGGTCAACGTCGTGATCAGGATGTCCGAGCGGGTGTCGCACCCGTCGCGGTCCACATCCGCCCAGGACTGACCGAACTGGTCACGTGTGTAGCCGGTCTTCGCCGCCCGCCCCTTCACAGGCAACGCCACCAGTGCCGCCCGCGGCAGGCTGCCAACGGGAGCCGTCCCACACCCACAGGCCATCTGGGGACGTGGTCTGCGGCGGCGCAGAACGGGGAACCCACTGGGAGCCGTCCCACGCCCAGCGGCCGTCGGATGACACCGCTCCGGGTTTCATGTCGCTCACCGGACCACCTCCCCCACCCGCTGCAACTTCCGCCAGGACATCTCGATGCCTGCCCAGCCTTCTCGACGCCTGCCGAGCGACGCAGGTTCGCCAGCCCCGCGTGCCGGGCCTGCTGCACAGCCCACGTTGCAGCGACGCTTGCGCCGACGTCCCCCGGAATAGCCTCGGCCTGCTTCGACGGTACTCCCTGAACCGGTCCGCCTACCCTCCCGGATCGGCACGTATCCCGCGGCCACCAGGACCCGCCGTCAGAACGTCTCGGCAGAGGGGTCGTCGGCTACCTGAGGGCAGCGTTGAGCATGCCCGCGAATACCGCTGCGGTCGGGCGGTGATCACCTGAGAACGCCGGGGGACGTCCCATCGACGCGGTCGCTGCCCGCAGGTATACCAACCCGTCAGGCCTGGGCTTGACTGTGACGAACACAGGCAACCCATAGCGCAGCGCGGCCCACGCCGCCCACACACGGGCGATCCGGCCATTGCCGTTGGTGAACGGGTGGATCCGCAGCCAGTCCCCGTGCGCGACGGCGGCCAGGTCCACGACTAGGCCGAGGTCGTCGGACGTTGTAGGCCCGGACCCTCCCATGGCGTCGTCGACGTAGGCTGTCGCGCGGCCGATCCCCTGCAGAAAGTCCGACACCTCTGCGGACACCTGGGTGGACCAGACCCCGACTCGTTCCGGAAGGCCGTCTGCCATCGTGGGCCCCACTCCGACTTCGTAGCCGATCAACTCGGGGATCCCAGGATCACCCCGGAAATGACCGACGTAACCGCGCACGGGGACGGCGCACCCTGCGTAGAGCCGGGTGTGCCAGTCCAGCACATCCGCGATATCCGGTGGGTCACCAGCGGACGTTGCTTGTAGGTGGGTCAGCAGCGCGCGCACATTTCCCGCGATGATTGGATGATCACCGGGATCGTCGGAATCCCACGGCGGGCCGTGCATGGCTACTTGTGACCGCCGGCGAACGCTGCCATGACACCCCCAGCAGGCAACTTGTCTGTGTCCTGCCACCCGATCGGTTCGCTATGCAGAGCACGAGCGGCGAACGGCTCGGCGCCGCCTTCGGAGACCGCGGCGTCATTGATGCTGTCAACAATTCGCGCCGCCCGTTCGTCGACGCTCAGCGCCGCGAGCTTGGCGGCTGCCGACGCCAGGTCCTCTGCCAGCAACTGGCCCCGAAGCCGGATCTCATGTTCGACTGCCTGCTCGATGAGCTCGTTCTGACTGATGCGCTCCGTCTCGGCCACCGCCTTGACGAGTTCACGCGTGCGCGGGTTGTGGAAACGAAGCGGGAAAGCGGACGTGGCCATGAGTTGATCATCCCGCCGACGGTAGGTGATGTCAATCAGGCGTAATGACGTCACCCTTGGTCGACGGCGGCCAGCCGCTCCACGTGCCAGAGAGCGCGCCACTGTGAGAATCTGGAGCGGTGAGGGGCACGAGCCAACCAGCCCGGGTCGATCGGGCAAGCGCAAGCGATCTGACAATGCTGGCTACCGACCACGGGCCGGTACCGATGAACATCGGCGTCGTGCTGATGCTCGACGACGCATCCGCCCTAGACTTCGACCACTTCACCTCGCTCCTGGCGGATAGGATCCCGGCGGTCCCACGACTGCGGCAGCGACTCGTCCGGGTTCCGATCGGTTCCGGTCGACCTGTCTGGGTGGACGATGGCAACTTCCGCCTGACCCGACACCTGCATCACAGGCAGTTGGGCGGGACGGGACAACACCGCGATGTGCTGGCGATCGCTGCCGAGATGGTCTGTCAGCGCCTCGACCGAACTTCGCCACTGTGGACAGCCCGATTGGTCACCGGGCTTGCAGACGACCAAGCCGCAATCATCCTTGTGCTGCATCACGTTGTGGCTGACGGGCTCGGCGGACTTGCACTGCTCGGGTCCTTGGTCGACAACGACGCCCAGCCGGACGCGAACCCCTTCCCCATCCCACCACCCGACGGCCGAACGCTGACGGCCGATGCCTGGCGGGAGGGACTGGATGCGCTGAGGCGGGTTCCGCGCCGACTTCGCGACGGCTGCACGGTCAACGACTTGGTGCTGGCGGCCGTCTCCGGTTGCCTCATCGAGACTCTGCGTCGACGCGGTGAGCAGCCGGACAGCCTGGCCATCTCCGTGCCGATCGCAGCCCGACGCTCGGCAAGCCCAGAGCAGATGGGAAACGATGTCGGGGTAGTTCCGGTGTCAATCCCGACAGCGCCGGGTAGGCGTGAGCGGTTGAGCGCGATCCATGCCGAAATCCGCGCCCGCAGCGACCAGAACCGCGGCAGTTCGGTAGGTCCGCTGGGCCTGCTGTTTCGATCTCTCGGCCAACTCGGTTTGGCGCAGCTGTTTGTCGATCACCAGCGATTCGTGCACACCTTCGAAACGAACATGCGCGGCCCGCAGACGCCGCTGACGTTCGCCGGCAGGACGATTTCGTCCCTGATCCCCATTGCTGGGAACCCGGGTAACGTCGGCGTCAGCTTCGACGTGCTCTCCTACGCGGGTCGCCTGGTCGTGACCGTCGTAGCCGACCCAAGAATCCTGCCTGAACAGGACAACCTCACGAGAAGCCTGGTCGAGGAATTCACCGCGTTGATCCACGGAAGGTCGCCGGGTCTGGGTTCGGCCACTGGCCGTGGCTACTCATAGTGGCTCCACATCGCGAGCACACGGACGATTCCGTCGGATTCGAGCACTTCGTAGACCAGGCGATGCTGAAGGTTGATTCGCCTCGAGTAGCAGCCATGGAGATCTCCGACGAGCTTCTCGTATGGCGGAGGATTGCGGAACGGGTTCTCCTGCAACACTTCGAGCAACCGCTGTGCGGGGGCTTGCAACTCGCTACGTGCCAGCTTCTTCGCGTCTTTTCGGGCGCGGGTGGTGAATGCCAGTTGGTAGGTCACCAGGCTAAGGGGGAGGTATCAATTGGCTCATGCCGCCCGGCGTTGATGTCGTCGACAAGTCCAGGCACGGCGTGCAACGCGACGGTTTCCATAACCGCATTCCAGTCGTCCTCCGATACCAGCACTGCATTGCCGTTCTTGCCGGTAATCGTGACAGGGTCATGGCTGGCGTTGACCTCGCCTAGCAGGTTGTACAGCGTCGCCCTGGCGTCGGTCGCGGTAATCGTGTGCGCCATATCCCAACCGTACGGTTTAACGTACGGGAAGGCAAGGCTCCATCACTGGGCATTTCAACGTTCGGCCAATGAGGCCGCCCAGCATCGTCTGCTTCGCTGGAGCGTCAGGTCGTGTGCGACCGATTGACACGGTTCCGACTGGCCGGGGAGGGAGGTTCTGGGAGGGACTTCTTGCTGGGTGAGTGTTCACCTACTGGTCATCTGAGGCGCCAGCATGCCTCTGGCCGAATCCATACTGTGGAGGGGACCACTACCGAGACGAAAGCACAGGCGGGGCACATGGTTGGTAAGGGCAAACCAGATGGCTTACAGAAGATGATCGGCGACTCAATCGGCCAGTTGCCCGATGCCGCGACCGCGTTCCTGACACTGGCCACAGCTGGACCTGATTCCCGACCGAGCCTGCTGACCAAATTGCACGATGTCGAAGCGGACGCCGACGAGCGCTATGTCATCGCGCTGCGCAAGACAGCGGGATGATTCATAACCCCGTATGACCGCGAAGACATCTTTCTCATCGTGGAGACCGCCGACGACTTCATTGACCAACTCGACCACGTTGGCATCTTGCTCGTTGGATACAAGATGGGCGCCCTGCCCGAGTCTCGTCGCGATGGCCAAGGAACTGATCGGCGCCACAGAACAGTTAGCCCATTCCGTGGGCCTACTGAAGAAGCAGTCCAAGCTTGAAAAGCACCTCTTTGCAATCAACAAACACTTCAACCGCTTCGACAACGCCTAGCGGGCATTGCTGATCGGCATCCTGGCCACGGATGCTGCGCCGAACCCTGAGGCGGCTCGGTTGGCGTCACTGGGAATGGGCCTGGACCGTGCCTGTGCCCGACTCAAGGACTTGACGCGCGCGCTAGGTGTCACCGCAATCAAGAAAACCTGATGGATTGGGCGCTGATCTGGACGATAGTGGTCGTGATCGTAGCGCTCGGCTTCGACTTTACGAATGGCTTTCACGACGCCGCAAATGCGATCGCGACATCAGTCGGCGCGCTCGCTTTCTCCGCGGGCAGCGCTGACGATCGCCGCGATCTTCAACATGATCGGGGCCTTCGTTGGCTGGGCACTCGGCAGTGGCGTGTCGAAGACGATCCAGAGCGTCACCACGCCAGACAGTGGCTCAGCGGGTTTGTGTTTGATTGCCGCAGCTCTGGGGGGGGGCGCGATCGGCTGGAACCTGGTCACCTGGCGTCTCGGTCTTCCAAGTTCCTCCACACATGCGCTGATCGGCGGGGTGGCGGGAGCCGCCCTCGTATTCGCCACCGTCATCAACTGGGCCACCGTGTGGGAGAAAGTCGTGATCCCGATGGTCGCCTCCCCATTCGTAGGGCTGATCCTGGCGTTCCTGCTGATGATCTCGATGGGATATGAGAGCGCAGACGCGGAAATGCCAGTATGGATCGTGGTCGCGTGCGCCGGCGCGATCAGTTTGGGCACTGCAGTCGGTGGGAAGCGCATCATGCGCACCCTGGGTCGTCGCCTGATCGACCTGGACCCCGCCAGAGGTTTCGCTGCCGAATCGGTAGCTGCAGCGGTGCTGTACGAAACAGCACTCGGTTTTGACGCTCCGGTATCAACGACGCAAGTCATCACCGGTTCCATCATGGGTGCCGGAGTGGAGAAGCGGGTCAGTTCCGTGCGTTGGAGCGTCGGAGTCAACATCTTGTGGGCCTGGCTGTTGACGCTGCCATGCGCAGCCGCCATCGCAGCGGTGGTTGCCCTGGTCCTCAAACCACTTGCTGGGGCATGAGCAATCCGAGCGAAGCGCGGAAATCACCGCCAACGGCCATCCGATCAGCAGGAGCCGTGCAGAACCGGTGGCTGAGATGGCACCATCAGCAGATGGTCGATTGGTTGCGCCTCGGTGCTGACATGGAAGATCTGGCGACCCAAGCACTTCGTGCAGGAAAGCAGGCGACGGGTCGGCTCAGGCCGACGGTCATTCAGCCGTACCGTGGGTTCATCGCTGACGGAGTCGCGCATACCCGCGCCCGCGTGATGGAGCAACCAATATTTGACGTCGTGCCGGGAGGTTTGCGCATCGACGCAACGCTGGCCGCCAACCTTCTGCGATGGGTTGTCTTGGACATCGCCGGACTTGAGGTAACCGTCACGATTGGGGACCAATCGGTCACGGTCAACAGTGACCAGAACGGCTTCGTGATTGCCAAGATCCCGGTCGGGGAAATCGAACCAGGGTGGCATGAGGTGCACTACTCGGCCACCAATCAAGGCCGCGAGGTGACGGCTCGAGGCCGCGTGGTGCTCCCGAATCCTGCCTCACCGTTGGGGTTCATCACCGACATCGATGACACGATCTTGACCACCGGTATGACTGAGGGCCTGAAGGCTGCGCAGCGAATCCTGCTGCGCAGCCCCTATGGTCGCAAGCCGGTGCCTGGGACGCCGAGTCTCTACCGTGGCCTCGCCCGTGGGACAGACAGCACCCGCCCGGAGTCCACGTTCTTCTACGTGTCCGCAGCTCCGTGGAATCTGTACGACATGCATGCCCAGTTCTTGGGGGTTCGGGGCTTCCCTCGAGGGCCGATCTTCCTCAGAGACTGGCGCCCGGGCGCTCCGCTCGTAGATGCGGGCGGCAAGTTGAATACCGGTTACAAGCATGCCCGAATCCGTCGGATTCTTGATTCGTACCCCGACCTGACATTCGTCCTGATTGGCGACAGCGGTGAGCACGATGCAGAGGTGTACCAGGACTTCCTGGACTCCGACCCTGATCGCATCCTGGTGGCGTTCATCCGAGACGTGACTGCCAAGAACCCCATCCTTGACTCCGATGACCCCGACGTGCTGCCCGACACTTCCGCTCTGGTCGTCGTTCGGGACACCATCCAGATGGCGAAGATCGCCCAGCGCCTCGGTCTGATCGACTCGTTGACTGTTGAAGAAGTGATCACAGAGATCGATGCTCGGGTTTAGGCCGGTTTAGGCCCTGATCCACGTTCGCCGTGCTTCGCTGATGCCTCGAGTGGAGGGGACGGCCTTCGTCGCTATTCCTGTCGGAGCAAGACAGCTCCGTTGGGGCAGCCGATCCGGGAGGTGACCGGATCGTCCTTCCGTGTGGGCCAAGAACTTGATCACCGGATGCTTGCGACCAGGCAACGCCAGGATCGCAGCAGCGTCCGGGTTTGCCCACGACTGCGGGCGCGCCGTACCGTCAGGCTCAGGGTGGCGCCGACTCCCGCTCACGGCGGGCGCTCGCCACGAATGCGTGACACCTGCCCCCGACCGACTGCACACCATCGACTCGATCACTATCGCTAGCCGCGCCCATCTTCCTGATATCCATCTCGGCTCAGCACTCTCCTCCGGGCGTCGGCCCGATCTCAGACGCACATGTAAATCCGCGTTCCCATACGTTTCAGTCACCCAATCCGGGCGACACCAGGCTGGACCTGACAAGGACGCACTGGCTTCTTTGTGGTTGAACTGCCCATCGGATTGCAACCGTCCTACAACTGACTTACGCTTGCCTGATGAACGAGCGAGTGGACTGAACTGAACGCCAGCACTACATGCTCGCCAAACATGCGATCAGGATCGAATGGGCCAATGAAGCGGTCAACGACGAAGCCGCGGCCTGGCACGACCCCGACCCTGCGAGTCAGTCAGGCAAATCAGTGCCCGTCGTCGGCTACTCGCGGCAGGCCGGATTCGTACTCGTCGTCATCCTGCTTCACACCGACGATCCGGACAAATGGATAGGACTCAGCGGATGGAAAGCGAACAGCACATACAGACGAATCTACGAAGAAGGTGAAATCGATGACTGATGAGGAATTGAAGGACCTCATCCGGCAAGAAGCCGAACACGCGGACGCCACTGTCAATGATCCACTGCCTGCCGGAGCGAAGCCCGTTCGCCGGAACCGATCGAAGTCCGTGCTGTTCTCGGTGCGGCTCAAACCGGAGGAACTCGCCGCTCTGCATGCGCTCGCCGCCGATGCCGAATTGCCGACATCGACATTGGTGCGCTCGTGGATCCTGGATCGAATTGCCAACTCGGGGGCGAAGGACACCACCACTGCACTCCACGACACCATCGATCAACTGGTCGAACTGCTCGCGCTCGCCACCTCGTTGAAGTCCCAAACGATGGAGCGGGCGTCCAAGCCGCAGGAGCCAATCCGCGGAACCCCCGCCGCATAGAACGCACTGGAAACGATCATGGAAAACGCCCTGCCTGAATCCGAATATGCGCGGGTCAGACAGGGCGCAAACCTGGGGTGAGTGACGGGACTCGAACCTGGCACCAGTCCAGGCGTCGCGCTGTGTGGACAGCCAGCACTCCAATAGACCGCGCATAGGGATCATTCACATCCACATTCACCGACGGGAAGATCCCTCGCCCACCACGCAACTCGAGACTGGACTCCTCGACGGCCTCCAGGAATGCGTTCAGCAAGGGCATCGCGTCGTTCCTGTGCTCACCGCACCACTCCCGGAAGGCCTCCTCCGTCCACGACTTCCCCTCGACGGCGTCGGCCTTCTTCGACTTCGCCCCAAGCAACTCGGCGCCGTAGACGCTGGGTGTTTAGCAGGCACTCCACGTCGTGGTCGGTGAAGTAGGCAAGCAGCAATGCCATCACCCCGGTCGATGCGAGCGTGACCTCGTTGAGGTATTCCACCATTGCGCGTTGCCCGTGGTTGATCTGGTCGACAGCCAGTACGAGATTGAACCAGACGCCAACGATTCCGCCACACCGTCCAACGGCATTCGCCACAGCTGCGCGGCATAGTCGAGCACCTGCCCGACCACCTCGCGGCGTACCTGGGGGTTGGCGGCGAGTATGCATTCCACGAACGTGACCGCGCCGTCCTCATCGACAACGACCAGATCGGCCGGCCCGGCGCCAGTGGGAAACTGCCTGCGTGCCTGGGCCTCCCCCGACACCCCAGGGATCAGACTCGGATGTGACGCGAGGATGTCCGCGAGTCGGGACTCGCTCGAAAAGCCGCTGATTGCCGGCGCGTGCCAGGACTCCCTCTCCCCACGCAGGAGTATCCCGCTCACAGCCACACCCTCACCGCCGACCCCGAGAGTGGTGTCACTCCATCGTTGGGCCGTCGGGCACTGCCATCCGACCTAACCAACTCTAGCCCTGCACGGTCATGGTGACCTCGTCACAACCGAAGCACTCGGCGCAATGCGACGTGCTCTGCACGGCGACCGCGAGGGGGCCCACCTGGCGGGAAGTTCGCAACCTTAGGATCCGGATCAGAGCTGGCAGGGCAGGGCGCCGGAACCCACCCCGCCCATGCGACAGGCGCCCAGACGCCGTTTGACAAAAGTAGTCCGATAGCGGACCCTTTATAGCATGTTGCTCTCCACCGCGCAATCCGCTGCGCAGCTCGGCGTCTCAGACCGCCAGGTACGTCGTGCAGCAGCGTCAGGGCAACTCGAAGCCGGGCATCATGGGCACGCCTACACCTTGGCTGCGAAACAGGTCCGCGCCCTGGGCCGGACGGGTACGCGTGGACGCCCGTGGTCGCAGGAGACGCGCACCGCGGCGCTCGACCTCCTCAGTGGGCGCAGTCCGCAGAGCCTGCGCGGAGCCCGGTTGCGCCGGCTTGCCGACCGCGTCCGCACTGCTGCGCCTCGCGACTTGGCAGGGCATCTGCTGCGCGGCAGCGCCGCGCTGCGTCGGGCGCCCGACGCCAATGCCCGCGCCCGTCACGCCCCGAAAGCGGCCCACGCCCTAGGGCTGACGCCAACCGGCGGGTTGGCCGTGGTCGTGTCCGAGGACGCTGCGGTGCTGGCCCGCAAACTCCGTATGCCGTTGGACCCGGAGGGGGACGTGGTTTTCGTCAGCGGGGCGGAGCAACACACCACCGTGTTGGAGGTGTGCGCACTGTTCGCATTCGGCGACACCCGCGAGCACGCGGCGGCGGGCAGTTGGCTGCTGGAACGCGCGCGGAGCCTATGACGAGTCGCCCCGCGGTGAATGTAGATGCGTCCTGCGAGCGCTGGCTCGAACCGCCGTGGCCTACCGCCTTCGAGTTGGCCGCCCTGTTGCCCCAGAAGTCATGGACCCTGGTGGGCGGCTTGATGGTCCAACTGCACGCGCGCCTTGCGGACCTGCCCACCAGCCGGGCGACCCGCGACGTGGACGCCACCCTGCACTTGGAAACCCGGTCAACCACGTTCGAGGAGACAGCATGCCTACTTGAAGGGGCATGTTTCCAGCTCGACGGCGGCACCGCGTATGCGTACAGGTTTGACCGGGGTGACGAGAGGGTCGACGTCCTGTGCTCCGACAGGTACGCGGCGTGGAAGCGGCCCGAGTACCGCGGCCGGCCGCTTTTCGGGGTACCCGGTGGCACGCGTGCCCTCATGGACACCCTCAACGTCACCTTGACGACACCTAACGGTGGCCGTCTCATCGTGACGCCCAGCCTCAAGGGTGCCGCAGTCATGAAGGCCGCAGCCTTGCAGGAGGACTCGCGGGACAAGGAACGCCACGCGGAGGACTTGGTGCTGCTCCTCGCCTGCGCTGACGATCCTTCCACCCTCACGCGCGGGCTTGGTACACGAAGTCGGAAACGGCTACGCCGCGCCCTGCGCTACTTGGAAACTCACCCCGATCCGTGGATCGCCCACGAAGGAACCGTTCAGGGGCTTGCGCAGGAAGCGCACGCCGACCTTGCTGAGCAGTTCGACGCACACAGCTAACAGCGTGCGTTCTGTTCCGCCACAGGACACATGCTGTCAGATCCCGGAGTCGGTCCGGGGCAGTGCGGATGCGGATGCCTCGTGGACCTTGGGTCCGGTGACGGTGCGCTCATACACCCGGTACTGCTGTCGTCTCTTCTCAATCCAGGCCATGATGGCTCTCCCTCAATGTCGGTGACGACGAGGGACTGTGAGATGTCGGGCCGGTGCTGCCACTCGTGCCCATCTGCCCCGTCGAGGGGGCAGCCTCACTCGGGGCGAGGGGGTAGAGGATGGTCGGAACCCTTGCGTAGCAAGGGCCCCGGGTGGGGTGAGTGACGGGACTCGAACCCGCGACATCCGCGACCACAACGCGGCGCTCTACCAGACTGAGCTACACCCACCACGGTCCCAGTTACGGGTCCGCAACCGCGCTCGGCGGCCACGTCAGCATACTCCAGCGCGTTGCCGCACCTGCTGGTGCGCACCGGTTCCGGCCTCCGTCGCGGATGCAACGGCGGCGCGCCGCCCCCGCCGGGACGAGGCGAGTCCCGGCGGCAGGTAGCGTTGCCACCCATGAATCCCTCTCACCTTGTCTGGGTCGACTGCGAGATGACCGGATTGGATCTCGACAAGGACGCCCTTGTCGAGGTCTCCTGCGTCGTCACCGATTCCGAACTCAACGCGTTGGATGAGGGCATCGACATCGTCATCAAACCGCCCGCGGAGTCGCTGGTCGACATGGACGACGTGGTCGTGAAGATGCACACCGAGTCAGGTCTGCTGACCGAACTGGCTGCTGGCACCACGTTGGCCGAGGCGGAAGCCCAGCTGCTCGAGTACATCCGTGGCCATGTGCCGGAGGCCCGCAAGGCCCCGCTGGCAGGATCCAGCGTGCATGTGGACCGCGCCTACCTCGCCCGCGATATGCCGACGTTGACCGAGTACCTGCACTACCGGATCGTGGACGTCTCATCGATCAAGGAACTCGTGCGCCGTTGGTACCCGCGCGCCTACTTTGCAAGCCCGGAGAAGCGCGGCGGCCATCGTGCCCTGGCCGACATCCTCGATTCGATCAACGAGTTGCGCTACTACCGGGAGGCGGTATACGTGGCGGCGCCCGGACCTGACTCGGCGACCGCGAAGGCGATCACGGTGGCGCTCGACGCTGCCCGCGACGGGGCCTGAGCCCAAGCCGCGGCCGGGCGCACGAGGGTCCACGTCGACAGTCCTGTGGATAGCCGGGCGCACGGCGACAGATAGCACCGGCAGAATGTTTGCTTCAAGCGCACGCCGAGCCCGCTTGACACCGCTTGACATAATTGACTTGTTCGCTATTGACAGCAATTGACGGAGGTTGCCCATGAAGACTCATGACGCCGCCACCGGGAAGACGTCGGTGGTGGACAAGGACCGGTACGTCGAGGCTGTCCTGGTAGCTGTCCGCGAGGCACTCGAGGCCGCCGCCGAGAGGTACGAACGGACCGGTGCAACTGCGCCTGCAGTTGAAGAGTTGCGTGGGTCACTGATGGACCTTGTGGCCGCGCCGGACGACGAGAACCCCCTGGCGAGTTGGGTGGGTCCGTTCTGGTCGGGCAAGAGAGTCCGCGATGAGTTGCGCCTAGCCAGTCGGCAGGCTCTGGATTCGCGACGGCGGGCCCATGCGGTGCTCGGTGTCAAGACCTCCGATGGCGCGGTGGTCTACCCCGTCTGGCAGTTCCATCGCCGGGACGAGACCGTGGAGGTGAGACCGGCCGTGGGCAGAGTATTCGCCATCCTTGGCACCCACGACGAGTGGGCGGTTGCGGTCCTGCTGAACACACCGGCGCCGGAGTTGGAAGGCCTGACCCCGCTGGACTGGGTGCGGCAACTGCGCAGTGAGGCGACCCTGTTGCAGTTCGCCCGAACCGTCGACACCGAGTGGTCGCGTTGAACGGTCGAACCTCAGACCTGCCACCAGCGCACCCTAAGCGATCGGCCAGCGCCCAGCAGGGTCCACCATCGGACCTCACCGGCTTCCCGGTCGCCACCATTGACCCCTCACAGGGGTGGTACCGCGAGCACGGCAATCGGGATGGGCACGACGCTGGCTGCTGGTACTTCAGCGGCTATGCCCAGGGACAGCCACCGCAGGGGCGCTTCGATCTGCCGCTGCCGAACGGAACCTGCTACTTGGCTGAGACACCCAGCGCAGCCGCAAGGGAAAGGTGCGGACGCTTCACCTCCGCGGGAGCACCCATCCCGCCAGGGCACTACTGGAACCGAGTCATCTCAGCGGTGCAGGCACCGGCTGGCGCGGTCCGGATCGCAGACGCCACACAAGCGGAGGCAGCCCACCGTCACAAGGTCACCCGTGAACTGTTCTCCTGCCCGGACTACACCCTGCCGGCCAACTGGGCTCGTGCCTTGCACCTGGCGGGGTTCGACGCCTTGCTGTACGAGCCGCGTTTCGGCCCGGGGCCCGGCCGCGCGGTCGCACTGTTCGGTACTCACGGCCGGGACCGCAACCGGGAGATCCTCTCCAGCGTGGAACTCGCCCACACGCTGCAAAACATGGGTCTGCTGCCGAGCATCCCCAGTTCCAGCGAGCTGCGCTGTGATGACAGCGACGCGGAGGCCGCCGCGCCGGAGTCAGCCTGACAGTCGCTCGACGACCACCGCTCCGCCCAGCCCGGCCGCGCCGCTGACCGCGGCCACCCCGAACCGTCCACCTCTCCGCTCCAATTCGGACAGGGCACCGCCGACCATGATCGCCCCGGTCGCCCCGAACGCATGACCCATCGCAATCGTGCCGCCACTTGGATTCATCCGCTCCGGACCCGCCCGCAAGTCACGCCGGAACCGCAGGCAGAGCGCCGCGAACGCCTCGGCGAACTCGAACACATCGATCTCATCGGGTGACAATCCGGCGCGCGCAATGGCCATCTCAGTGGCCTGCTGACCGGCGGTGAGCATCACCACGGGATCCACGGCACAGACGGCGCTGGCCAGGATCCGACCCCGCGGCCGGAGCCCCGCCTCCGCTGCCGCGGCCTCGGTACCGAGCAGCAACAGCGCGGCTCCGTCGGCCATGGCCGGTGACGTCGCGACCGTGTGCAGATGTGACAGCGGGCCGATCTCGGGATGGATGGCCGCCACCAACGCGTCCTGCCCGGCCGCACCGACCTCAGCGAAAGCTGGCGGCAGAGCGGCCAGCCCGTCCGCTGTCATCCCCGGCCGAATCAGCTCGTCGGCGGCGAAGGTGCTGCCAGGGTCAAAGCCCGGCAGCGCGACCACGCAGTCGTCGAAGACGCCCTCCGCCCACGCACGGGCCGCCTTGGTGTGACTCTCGACCGCGTAGGCGTCCAACTCCTCCCGGGACCAACCCTCCGGAATTTGTCAAGCTGATTTGGACCATCGGGAGTTAGTTAGGCGGCTGCGGGT
>CAZJNU010000011.1:0-2548 GCA_964547485.1 uncultured Actinomycetes bacterium
GACATTTCCGCGCTTTCACCCAACCCCAAAATCACCCCAACCCGGTGGATTGAGGCTAACCGGGGGAGGGATCCACCTATCCGGCGTGTTTGCGCATGCAGGGTGTTACGCAGCTAGGGACTCGAGCCGCCCAATCAGGGCCAGCCCGATGGTGTGGATCTCGCGCGCCCACTGCCCGGCCTCCTGTCCGCGGGATCCGCTCAGCAGGCTATTTAGTCCCAGCAGGAGTCCTCGATCAGAGGCGACTGCCGCGCGGGCAGCCACGTCTGCGGCGGGGACTGCCGATTCCATGGACTCGCTCAAGGGTGCGAGTTCAGACTTGACCCACGCGTGCAACCTAGCTGCTTCCGGTACTGCCCAGGTGCCGTCCTCAAGCGCTGCGGCGACGTCCCCTGACAGTCGCTCGAGGGTGTCGCGGAGTGCCTCCCAGCGGGCATCGAACGCCGAAAAAGTTCCAGTTCGGACCGGGTGGGAGGAGGATTCGCGTTGCGAACTGGCTCGCAAATCCATCGCATACTCCCTTCTTCGGTGGTGGGCGCGAGCGGCGGGAGAGGCCGGCGGGCTACTGTTGCTAGTCCGAAGGTCTCATGCCTGACCGTTGCTCGTCCACGCTCAAAATAGCGTGCTGCTCCGGGTGAGTGATCAGGTTCAAGAAGACATGACCGTTTGCTGACTTGAACCGAGGGAGAGGGCCACATTGAGGGGACCGAAGTGACTGAGACACAGGGCTCTTGGCAAGTGGGTTCCGACAGCCAGATCACGCTCAAGACTTCTCGCATCGGCCTATTCGCCATCCATGCCCACGCACCAGTGACGGATGGCGTGGCGACGATTGCCGATGGCTCGGTGACGCTTGAGTTTTCCGTCGCCATCGACCAGGTCACCACCGGCAACCCGCTACTTGATCCAGAGGTGCATGCCTTGGTTCACTCAGGTTCGGATGGGCGTCTGGTGTTTAGGGGTGAGGGTGGGTCGTTGGCGGAGCTAACGGGAGAGGCCACTGCGGGCAACATCTCGGTGCCCCTTGAGCTCTGTGCCAGCCCTACGCCGGGTTCGGGCTCCATGGACGTAAAACTAAACGGTAAGACCGAGTTCCGCGATATTCACCTCCCACTTCCAGGAATGGGTCACATCAAGCAGGTTGACGTTGACATCGACGGGCTCTTGACCCTGATGCGCAAGACTGCGAACACATAGCGAGCCGCAACCCTGCATTGCGCAGACCTTGCGCTTCAGACCCGGCGCGTCAGCCCTGGCGCGTCAGACCACGTCGAGGTCTTCGGCCACCGCTCGGAGCACCTTGGCCACCTGTCGGCATTTGTGATCGTCGGGGTAACGGCCGCGCCGAAGACTGTTGGATACCCCGTCGAGGAGTTTGATCAAGTCCTCGACCAGGGGGGCCATCTCGTCGGCGGGTGTTCGCGTCGCCTTGGTGATACTCGGGGCCGGTTCGAGTACTCGCAAAGAAAGAGCCTGCGCACCCTTGCGACCCTCGACGATGCCGAATTCCACTCGGGCACCCGGCTTCAAGGTCGGCACGTCTGATGGCAGAGCGCTGGCGTGCACAAACACTTCTTCGCCTTCGTCCGAGGCGATAAATCCGAAGCCCCTTTCGGCGTCGAAGAACTTCACTTTGCCGGTAGGCACGTCGAGATCCCTCCATTACAGGTTGGCCGAACCTGCTTAGGCTACCGGCCCCGTCCTCGCGCGGGTGACTCGCCCGGCTGCCCGTAGGCTTGCGGTCATGGCTGCCACGACTGCAACTGCGAGCGAGTCCGTTGATCGTCTGCCCGGGGAGCGGCTCGTGCGAGCTGGCGGGGTCATCGGGGGTCTCGGTGCGTTGGCCGCGTTACTTGTGCTCGCTCAGTTGGTCTTCCCGGATCTGAAGTTGCCACCGATCATGTGGTTCGTCGCGATTGGTGGTGTGGGAGTTGGCGTCGGGCTGGCCCTGTTCGGCGTTCTCCGCTCTGCCCGCGCCCGGCGGAGCATCGTCGCAGCCAGAGGGACCTCGACCGGTCGCTGACAGTCAGCGCAGTCAGCGGAGGGGGCGGTTGCTGGTGCTGGACGGAGATGGGTCGCAGGCCGGCGGGGGGAAGTCGAGCCCGTAGGCGAGCCAGCCGGGGAAGTCCCGTAGGTCGTTCAGAACGATATCCGCGCCATGTTGCAGCAGGGTGTTCGCATCGTGCGCGCCCGTTGCCACCCCCACGGAAATCACTCGCGCCTCCCTCGCGCCAGCGATGTCTCCGGGGTGGTCGCCGACGTAGGCATCCGCACCAAGCCTGACCAGACTCGGACCCTTTCCCGAACCGAATACCGATCCGACCACGTGTTCGACGTCCAAGCCGACCGTCTCCAGCACCATCCGCGCTTGGTCCTCCCGCTTTCCCGTCACCACCACGACCGCACCCCCAGCGGACCTGATTCGGTCAACCGCGGCGATCGCACCGGGTAGCAGGGTGTGGGTGTCGAGGCCGACTCGGCCATAGTGGTCCCGGTACTCAGCGGCCGCCAGCTCCGGATCGAAACCGGGGGCCAGCGCCGCGACAAT
>CAZJNU010000011.1:2648-47647 GCA_964547485.1 uncultured Actinomycetes bacterium
CGTCCCGCCGGCGCAGTCTCGCTGATGATTTGCGCCACCGGACGTCGACCGAACTCGCGGAACTGCTACGCGCCCGACCGGACTTGCTGCATCCGATGCCGACCGATATGGCCGATCTGGCGCGGCGGGCCGCAACGACCGGCAGCATTCGCCGGGCGCTGCTCGGACTGGATCGCCGAGGGCTGCGGGTGGCCGCCGCGGTGGCCGCGGCGCCGGGGCCGGTAGCAGTTCCAGAGCTGATGGCTGAGCTGGCGCCTGACGATGACCCAGCGGCGGCCGAGTCGGTGGCAACTGTGTTGACGGATCTCACCGTGCGTGGGCTGCTGTGGTCTGATGGCGAACGGTTGCATGCCGTGCGCGAATTCCGGGACACGGTTGAGCGGGTGTTGACCCCCCCGACCGAGGCAGGACTCGCTGGAGTACCTGACCTTGACTCCTGGTCAGATCCGATCCCTGTGCCGACCGGGGAGTATGAACTGCAGTTGGTTGATCAAGTAGCTGGGCAGCAGGGGCTGTTGGTCGGCCAGACCCTGGTCGACCTTGTCGGTGTGGTCATTGCGGCGGAGCCCAGGTTGTTGCGCTCGGGGGCGTTGGCGATCCGAGAGCTGGATGCGCTTGCGGTCGACTTGAGTATGTCCGGTGACCGTGCAGGCATGTGGCTCGAGCTGGCTGTCATGCTCGGACTGCTGGGACCATCCCCGGAGCAGGACGTGCTGCTCCCCACCGTGGCATTCGAGACTTTCCAGGATCTTAGGCCGGAGACCGTTTGGGCGGCCGCTGCCTCGGTTTGGTGGAGTTCCCAACGAGCCTGGGAGCGCTCCGGCGAGGGCGAGCCCGAGCGATTGGAGCCGCTGGCCGACGCGCTCGCCTCCGGTTTGGTCGGCGTGACACGTGCTCGTTGGGCGGAGTTGTTCGCGGTATTGCCGCCCGGGCAGGCGATCACTGTCGAGGAAGCGCAGCGGGTGCTGGGTGTCAAGTATCCGCTGGTGGACCGTGTCCGGCAGGATCGGATCGTTGCCGCGGTCGTGGAGCAGGCGGAGCTTCTCGGAATCACGGGGCGAGGGGCACTCTCGGCGGTAGGGCGATGGTTGGTCGAGGCTGGCGATGTCCCGACGCCCGATCCGTTGGCTTTGGCCGAAACCACTGAGCCGGATTTGGTATCGCTGGCGGCGGAGTTGCTGCCGCCCACGGTTGACCATCTCCTGCTGCAAGCGGACTTGACGATGGTCGCCCCTGGGCCGTTGGCCCCCGACGTCGGGCGTCGGCTGCGGGATCTCGCAGATGTCGAGTCCAGCGGTGTCGCCACCGTGTATCGGCTGTCGGTCGCCTCGATCGAGCGCGCCATCGACCGCGGCTGGACCGCAACGTCTCTGACGGACTTCCTGGAATCGGTGTCGAGCACTCCGGTTCCGCAGACGGTCTCCTACTTGATAGCTGACACGGTGCAACGACACGGCCGTCTCCGCGCTGGTCCGGCCGCCTGCTACCTACAGGTTAGCGATCCGACTGAACTCGACCTGGCGGTGGCGGCCGCAGCCAAGCTCGGGCTCGTGCTCCGACCTGTCAGCGACACAGTTGCGGTGTCCGGCACCGCGCCGGGGTCGGTCGTCGCTAGCCTGCGGGCTGCTGGGCTGCCAGTCCTATCCGAGGGCCCCGACGGCACAGTCGGCCGTCAGGCCGCCGCGCCACTTGCCCACGTGCTGACCTGGCCACCGCGGATACATGATGAGTCGCGTGCTTCAGAGGCCCTGGTCCGAGCCGCGATCGCTGCCCTTGAGCGTTCCGAGAACCCTGGGTCCGACCCGTCGCAGGAGGCGGTCGACTCGGCGGGTCCGGCGCCGCAGATCGAACGGATGCACTCCGCCCAGGTGCAGGCCGTGCTGGCGTCGGCATTGGCAGGTGGCCGCCACGTGTGGGTCAGACATGCCGACAATGCCGGCGAAGCCTCGGTGTTGTTGGTCGCACCGATTAGTCTCTCCGGCGGTGCCTTCCGTGCGCTGGACCTGGCCCTCGGCCGACCCCGGCTATTTGCGCTCGCCAGGATAGTGGGCGCATGCCCGGTGGCCGGGAAACCGTCGGGATGACGAACGGACCGCTGATAGTCCAGTCCGACAAGACACTGCTGCTGGAGGTGGACCACCCGGCCTCGGAGCAGGCGAGGCGAGACATCGCACCCTTCGCAGAGTTGGAGCGTGCGCCTGAGCACATTCACACCTATCGGGTCACGCCGCTGGCGCTCTGGAACGCCCGTGCGGCCGGCCATGATGCCGAGCAGGTCGTCGACATCCTAATGCGGTACTCGCGCTACGCCGTGCCGCATTCGCTGCTCGTCGATATCGCAGACACGATGGATCGCTACGGCCGGCTCCGCCTGCTCGACCACCCAGCGCACGGCTTGGTGCTGGAGGGGCTGGACGACGCCGTGCTCGAAGAGGTACTCCGCTCAAAGAAGGTGAAGGCCCACGTCGGAGCGAGAATCGACACCGGTCTGGTGGCGGTCCATCCGAGCGAGCGAGGCCACCTCAAACAGGTGCTGGTGAAGTTGGGCTGGCCCGCCGAAGACCTCGCCGGGTACGTGGACGGCGAATCCCACCCAATCCTGCTGAAGGAGGAGGGCTGGACTCTCCGGCCGTACCAGCGCCATGCCGCTGAGAGCTTCTGGCATGGCGGTTCCGGGGTGGTCGTACTGCCGTGTGGCGCAGGTAAGACCCTGGTCGGGGCGGCCGCGATGGGCATGGCCCAGGCGACGACCCTGATTCTGGTAACCAACACTGTGTCAGCCCGGCAGTGGCGTCACGAACTCCTGGCGCGGACGTCCCTGACAGAGGATGAGATCGGGGAATACTCCGGCGCGCGCAAGGAGATAAGGCCGGTGACCATCGCCACCTATCAGGTGCTGACCACCCGACGCAAGGGTGTGTATGCCCACCTGGAACTGCTCGACGCCCGCGATTGGGGCCTCATCCTCTATGACGAGGTGCATCTGCTTCCCGCACCGATCTTCCGGTTTACTGCCGACATCCAGGCGCGGCGGCGGCTCGGACTGACTGCCACGCTCGTCCGCGAGGACGGGATGGAGGAGGAGGTCTTCAGCCTGATCGGTCCAAAGCGGTTCGATGCCCCGTGGAAGGAGATCGAATCGCAGGGGTACATTGCCCCAGCAGATTGTGTGGAAGTGCGCGTCACCCTGCCTGACTCGGATCGACTGGCCTACGCCACAGCTGAACCGGAGGAGCGATACCGGTTGGCTGCCTCCTCACCGTGGAAGAACAGGGTGGTCGAGGACATCGTTGCCAGACACAAGGGGGAGCGGGTGCTGGTCATCGGGCAGTACCTCGACCAACTCGCGGAACTCGGTGAGGCGCTCGACTCGCCGGTGGTGACGGGTCAGACTTCGGTGCGCGACCGGGAGGTGCTGTTCGAGGCCTTTCGCAGCGGCGAGCTATTGACCCTGGTCGTGTCCAAGGTTGCGAACTTCTCGCTGGACCTCCCCGAAGCGGGCGTTGCCGTGCAGGTGTCGGGCACTTTCGGCAGCCGGCAGGAGGAGGCCCAACGCCTTGGGCGGATCCTGCGACCCAAATCCGATGGCCGGACGTCGCACTTCTACACGGTGGTCACCAGGGACACCGTGGATGCGGATTTCGCGGCGCATCGGCAGCGGTTCCTAGCCGAGCAGGGGTACTCCTACCGGATCCTTGACGCCGGCGACCTGTCCGGCCCGCACTAGTCGGACGGGGCCTAGCTCCGGCCTGGTCAGGTGGCCGCGGGCTGCAGTTTGTAGATCCAGAGCCCGCGGGTGATATCCGGTTTGCTGCCGCGAGCGACAATCTGCAGCGTGAAGCCGTCGGCAGGTATTTGCTGGAGGGTGGGGAAGGTAAACCGGAAGTAGGTGGAAGTGATGGGCGTCTGGGAGAGGCGTTCCTGCCCAATCACCGGAAACCAGCCGTTGTCGGCGACCTCGGGGTCAACGCTGATACCGAGCGTGTTGCCGGGGGTGACGGTGATCACCGGCGCCTTGCCGCCGGCGACGAACTTGGCAATCACGTCTTGAGCGCAGTCCCTGGTACCAGCCACTGCCGGGTCGGTGGACCAACAGAGGGCCTGGCTGTGTTCGGAATTGGTACCGGACCACACCGTCGCGCCTGGATTCGGTTTCTCACAGGCCGCTAGGCCGAGACCAGCGACGGCCACCAGGGCAAAGGTCAACGTGCGCTTCACGGGGACTCCTCAGTATCGGCCGGCTGGCTCTCGACGTGGTCGGCGGTGGTTTCGGACGACGGTTCGGGGTCGGCCGGGGCGGTGGTTTCGGATGACGGTTCGGGGTCGGCCGGGGCGGTGGTCTCGGCATCGGCTTCGGGGTCGGCCGGGGAGTCGGTTTCGGCGTCGATGTGGCTGCCTAAGTCGTCATAGCCAAGGTCGTCGATCACGATGTCGATTGTGGCGCTGGCGGTTTCGGCCACCGACTCGCTATGGGCACCGCAGCCGTAGGCCATCGAGACCACGCTGCCGTCGCTCGGGGAATATGCATTGCCGCAGACACCGAAGGCCTGGCCCAGAGGCCCGGCCATCGGCAGCAGAAAGCCGCAGGTCGCGCAAGGCTCGGCAGCAGACCTCGCCATCGGGCTGCCCGGGCCGGTATCACTACTCTCCCAGCGTTCCGCGGCGTACTCCCGGCCAATCGGGGACATCACCCGAAGCCGGCCCAGACCTGGCTCCCACAGTGGTGGTTCCAGCTCGAACTCGGTGTCGCCACTGGCGGTGAAACCGGGGACGAGCCGCTCGTCGTCCGCGGTGCTGGGCAGCACATCGCCGACGCTGAGGTCGCCCGGCAGGATTCGTTCACCGAACGGTACCCATAGCGGCGCCACTATCGACTCGGGTCCGGCCACCAGGACTACCTCGTCGATCGTGACGGTTCTGGCGCGGGGTGGACGGGCCACCGTCACGGCCCAGCGCCAACCGACGTAGGCGGGATCGAGGCATTCGAATAGGTGCGTGACTACTCGGTCGTCGTCGGCGGCCACCTCGACGTGGTCTCCCACCACGTCGGCACCCACCTCGGCGATGGCAGCGAGACGGGCTTCATCGACGGCCTTCGAGCAGGTCGGGTCCAGGACAGCGGTCACGTGAGAGATCCTCCCGCATGCACTGCTGCGGCATGTCGGCGGTAGGCCCGGCGTCGGCGCAGCACGTACGGCAGCCCGATCACGCCCAGGCCGAAACCGGTGACGCACACCCACAACCACCAACTCGCCCCACTGGTCAGCAACTCGTCGTAGAAGAACAGGCGGAGCACAACGGCTGCTGCGGCCCAGGCGACCGTGCCCAGGATCACGGCGTTGACGCCGTCGGCGTCGACCGCGGTTTCCTGCTCCAGGGCGCGCTGATCGGCTAACGCGCCAGGCCCGGATTCAGTCACGGTCTGAGGCTACCGTGCCGAAGCGCGTTGGCGAGGGGGCGGCGGCCGGTCGGCGGCGGTCGGTAGGCTGGCGGGGTGAACCCGCGGACCCGACGATGGATAACGCTGGCGGTGCTCGGCGGGTTGGTCGCTATTGCGGTTGTCGCCGCCGTCGTTCGTTAGCTATGTCGACCGCCCGACTCTCGAGTTCTCCGATGCTGACGTCCAAGGCGTCCGCGACCCGCCAGATTCGATCCAGCGTCATCGCGGTGGTGCCGTTTTCGAGCCGGTTGATGGACTTTCGGTCGAAGCCGATCTGGGCGGCGAGTGCCTCCTGGGTCAGCCCCTGCCCCAGACGTTCCTGCTGGACGGCGAGTCCGAAGTCGTAGCGACGCTGCCGGCCGGCATCCTCGGACGCGTCCGCGCCCGATCCCGTCACGTCAGTCGCCACTCCCTGAACATGGCCACTTCCGCCGGAAAGGTCAGTACCAGCAGTGGTACAAACGGCTCATGGACGTAGCGCCTTGTCTGCGGGCGCGGCTAGCCGGGTGGAGGATTGCTGGACGGTTTGGCCGTACCGGTCCCCGGAGTTGACCCACTGAGGGTCGGGGTGGGGGTGGGGGACGCCGAGGTCTGAGTGGGACTGACCGTCGGTGAAGTCGTCGGGCTACCAGTAGGGGAGACCGTCGGTGAACCGGTCGGGCTGATTGTCGGCGAACTGGTCGGGGATGTCGACGACTCAGTTGCAGAGGACGAACCAGTGGGCGTTGGAGCGTAGGCCGTCGGATACGGCTGGGGCGCTGGCCCGTCGGGACTGCTGATGAGACCCCAGGCGGTGCCAACCGCCAGGCCACCGATCGCGACTAGCGCCAACACCCCCCACAGCCACCCGACGAACGACGGTGTGCGGCCGTCTTCGGGGTGCTGATCCTCGGGTGCCGTCGGCTCAGCCATGGGGCTCAGATTAGGCCCGGCGACGGATTGCTGTCAGGGTATCGGCCGGTGCAGACGCGACGGCCGCTCTCAAAGATTCCCTACCACCCAGTCGATGCTACCCGTCAGGGCGGCGACATCGTCTGGGTCGATAGCTGGGAACATCGCCACCCGGAGTTGGTTGCGACCGAGTTTGCGGTAAGGCTCGGTGTCGACGATGCCGTTGCTTCGCAGTACGGCGGCGACAACTGCGGCATCCACCGAATCGTCGAAGTCGATCGTGCCAATCACGTTGGAGCGCTTCGCCGGATCGACGACGTAGGGGGTGGCGAACTCGGACCTCTGCGCCCAGCCATACAGGTTGGCGGCGCTCGCCGCAGTGCGGGCGGTCGTCCACGCCAGGCCACCGTTGGCATTGAACCAGTCGAGTTGCTCGGCCATCAGGTAGATGGTGGCCAGGGCGGGGGTGTTGTACGTCTGCTGCAGCCGGGAGTTATCGATGGCGGTGCTGAGATTGAGGAACTCCGGCACCCAGCGATCCTTCAACTCGCCCGCCCGAGCGATCGCGGCGGGAGACATGACGGCGAACCAGATACCACCGTCGGAGGCGAAGCACTTCTGAGGTGAGAAGTAGTACGCGTCGGTTGTGGAGATGTCGATCGGCAGCCCACCCGCGGCAGAGGTGGCGTCGACCAGCAGCAGCGCACCGTCGTCAGCACCGATCGGGCGAGCGGGCGTGATGGCCACGCCAGTGGACGTCTCGTTGTGCGGGGTGGCATAGGAGTCGACTCCGGCCTCGTCCACGAAGACCGGTGCGTCGCCGGGATCGCTGGTGACAATGGTCGGATCGCCAAGGTGTGGGGAGGTCTTCGCAGCCTTCGCGAACTTGGATCCGAACTCGCCGAACGACAGGAACTGCGCCCGATCGGCGATCAGCCCGAAGCTCGCGATGTCCCAGAAGGCGGTCGCGCCGCCGTTGCCCAGCACGACCTCGTAGCCCTCGGGCAGGTCGAACAAGGTGGCGATACCCTCGCGGACCCGCTTCACCTGGGACTTGACCATCGGCTTCCGGTGCGAGGTGCCCAGGTAGCTGTCGGCCACCCCCGCGAGCGCGCTCACCTGCTCGGGGCGCACCTTGGAGGGGCCGGCGCCGAACCGGCCATCCTTAGGTCTGAGGTCGGTCGGGATGCTCAAATCAGGGGTATCGGTCACCCCTCCAGGCTACGAGGTCGAGGTTCAGGCGACGTAGCCGGAGGGGGCAACCTCGATCGGATCCCAACCCGGCACGTCCTCCGGCGGCCGTGGGCCGGGACCGACATAGCGCGCACTGGGCCGGATCAGTCGGCCGGTGCGCTTCTGCTCCAGAATGTGCGCACTCCAGCCGGCGAGTCGGGCACAGGTGAACATCGAGGTGAACATGTGGGCCGGGACCTCTGCGAAGTCCAGCACTATCGCGGCCCAGAACTCCACGTTGGTCTCCAACACCCGGTCCGGTCGACGGTCCCTGAGCTGTGCGAGGGCGGCTTCTTCGAGCGCAAGGGCCACCTCATAGCGAGGAGCGTCGAGTTCCTTCGCGGTCCGTCGCAGCACGCGGGCACGTGGATCCTGCGCCCGGTAGACACGGTGGCCGAAACCCATCAACCGGTCGCCGCGGTCCAGTACGTCGCTGACGTATCCGTCGGCATCGCCGGTGCGCTCGATCTCCTCGATCATTCCCAGCACCCGGGAGGGGGCGCCGCCGTGCAACGGACCGCTCATTGCACCGATGGCCCCGGAAATGGCCGCAGCAACATCGGCCCCGGTTGAGGCGATCACCCGCGCGGTGAAGGTGGAGGCGTTCATACCGTGTTCCGCGGCCGACACGAAGTAGGCATCCACCGCCTGCACATGGCGCGGATCGGGTTCGGCGCGCCAGCGCACCATGAACCGTTCCACGATCGTCTGCGCCCGGTCGATCTGCGCTTGTGGAACCATCGGCTGACCGAGGCCTCGCGCGGCCTGGGCGACGAACGACATGGCCATCACCGAGACGTGTGCGAGATTCTCCTCCGCCGTGTCGTCATCGATATCGAGCAGCGACTGCAGCCCCCAAGCCGGCGCCAGCATCGCGATCGCAGATTGCACGTCGACCCGGACATCACCAGAGTGCACCGGGATGGGAAAGGGCTCCGCGGGGCGCATGCCGGCGCTGAACTCGTTATTGACGAGCAGACTCCAGACGTTGCCGAACGACACCCGGCCGACGAGATCTTCGATGTCGACGCCGCGGTAGCGGAGGGAACTGCCCTCCTTGTCAGGTTCGGCAATCTCGGTCTCGAAGGCGATCACGCCTTCCAACCCCGGGATGAAGTCAGACATCTGAACTCCTACATTTCACCTGGGGACCGACACCTTGGGAGCGGACCATCTCTCCGGGCACATCCCGAGCCACGTCGTTGGACGCGCCCACCTTATCCGCCAGTTCGGGTGCTACGCGCGGGGCCGCCCCTTCCCGCTGGACCGTCGCGTCACGTTGGGCAGCCACGACCGGATTGGGCCACCATGGAGGCATGAGTCTGTGGGAGCCACCAAATCTGGCGGGCGTTCGAGTGTCCTATGACTCCGGTCAACTCGGCGAGGAGGGGCTGGCCAGAGATCCGTTGACCCAGTTTCGGGGGTGGTGGCAGGACGCTGCGGCAAGTGATATTTCGGAACCCAACGCGATGGTCCTGGCGACGGTAGACGCAGCTGGTCGACCGACCACCAGGATGGTGCTGCTGAAGGGTTTCGACGAACGGGGATTTGTCTTCTTCACGAACTACCACTCGAGGAAGGCGCAACAGATGGCGGTCAATTCGCACGTCTCGCTCTGCTTCCCGTGGTACCCGCTGCACCGGCAGGTAACGGTCACCGGAATGGCGCAGCGGATCTCCGAGGCGGAGAGTGAGGCGTACTTCCGGTCTCGCCCGAAGGGTTCCCAACTCGCGGCGTGGGCCTCCCGGCAGTCGGAGGTGATCCCGGATCGGGCAGCGTTGGAGTCTCGCTATCAAGAGTTGGCGGCTCGCTGGCCGGCCGGAGTCGAGCCCGCGGTGCCGGACTTCTGGGGCGGCTACCTGGTGGTCGCGTCGACGGTCGAGTTCTGGCATGGCAGGGAGTCGAGGCTGCACGACCGGCTGCGGTTCACGGCCAATGACGGCACCGCGGCACTCGACCGGTCCGCGGATTGGCGGCTGCAGCGCATCTCCCCCTGATCCGACGCGCAGCGCCGGAATGGGCCGGTATCACGCTTCGCTCTGCAAGAATCGGGCGATGGGAAGCCGGTCGCAAGATCCTGCTCCCGCTGCAGCCGAACGTGCACCGACAGCAACGCTGGTGTTGTCTGTACTGTCGTTGAAGGGTGGGGTGGGAAAGACCTCCGTGGTGCTCGGACTGGCCGGGGCGGCGCTCGAACATGGAATCTCGACGTTGGTCGTGGATGTCGACCCGCAGGCCAACGCCACCGCTGCCCTAGATCCGGAAGCAGCGCCATATTCACTCTCCGACGTACTGCATGACGGTCGACCCGGGGTGGCTGGCGATGCCGTCGTCGCCTCGTGCTGGGGTGAAGATGTGCACCTGGTGCCGTCGGAGCGGGCCCTGGAGCATCGCGCCGCGGAGTCGTACCCCGGCTCCGAGCAACGGTTGCGAACGAGTCTGACCGGAGTCGCCGCGGAATACGAATTGGTGCTGCTCGATTGTCCGCCCAACCTCGGCGAACTCACTCGAAACGCCCTCTATGCCTCGACCCGGGCGCTGGTCGTGACCGAACCCTCCTTCTTCGCCGTGCAAGGGGCGGCGCAAGCCGTGGAAGCGGTGGCGGTTGCGCGCAACTCCGGTCGCCCGGAGTTGCGACTGGTCGGAATCCTTGCCACCAGGGTGCGCAAGCGGTTCGCGGAACATGAGTTTCGGATGGCTGAATTGCGGGAGGCCTTCGGCGCCTCGGTATTGCCCCCGATTCCCGACCGAACTGCCATTCAGCAGGCCCAGGGCACCTGCATGCCGGTGCAGCGCTGGCGAAGTACCAGCGCCCGGCAGGCCAGCGCAGCCTTCGACGCCTTGCTCGAGCTGGTGCTAGCTACGTCTACCGCCCCCGGAACCGAGGAGAAACTGTGACGGCCAATCCCAGCCCGAGGAGGGCCCTGCGTAAAGCGCCTGACGCCACCGTGCACCCTGCAGCACCGGTGGCCAGCGAAGGTGCCGGCGTCACCTCCGTGGTTGCACAGTCGGCGCCGCTGCCGCGCCGACCGGTGGCGGAACTCAGGCCGGTACTGGGTATCGGCGGGTCCACGTCCGACGTGCTCCGGAAGGCGCCGAAGCGGAAAGCTGGCGGGAAGAAGGCGGGGGCCCCGAAGGCAGGGGTGAAGAAGGGCCAGAGCAAGAAGGCTGATTCTGAGACAAAGGCCAAGAAAAGTCAGCGCAAGCGGCACGAACGTCGGGTCGATCTGCGAGTGAAGGTGCCCAAGGAGGTGCGGCAGGAACTGCGCCGGAATGCCAAGGCTCGCGGCACGAGTGTGGACGACGTGGTGACAGTCGTGTTGGAAGGCTGGATTGACGGCTGACGCGAGCGGCGCCGAAGTCGGCGGGAGTGACCCGGATCAGGTAGCGGCTCGCAGTGCCGCGTAGCGGCTGAGGGCCTCTTCGCGGGCTAACCGGTGATCGACCATCGGTCCTGGGTAGTCCGCTGGTGGGGTCGGAAGTCGCCATGGTTCATGCACCGCCGATCCGGTGATCTGCGACAACTCCGGCAGGTACCGACGGACATAGTCGCCTGCGGGGTCGAATTTCCGGCCCTGGGTAACGGGATTGAAGATTCGGAAGTATGGCGCCGCGTCGGTGCCGCAGCCAGCCACCCATTGCCAGCCCTGCGAGTTGTTCGCCAGGTCGCCGTCAGTCAGGCAGCGCATGAACCAGTCGGCGCCGCGCCACCAGGGAATGAGTAAGTCTTTGACCAGGAACGAAGCCACCACCATCCGGACCCGGTTGTGCATCCAACCCGTGTGCTGCAGCTGTCGCATCCCCGCGTCGACAAACGGATAGCCGGTTTCGCCGCGTGTCCATCTTTCGAAGTCGGCGTCGGCGGCGGAGCCCGACCGGTAGAGGATCGCGGAGTCGAACGCCGGATCCATCGACGTTGTCGCGGAGGCCGGGTTGCGCGCCAGTAAGTCGGCGTAGAAATCCCGGAACGCCAATTGCCGGCGGAATGACTGTGCCCCGGAGCTGTCGTCGAGGTCTTCCAGCAGGGTCCGCGGGTGGATTTCCCCCCAGCGCAGGTGGCTGCTGAGCATCGACGTGCCGGCCAGATCGGGCCGGTCCCGGGTGCTGTCATAGCTGGGAAGCGAGGTGGCTCGGAACTCCTGCCAACGGCAACGGGCGGCTGTCTCCCCCGCGTCCAGGGGAAGGTCCAACCCGGGCAAGGCCAGGCCGGGCAGGCCAGCAGCGTCACCGGCTGGTGGCGACCAGCTGGCTGCGCACGAGGAGTCCGGGGTGCGCCAGCGGACCATCCCTGCGCTGTCGACCGGTGCCCGCCAGCCGTGTTCGGACCAACCGCGGAAGAACGGCGTGAAAACCTTGTAGCCGGTTCCATCTGCCTTGCGGACCCGACCGGGCGCAATGGCATAGGCCGAACCGGTCGGCACGAGGGCGCGCCCGTCCGCGGTCAATCGATCGGCGACCGCGGCGTCGCGGCGACTGCCATATGGTCCGTGGTCAGCCGCCATGTGCACTGCGGAAGCGCCGACCTGGGCCGCGATCGCCGGCACCACCTCGGCCGGCGCACCGCGCAGCACCAGCAGACGCCCGGCCATCGAGTCGTTCAGGGATCGCAGCGAGGCTGCCAGCCAGCTCAGCCGCGCCGCACCGGAGCGCGCCACCAGCGCCGGGTCGAGGACGAACAGGCCGAGCACTTCGCCGGACTCCGCCGCCCTGCCCAACGCCGGGTTGTCGTGTAGTCGGAGGTCGCGCCGGAACCACATCAGAGCGGTCATCGGCGGGTTCAGCCCGCCTTGACCATGATCAGTTCGGCGACCGAGGTCGGAAGCTCCAACCGGCCAGCAGGTCCCACCACCAGCACCCCGCGGGCGAGGCTGTCGGCGCGGACCGCCGAACCGGGCCGGATTCCGGCTGCGGCGAGGGCAGAGAGGGTTGCGGTCTGATGCTGCACATGTTCGCCGATCCGCAGCACCGTGAAGGTGCCGTTGCCGTTGCTGACCGCCTGCGAGAGCGGTTGCCAGCTGACCGGCTCGGCGCTGACCTCCCCCAGCTCGGACAGACCAGGAATGGGATTGCCGAACGGTGAGACCCGGGGGTGTCCGAGCAGGGTCAGCAGCCGCCGCTCCACCTGGTCACTCATCACGTGCTCCCAACGGCAGGCCTCCTCGTGCACGTCCTCCCACGGCAACCCGATCACCTCCACCAGCATGCACTCGGCCAATCGGTGCTTTCGCATCACGCGGGTCGCCAGCGCCCAGCCGGTCTCAGTGAGTTGCAGGCTGCGGTCCGGCCGTACCGCGAGCAGACCGTCCCGTTCCATCCGGGCGACCGTCTGGGACACAGTGGGCCCGCTCTGTTGCAACCTCTCGGCGATCCGAGCACGCAGCGGCGGCACCTGCTCCTCCTCGAGTTCGAAGATTGTGCGCAGGTACATCTCGCCGGTGTCTATCAACTCGCTCATGATGGCGCCCAGTTTCCCACACCCGCGATCAGTTGCGGCTCGGGTCCGCATCGGACCGGCGGAAGACCGCGACCCCGTCAATTCGAGCCCTCGTTGACTGCGCCCGCGAGCCGTCAGGTTCGATAGCACCATGGCAGCCGCAACCAACCCTGAAGCCGCGCGCGTAATCGCCCGCGGAGCCCTCGCTGGACGAACCGCGCTCATCACGGGGGGCGGCAGCGGTATCGGTCGCGCAACCGCTTGTCAGTTGGCGGCTGCGGGGGCCGCAGTCGCGGTGGTGGGTCGCCGCCCGGAGCCGTTGGCTGAGACCGTCCAACTGGCCCGAGCGGAGCAGGCCGACGACGGATCCGAGAGCCGACCGGAGCTGCTCGCACTGCAATGCGACATCCGCGAACCGGAACAGGTCGACCTGATGCTGGATCAGGCCCTCGACGCGATGGGAAGGATCGACATCCTGGTGAACAATGCCGGCGGGCAGTTTGTCAGCCCGGCTGAGGCGATCACCGCGAAAGGGTTTCGGGCAGTCACCCGGTTGAACCTCGACGCGACCTGGTATCTGACCACCCAGGTCGCGGTCAGATCGATGATTCCGGCGGGTTACGGCAAGGTCGTCAGCATCACGATGACACCACGTCGGGGTATGCCCGGGATGGCCCATTCGTCCGCTGCCCGCGCGGGCGTCGAATCCTTGATGCGCACCCTTGCCGTGGAGTGGGGACGGTTCGGTATCCGGTTGGTCGCAGTCGCCCCCGGCATCGTGCACACGGAATCCTGGGAACGCTACGGGTTGGAACCTGCCGCGGTATCGACGGTGGTGCCGCTGGCACGGTTGCAGGCGGCCGACGAGGTCGCCGCCCTGATCACGTTTCTGGCGAGCGCTGGCGGCGACTACATCTCGGGTGCCACACTGGTGGCTGATGGGGGCCTCGACGTCAGCGGTCCGGGGTCGGCCTTCGGGAAGTCGTAGTCGCGACTGACATGACGAGTAGGGGATCAACGGTGGTGGACTCCTTGCCCGTCGCGCTGCAAGACGAGATCAGTCGAGCTGTGGCCACACCGGCTGACGCTATCGTGTTGTGCCTCGCTGATGGCAGCCACTCAATCGTCCACATGAATGACGGTGCCGCCGACGCGTTGTCGGCGATGAGTGGCCGGGCTGCGCCGTCGCGCAGTTACACGGAACTGAGCCGCGATATCTCGCTGCCGTCTCTCCTGCCTGTGTCGGTCTCCGCAGATGTTGCCGCCGGGCTGACGCGGATCCGGCAGACCGGCGAGCGGATCGAGGCCATCTCTCCGCTCCGCGACTTCGAGGGGAATATCACCGGGTATCTGCTCTACGTCCTTTCGTATGTGCGTGGCTACCTGGTGTGTGCGTTCCGGTCGCTGCCGGCTGGCGCGGGTGACAGTTACCCGGCGCAGGTCACTATCTCGCCGGATGCGTTGCGCTCCGCGTTGCGCAATGGCGAACTTGCGCTGTACGCCCAGCCCGTTCTGGATGTCGCAACCGGTCGGACAGCGGGAGCGGAGATGCTGGTCCGCTGGCGGCACCCGACGCGCGGACTGCTGGGTCCAGAGAGTTTCCTGTCCGCCGCCGAAGGGAACTCGTTCATGGACGAGTTCGGCGCCTGGGTGATCGACAGGTGTGTTCTGCAGACCTCCTTGTGGGAGCGCAACGGGCAGCCGATGGACTACTTCCGGGTGGGTATCAACCTGTCCCCGCGGCAGTTGACGCACAGTGATGTGGTGGGCGAGGTGCGAGCCGCGCTGCACCGGCACCACACCTCCCCGGACAACATCCTGGTGGAGGTCGTCGAGTCGCCAGCCTTGGAGTCGCGGTCTGCGGCGGCCGATCAGTTGAAGCAACTGCTGGAGCTCGGGGTGCGGGTTGGCATCGACGACTTCGGGGCCGGTTTCGCGAACATGGCCTATCTGCGGGACCTCCCAATCGACATGATCAAGGTCGACCGGACCCTGATGGGGTTGGATCCCACCGTCCGCGATGAACGGATCCTGGCTGCGGTACAGACCATCGCGGAGGCGATCGGCGCCGATGTGGTGCTCGAGGGCGTGGAGCGCCCAGCGCAGTTTGACGTCGCGCGACGCTGTCACGTGCGATTCGCGCAGGGGTTCCTGCTGGGCCGACCGACACTGCCCGAATTGGTGCCCCCACAGGCTCTGATGCCGGTCACGCCGTCGGCGGATCTTCCCGGCCGCGCCGCTGCGACCTGATGTCGCCATCGGGCGGCAGCCTCGGTCAGCCCGCCGGGGGTGAGACCGACCCGGATGCCGATCGGGACCCCGCACTGCCCCCGGTGCGGCACCTGCTGCGACGGATTCTACTGGGCATCGGTGCCCTGTTGGTGGTCGCCTTCATGGTGCTGTCGCTGACGGCTGAACTACGCAAAGGCAGCACCATCGCGGAGTCCCTTGGACGGATATCGCCCTGGTGGTTCCTGGTGGTCGCGCTGGGTTCGGTCGGTCTCATGGTCATGACCACGTCGACGACGGCGGCGCCGCTGCCGTCGCTGTCGTTTGCAGCGGCGTTCGTCTGCCAGCACAGTTCGCAAGCGGTCGGAAATCTCATTCCCGGGCCTTCGGCGATGGCGGTGCGGTACGCCCTGGTGCGCAGCTACGGGGTCGGTGCCGAAGACTTCGCGCGGGCGACCATCACCGTTTCGATGCTCTCCTCGCTGATGATCACGGCGATGCCACTGCTGGGCATCGTGGCGCTGACGTTGGCCCAGCAGAGCGACTCTGACGCAACCTCGCTGCTGCCGCTGGCCATTGGCGCGACCCTCCTGTCGCTGGTCAGCGTTGGTGGCGCGGTCGCGGTGCTTCGCAGTTCCGGTTTCACTGTCTGGCTTGCCCGCAGATACGGTCGAATCGCGAACTGGGTCAGGCACCGCCTGCATCGGCATCGGCGCGACCTCACGGTCACCGAACATGTCGCGCTGCAGGGCCGAGCGCGACTGATCGCCGGCCTACGTGCCAGCGGAACCCGGGTGTTGGCGTTTGTGGCGGCCCTCTACTGGGCCAACGGTCTGCTGCTGGTCGTCTGTCTCTGGGCAGCAGGTGTGCCGACCGCGGAACTCGGTCTGGTTGGCGGACTCGCGGTGTACACAGTCGGGCGGCTGTCGACGTTGGTGCAGGTCACACCTGGCGGCATCGGAGTTGTGGAGGTGGCCTACACAGCCGCCTACACCGCGTTTCTCGGTTCGCAATACCAGCCACAGGTGCTCTCCGGTGTCATCCTGTACCGGTTGGGGACCTACCTGCTGCCGATAGTCGTCGGCGCGGTGACCGGGGCCTATTGGGGGCTGACACGGCGCCGGCGGGATCGTCACCACATCGGGGTCCAGGAGGCCAGCGGATGACGCAGACGCACGAACTTCTCGAGCCGGAGGAGCCGATCGAGCTCTACCGGGAGTTGCCGGGCCCGGAGCGCGCGCGGGTGATGCTGCTGGCCGGCGGGGGGCTGTTGGTTGCAGGACTGGTACTCGCCGGGGTGGTGCTGGGATGGGAATCGGGGCTCGATGCCAGTGATCGCCCGATCGGGGTGTGGTTCTTCGATATCGCCGCCGGTAACGAGGACATTCTGCGGTACGCCAAGGCCTTTCAGCTGCTGGGATCGGGCAACTTCACCGGTCCGGTGACCGCACTGGTGTTGGTACTGTTGGCCATCGCCCGCAAGTGGGGCTGGCTGGCCTGGCTGGCAGCGGTATCGCTGGGGGGGCTGTTCATCTCGGAGTTCCTGAAGCACGCGATAGCGAGGGAACGTCCGACCTGGCCGAGTCCGCACTTCTCGGAGGCCGGGTACTCGTTCCCTTCCGGTCACACGCTGTCCGGGGTGACAAGCTGGGTGGCGATCGGAATTCTGTTGCTCTTCCTACTGCCGCGGCCGTGGTCGACCGTCCTCGGCTGGATCGTGATCGTGTTCGGGGTCGCGATGGGCCCAAGCCGGTTGTTCCTCGGGGTTCATTGGGTCACCGACGTGCTGGGCAGTTGGCTGATCGGCTTTGGCTGGCTGCTTCTGGTCAGTGGCTGGTTCGTGCGACGGCTGGGTCGTCGGGTCAGTCCGACCCGACAGGAGTGACGGGACCGGCGGCTGCCGGCGTTCCGAGTTGGGACATGGGGCCGCGGCCGCGGGGCTCCGAGGACTCCGAAAGTTCGGCCGTGGGCTGTGCGGTCGCGATCCAGGCGGCGTAGCGACGAGCGCCCGGGCCGGCCGTCAGGCCGTGCAGCAGCACCGAAAGAATGATGGTCAGCGTTGCAGCCGCCAGCACGTCGTCAAGCATTGATGAGGGACGCAGGTCCTCCACCGCCAGCATCGCGAAGACGACCGAAGCCAAGCCGCGGGGACCAAACCACCCAATGAACGCAACGGTTGGGCCGCGTAGCCCTGAACCCAGCAGGCTGAGGGCCACCGGGACCATCCGCAGAACCGTCAATGCGGCGGCCGCGAACACGAACTCCTGCCAGCCCAGGTTGATCAGCAGGGTGGGCACCGCCAGCGCCCCGAACGCCAGCCAGGTCGCGTAACCCATCGGCTCAACGATGCTCTCGGCCAGGACCAGGGGCTTGGCGTCCGAGGATTTCAGGGCGGACGCGAAGAAGGTACCCGCGACGAAGGCGGCGATGAAGCCGTTGCCGCCGATCGCGGAGGCTAGCGTGTAGGCCAGCAGTGGCAACATCAGGACCGCGATCGCCCTGCTATGAGCCGTGCTCATGAGCCTGGTATCCGAGAACCGGATCGCCGCCCCGGCGGCATAGCCGAGCGCCGCGCCGAGGGCTGCACCCAACCCGATTTCGATCAGTGCTGTCAGTAGCGACGCGGCCGGCGCGAGCCCCTCCTCGCCTGCCAGAGCAGCAATCGCGAACAGCACCACGGGGGTGGCCAGTCCGTCGTTGAGACCGCTCTCGACGTTCAGCAGACGGCGAACCCGTACCGGTACTGCCTTGTTCAGCACCGTCGCGGCGCCGAGTGCAGCGTCGGTGGGGGCCAGCATTGATCCCAATAGCAGGGCCATCAGGAGTGGCATCTCCGGGAAGATGCCGACCGCGAGCAGAGTGCCGGCGGCGATCGTCAACGGCAGCCCAATCAGCAACAACCGCGACACTGTGGCCGCGTCATGCCCAATCTGGCGGGGCCGAATCCCGGCCGCGTCGGTGAACAGCACGATCGCCAAGGTGGCCTCGGCCAGCACTTTCAGCGGTTCGGAGTGGTCCGCCGTGCCACCGAACGCCAGACTCAGCAGCCAGCCGGCCAGCAGGAAGACGATCGGCGCAGTCAGGTTCCAACGTCCTAGTTTCCGGGCTGTGAGGCTAAAGGCGAGAATCAGGAAGGCGGCGATTGCCGTGGCGGTTCCCAGCTCGATCGTGTTCGACGCATCGCCCGGCATGGGGTCACACTAGGTCAACAACACCCATCATTCCGGCGTCTTCGTGCGGCAGGATGTGGCAGTGCTGCACGATCTTGCCGGTGAAGCCGACCGGGTGCATCCTGACGGTGATGCTGCCCGGCGCGTCGGGACCTGTGGCCGGCGGGATCGGGTAGGTATCCCAGAAGGCGGGTTCCGGCACTGGTTTGCCGTTCTCGGCGACCACGAAGAATGGGTTCGTGTGGATGTGGAACGCGTGCTGCTGGTTCGTCAGATTTTGGATGGTCCACTCCTCGATGGTGCCGACCTTGAGGGCCATCACATCGGGTCCCTGATCGAAGGTGACGCCATTGACACTCATCGCGCCCTGCCAGGAGCCGTAGGTCACGTTGCGCCGCGCTGTCACTTGGTTGGCGGTGATCGGTGTCACCTGGCTCGGTAGGCGGGTCGGCAATGACATCGGCTTCGGCGCCCCGGTGACCTGCACCGTCAGGAAATCGATATCCGGCTGACCGAAGCCGACGGCCGTGCGGCCGGTGAGGGTGAACGTGCCAGCGTTCGTGGGCGCCTGCACCAGAATGTCGAATCGGTTGCCGGGCACCATCAGGTGGGCATCGGCCTTGGTCAGAACGGGCAAGGTCATACCGTCGCGGGCGAGGAACTTGAGCCCACCGGGAAGCGGGGCCCGGCGTTGGTCGAGCAGAGCCAGGTCGAAGTAGTCGATCGGATCGGCGTTCACGATCTGCCAGCGCTGCACCTCTCCGGGCCTCATCCGGACCTGCGGGTTGATGTGCCCATTGGTGGTGAATGCCGGGTTGCCACTCAACGAGAGGAATCGGTTGTCATGCATCGAGGACATCCTCGCGATCATCGCCGGACCGTTCTGAATCCGCTGCAGCACGAGTACCTGCTCGGTGGCGGCGGCGACCTCGGGCACCTCATCCAGTGGACCGGAGACGATCAGGGCGCCCGCCATTCCGCCAAGCACCTGCAGCGACACCGAACCGTGCCGGTGGGGGTGATACCAGTTGAGTCCGCCCCAGTGGTCAGCGGGGACTTTGATCTCGTAGTCCTGCGAGGCTCCCGGCGCGATGTCCAAGAACACGTTGTCGCTGTTTCCGGTCGGCGAAACGTGTAGACCGTGGGTGTGCAGGTTCGTGCCGTTATCCGACATGTCTGCCATCCCGCCCTGACCCTGGCCCCCCATCTGGCCCATACCGCCCTGATTGCCGATCGGGCTGAGGTTGTTCGTCAGCGTGAGGCGGAGCGTATCGCCGGGGTTCACCCGGAAGGTGGGCGCAGGCAGCGATCCCTCGTAGACCATCGTTTCGATGGTCTCGCCGAGCACTGTCAGCTGCGAATTGGTCGCGGTCAAATTCGTTGCGAGCACTCCATTGGCCGAAGCCCGCACAGCGGGCTGCGGTGCTGGGGCTGACTGCGACCCGCCGGTGGTAGCTGTTCCGGTCGGTGTGGCAGCGGGCGAGCTGGCGGTTGCTCCGTTGTCCGATTGGCCGCAGGCCGCCAGACCCGGCACCGCGGCAAGCGTCCCGAGGCCCAGGATGCCGCGCAACACCGTGCGACGATCCACTCGAACCCCCTTCGAATCGACTCTGGTCAGGCGTTCTTGCGGGGGCATGCGGTCAGCTCCAGTGCGCTCGGTGGACTCTCCCGTACCTCCTGCGAGAGTACCCCAGGGGGTACCGAGCCTCTAACTGGCAACGATAGTCGGTCAGCGCGGTGCGGTCTGTCGGGATGTCACCGGTGCGCTCAGCTGCGGTGACCATCGCGATCAGCCAGCAGGTCGCGGATCTCGCGAAGCAGCACTACCTGCTCCTCGGTCTCTTCCTCGGTCTCCGTCTTTCCGAGCTTGTCGCGGAATTTGTTCATCGGCACGACGAAGATGAAGTAGACCACGGCCGCGGTGATCAGGAAGGTGATGATCGCATTGACCATTGCCGTGAAGTCGATGACCTGGCCGTTGACGGTGACCTGGCCGGCGTCGATTCCGCCGCCGAGGGCAAGCCCGACGATCGGCTTGATCAGGTTCGTGGTGAAGGAGTTGACGAGGGCGGTGAAGGCCGCGCCGATCACAACCGCGACTGCCAGGTCGATCACGTTGCCGCGCAGCACGAAGTCGCGGAATCCCTTGAGCATGGCTGACCCTTTCTAGGTCGGTGTTGTCAGTGCTGCCACGCTAGGCGCAGGAGCACCGGTCCCATGGCGAGTGGTAGCAAGGATAGAGACGCGGCCAGATTCGAGCTGCGCAGGGATGGGAACGGGCAGAATGATCGGGTGAGCAACCATCCCGAGATCATCATCGTGGCTCGGCACGCGGAGAAGCCGGAGCCGACCGCCGGTTCGCTCGGGGTGGACCGGCTGGGTCGCGCGGATCCCCATTCGTTGACGGTGGTCGGCTGGCAGCGGGCGGGTGCGCTGGCGGCTCTGATGGCGCATCCGCCGAGTGTGGCGCAGCCAGAGCTCGTCCGGCCGGAGCGGGTCTTTGCCACCAAACCGACCAGCCACGCCAAAAGCCGGCGGGAACTTGACACCGCGTCGCCGGCCGCAGATCGTTTGGGTTTAGAGGTTGATGCTTCCCACGGGCACGGCCAGGTCGACGAGTTGGCGGCGCAGATCCTCGCCGACAGGCGACCGGCGTTGGTGGTGTGGCACCACGGCGAGATTCCGTCGTTGGCCCGGGCTTTGGGGGTCGACCCCGCTGATGTGCCCGCCGCCTGGCCCGACGGGCGATATGACCTGCTGTGGGTACTGACGCACCAATCGACGCCGGCCGCAACCGGCGAAGGGCCCGCCCACTACTCGCTGGAAATCGTTCCGCAGCGGCTGCTGGCAGGAGATGTGGCCGAGGTCTAACCGTCGGCGATTGGCGCGGTGATCGGACTGCAGGCGTCGAGGCCGGCCTGCGCCATCGCCCGCAACAGCGGACCCTCCGTGGGGATCACGGCCAGCAGTAACTCGAACGCCGACGCGACGAACCAGACGGGCAGTCGGTGCGCGCGCATCACAAGCTCGAACCAATTCGCGTACTGCTCGACAAGACTCGAGTCAGCTGTGAGGGTGGCGGCGCCGACCGCTGACAGGGTTGAGCCGAGGTCCTCCCGGGTGGCGCGCACGGCCCGGTCGGACTCCGCCAGGTGGGGCCACTTCGCCAGCGCAAGGGAGACTGCCGCCTCCACCCAGGTGGCCTGGTCTCGTCTGAGCAGGGCCAACTCGGCGGTCACCTCGGGCGGCCCGATTGGGAGGCGGGGTGACGGTCGGGACTGGGGCAGCAACTCGAGTAGCAGGTCCGCGCCGGCACTGAAAGTCGGGGCCCAGGTGTCCGCGCCGGCCGCGCCGGCCCAGGCGCCCTGCGGGCCGAACCCCCGGCCACCGCACAGGACGTACATGCCGAGTCCGCGCAGGGCGCCGATCGTGCGACTGGCGCCGGGCAGAGAGATCGGCATTGAGCACGTGACGGCGACCGCCGTCGGTGGATCATCGCCGAGGAAGTCGGCCAGTTCCTCAGCCGGAACAGATGGCCCGATGAACGACACGTCAATTCCTCGCAGTCGTAGCACCTCGGAGGCCATCCGGCCGGGTAGGACATGCCACTCCCCCTCGGTGCACGCGACCACGGCCCGCCCTCGGGAGCCCTCCGGGATCGCCCCGGGTGCCCTCATCGCGGTGTCGGTCAAGGTCTGCAGGACGGCCTCGGTGATAGCCGAGGCCCGATGCTCAAGCGCGACGCTCCAGCGGCCCTCCTGCCAGCCCAGGCCGATGGCCGTCTGGGAGGCGGCAAGTAGGCCGGTGATGATTTCCTCGGGCGAGATTCCGGAGTCAAGCAGGTTCATTGCGACCGCAACGGCGGATCTTCGATCTCCGGCGTGAACGGCATCCAAGTACCGGGGCAGGGACGTGTCGAATGGTGTGGTGGTTGAGGTGATCGTGTCGCCAGTCATGGAACTGCCTCCTCACACCCGGCCGGTAGGGCTCAGGGGCTGGCGCACGCCACGCGATTCCGCCCGGTGGACTTCACACGGTACATCAGCGCGTCTGCGGCCCGCAGCGCCGATTGTCCTGGCGTCTCAGCGCTCGTGGGGTCCTCTTCCACGGGTGCGACGCCGACGCTGAACGTGACATGGAAGATCGCCATCTCCTGCCATCTTTGGTGGATTCGGTGCAGGGTTGAGCAGGCCTCGACCAGCCGTGTCGCCGGCAGCACGATGACGAATTCCTCCCCGCCCAGTCGGCCGACGATGTCCTGGCCTCGGACAGCACCGCGCAAATAGTGGGCGAAGGTGACCAGCAACGCATCGCCCGCCTCGTGGCCGCCGGTGTCGTTCACCCGCTTGAAGTGGTCGAGGTCGAGCAGCGCGATGCAGTCCCCGGTTGTTGTGCGGTTGATGGCGAGCTCGAGCGATCGACGATTCCAGAGGCCGGTCAGGGGATCCTGGGTTGCCTCGGTCACGAGTCGTTCGGAACTCAGGCTTCGCTGTGCGACGAGGCGGGCATCGGCGACGGCGGGCACCAGGTACCGGGTCAATAACGCCTGCACCGCAGGATCAGCCGAGATGGGTAAGACGGGTCCGTGGTCGTCCAACGCCAGGTCCAGCGGGATCGCGTCCGGGTGGCCGTCAACGTCGCTGGTGTGCCCAGCCCCCAACGCCTCGCACAGCGTGTAGACGGACTGCTGGGCGGACTCGACGCTGTTTGCCCGCATGATCTCGCGGGCTGCGATGTAGGCGCTTCGCAACGCCTCGGTCTCGGTGGGTGTCGCCACGCCCCCACCCTAGTCGTGGCGAGGCAATATGCTCAGGGGTATGGCTGCCGATCTGGATCCCGCCGTCGCGACTGCCTTCATTCACCAGTCCGTGCCGGTCATGGCGAGGCTGGGGTTGGTGGTGGAGGCCATCGAGCCCGGCTTTGTCAGACTCATGATGCCGTTGGAACCGAATCGTAACCACGTCGGGACGATGTACGCCGGTGCCCTGTTCGCGATCGCCGAACTCCCGGGTGGAGTCTTGCCGATGAGCGTGCTCGGTGCTGAGTTCGTGCCGATCGTTACTCACGTGGACATCGACTTCCTGCGCCCGGTTCGCAGCGATGTCCGGCTGGACGCGCGGATGGCGCCGGCCAACCTCAGAGGACTTGCAGAGCAGGCCCGGACGGACGGAAAGGCCACCTTCGAGTTGGACCTGACCATCGTGGACGACGCTGGTGCATGCGTGGCGACTGCGCACGGGTTCTACCAGCTGCGCCCGGTCGGCTAGCTGTCCTTAGATTGCTGTGGGCGTTCTCCCGTCTGCCTGCGAGTCTGCCGACCCCGCATCCCGGTGCTTTCGCCGCATAGAGTGACGTGTGTCCGAAACGCCGCCACCGGAATTGCCGGTCGACCCCGATGTTCCTGCGGGTGGTCAGGCCCTACGGCAGGGTCCCAGCCCCACTCGGCGTTGGGATGTGGCGCTTGTGGTCGCCGCCGGTGGAGCGGTCGGGGGTGGGGCCCGTTACCTACTCACTGAAGCCTGGCAGACGGGCCCGGGCGGGTTCCCGTGGGCGACGTTCGTGGAGAACGTCACCGGCTGTCTCCTGCTGGGGGCCCTGATGGTGCTGCTGCTCGATGTCTGGCCCCCGACCCGATACGGACGGCCGTTCCTCGGCGTTGGGGTACTCGGCGGCTTCACCACCTTCTCCACCTACACCGCCGAGACGGATGCCCTGCTGCGGCACGGACAGGTTCCGCTCGCGTTGACGTACTTCTTCGCTTCGCTCGCCGTTGGTTTGCTCGCGACCTGGGCTGGCCTGAATCTGACCCGAGCCGCGGCCGGGGTTGGCAGACCCCCCCGGAGGGCCTCATGACCTTGTTGCTGGTGATGATCGGCGCGGCGGTTGGTGCCCCAAGTCGCTGGCTGCTGGACCGGGCGATCCAATCCCGGCACACCAGCGTCTTCCCGTGGGGCACCTGGACCATCAATATCCTCGGGTCCCTGCTGCTGGGTGTTCTGCTGGGGGCCGCCGCCACCGGAGCCGCTCCGGCGCGGTTGGTGGCTCTCGCTGGCACGGGGTTCTGTGGAGGCTTCACGACCTTCAGCACGTTCGGCTACGAAACCGTGATCCTTGCCGAGGAGGACTCATCGCTGGCGGCGGTCGTCAATGTGGCAGTGAGCCTGGCAGTCGGTCTGGCCGCGGCAACGGCGGGCTGGTATCTGTCTCAGACGATCTGGGGCTGATCTGAGGAAGCGGGGTCCGCGGTGGGGAGTTCGAACCAGAAGGTGGAGCCACCTGTCGCACTGCTCGCCACTCCGATCTGCCCGGCATGGGCCTGCAATATCCCAGCCGCGATGGCCAGTCCCAGCCCGCTGCCGCCGGTGCGGCTGTCACGGGCCGAGTCGGTCCGGTAGAAGCGGTCGAATACGCGAGCCGCCTCGGCGGGCGACAGTCCAGGTCCTTTGTCGGAGACCGCGACCCGCACTCGGTCGTCGTCGACGGTCACGCGCACCTCGACCGGGGTTCCTGCGGCCGAGTGTCTGCCAGCATTGTCCAGCAGAATCGCGCACACCTGAGTGAGTCGGTCGGGGTCACCGGCGACCAAGCACTCGGCTGGGGCTTGCAGCGTGATCGTCCGATCAGGGAGTCGCACCCTGGCGTCGGTGACCAGCCCATCGACCGCCGCGACCAAGTCGAAATCCGTCGGGCGCAGGTTGGCGGCCGTATCCAATTCCGCCAACAGCAGCAACTCATCCACCAGTCGGGACATCCGGTTGGCTTCTGTTCGCATCCGGCGCATGGCGTCCTCGATCGCCGCTGGCTCCTGGATCCCGCCCGCTGAGTAGAGCGAGGTGTAGCCGGTCAGCGAGGCGAGGGGCGTGCGCAACTCATGGGAGGCGTCGGCGACGAATTGTCGGAGTCGCGACTCTGCGGCCTGATTCTGTTCGACGAGCAGGTTGAAGGCCTCGCTGAGGTCGCTGGCCTCGGTACCGGGTGGAAACGTCGGCGCCCGCTCCGCCCGATCCCCGGCGGAGATTGCCCGGGCGACCCGGGTCACGCGGGAGATGGGGGAGAGCCCGAGCCGCAGCACCCACCAAAACACGATCCCGATCACAGCGACCAGCAGCAGACCGATGATCAGCAGATTGCGGGTCAGTTTGGCGGCCGCCGTGTCCGTAGCGGTGAGAGTGCGGCCAAGGACCACGGTCGATCCGTCCGCAGCCTCGAAGCCGACCACCCGCATTCGCTGGCCGCCACCGCCGGTGGTGGCGACCGTGACTGGGTCCTGGACGGTTTCGCCCGGGGTGATCAGCGGAGCGATTGTGGCGTTGTCGTCCGGACTCAGCCGGGTTTGCAGCTGACCGTCGGACCCGATCACGCCGACGTACATTTCCTCCAGCGCTCGTCGGCCCCGACCGCCCGGCAGACTTTGGGGGCGGTGCGGCATCGCGACCGCGATTGCCGGTTGTCGCAGGAGCTGCAGGCGGGTGTCCACCTGATGTAGCAACGTCGCCTTCTGGGCTTGGATCAAGACGAGACCGGACAGCAGCAACAGGCCGAGGACAGCGCCGAATCCGAGCAGAATGCGCGCCCGAAGCGTCATCAGGGCTCCCGAATCGTGTACCCGACACTGCGCACGGTGTGGATGAGCTTCGGCTGCCCGGTATCGACCTTCTTGCGCAGGTTACTGATGAACGACTCGATGATTCCGGAGTCACCGTTGAAGTCGTACTGCCACACGGTGTCAAGGATCTGGTTGCGACTCAGCACCCGACCGGAGTTGGTCATCAGGTAGCGCAGCAGGTTGAACTCAGTCGGTGACAGGGGCACCTCCCTACCGGACTTCCATACCCGGTGGGAATCCATGTCCAGTTCCAGGTCGGCCACCACGAGCCGGGCGGCTGCCCCGCCGATGCCGGTGCGCCGGAGGCACACCTGGACACGCGCGACCAACTCCTCCAACGCGAACGGTTTGGTGATGTAGTCATCGCCACCGATGGTTAGCCCGCGAACCCTGTCGCCCGTGTCCTGTCGGGCCGTGACGAACAGCACCGGCGCCTGCGAGCCGGCCGCTCGAATCAGCCCAAGCAACTCGAAGCCGTCGATATCGGGAAGCATCACGTCCAGCACGATCGCGTCTGGGGCGAACCTGGAGAGTTGGTCGAGAGCCGCCTTCGCCGAGCCGACCGCCAGAGTGTCGTAGCCCGCCAGTCGCAGCGCGGAGGTGATCAGGAACGACAGGTTCTCCTCGTCGTCGACGACCAGAACCCGGGCAGCGGAGGTCGGAGGCATGCGCCGATCCTCGCAGTGAACCCTGGACGTTTCCTGAATGTTGGCTGGCTGTCGACTGGAGCTGATCGCCAGCAAATCACAAGGTTGCGTTGCAGCTACCCGAAGGTGCGCCGTTGAGAGTGGACGTGGCCTTGGAACGCAGGGGCTGACCGCCCGGTTCGAGCGGTGCGGTTCACAGACGAGATGACCAACCAGAGGAGAATCGTGAACGGGATGAAGAAACGGATTGCCGGGACTGTGGGTGTGGTGGCGGCCGGCGGTGTCTTGCTCGGCGCTGTTGCTGCAAGTTCAGCGACGGCCACCACGAACGCCTCCCCGAACCCTTCGGCCGACTCCACCTGCCGGGGCCCGGCAGCGTCACTGCCCGCCGACAAATGTGCGGCGTTCAAGGCGGAGATGGAGAAGTTGAAGGCGCAGCGGGCTGCGGTGTTCGGCAAGTACGGGTTGACGGCGCCTGCGGGCCGTGACGGTGGCGGGATGGCTGGCGGTGGGCGTGCCGGGGTGCGCGATCAGGTGTCGAAGTTGCCGGCGGAGAAGCAGGCGGCGTTCAAGGCGGAGATGGAGAAGTTGAAGGCGCAGCGGGCTGCGGTGTTCGGCAAGTACGGGTTGACGGCGCCTGCGGGCCGTGACGGTGGCGGGATGGCTGGCGGTGGGCGTGCCGGGGTGCGCGATCAGGTGTCGAAGTTGCCGGCGGAGAAGCAGGCGGCGTTCAAGGCGGACATGGAGAAGTTGAAGGCGCAGCGTGATGCGGTGTTCAGCAAGTACGGGCTGACGCCGCCTGCGGGGCGTGACACCGCCTGACGTTCGGCCGGGCGTCGATCGGTACCCAACCGGTTGCCGCCCGGCGGTCGGCCGCGCCGGTCAGTCGCGCCGGTCGGCGCGGCGGGCTTTCCGGCGGCGGTGGCGTCGCATCACACCCAGACCGAACCAGACCAACGCCCCGAACAGGGCCACCACGATTGTGTAGAGCCAGAGCGGCCAACTAAATGAGAAGACGAGGAACTTGAAAGCGACCAACTCGCGATTCTGGACCACGAAGACTAGTAGCACCGCCAGGCCGACGATCGTGGCGATCGCGCCGCCGCCGAGCCCGCCGCCGCTGCTGCCCTCTCCGGACTCCTGCTGCTGACTCATAGCTACCCCTTCCAGTGAGCGGTTTCGGTGGTCGAAGCCTGTCTGATCGACGCAGCGTCGGATGCCACCGTTGGCCCGCATTGTGTCAGGGTTCGGCGTCCTGGGGCAGACGTTCATGGTTATGTGCCGGGTGTTACCCAGCAGTAACCGGAACCGGGCGTACGCCATACAGTGCAGCGGGTTCCGGTTACTTGCCGGTAACCCAGGGGTCACCGGTGTGACCATTCGCGCGAGGATTCACCGGCAGCCCAGGTGTGCCGCCTGGTGTCGTGTTGATCGTGGCGGGCCGAAGACCGGGTGGCCCGGTTCGGGTCCGCAGTCACCTCGGTACTATCCGGATGCGCCCTCGTAGCTCAGGTGGATAGAGCGACCGCCTCCTAAGCGGTAGGCCACGCGTTCGAGTCGCGTCGAGGGCACCAAGGTCTAGGGCGTCAGTATGGCGAGTTATCGAGCCGCGGCGTCAACGCAGGTAGGTGTCGAGCCAGTCGAAGATGAACTCCTGGGCGACTTGCGGGCCGTTCGGCTGATCGTGCAGTTGTGCCCCCTGCGAGACAGTCAGCGGCAGCAGCACCTTCTGGTCCGGCGAGACGGACTTCAACATCGTGAAGGCCGCGGCTCCCTGCTCCAGGAAGAACTGGTCCCCCTCGTTTTCGGTGAGCATCGTCGGGATGGTGATGGCGGCGTAGTCCTGCTGATAGTTGAACCTCAGCAGGGCCTCAAGCATCCCGTAGTAGTCCGAGGGTGGTTTATTGGCTCGGGCGTCGGACTGCATCTGCTTGGAGAGGATCGAGCCGCGCTTGTAGATGGTGAACTGGAGCGTCCTGGGCTGCGAGGGCCATGCCTGCGCGAACCCGGCGTTGAGTTCGGCGGCCGCTCTCGCCTTGTCTGCGGCGGGAATGGCCGCGGTCGCCTTGACCATCCCGACGCTCTTCTGGTCGCCCCAGAGTTCGGCGAAATTCCATGCCGCCGGTTCGAGGACCACTGCCGACAGACCCTTCAGTTTGGCGGCGGCCCGGGCGCACAGCATTCCGCCGAATGAGATCCCCACTAGCCCCACCTTGGCCACGTCCTTGCGTGCCTTGGTCCATTCCAACACCGGGCCGACGACCTTGTCCCAGTCCGGCGTGAAGACGATGCTGTTCTTGAACAGCGGGGTCATCTGTCCGGGGCCTTCGAAGAGCACGATGTTGTAGCCGCGCTGCAGTCCGGCGGTGACGCCGAACTGCAGCGACTCAACGTTCTGGCCGTCGCTGCCGGCACTGATGATCAACGTCGGCTTCGGGTCGGTGGTGTCTTCCGGAGCGAAAAACCAACCGGGCAGCGGACCGAAGTCTGAGTCGACCTGAAAGGGCACGCCGGCCGGCGTCATCCGCTTCACTGCCTCGGTCCATCGGCTCTCGACCTTGTCGAACACCTCCTCTTCGCGGGAACCTTGGCCCGAGCCCAGGACGAAGAACAACTCCTGCGTTGCGTAGGTAGAGGCGCGCAGGTAGCGAGTCCGGGCAGTCACTGGGTGCAGGTTGCTCTGGGAGGCCAGCTGGGCCAGCCGGTCCCCATACGCACCGAACGCTGCGCAATACGCGTCGAACGCGCCCACTTGAGGCTCGGCCGGGTTCCCCGTGCTGGCGTTGATCGTCTGGACGATTCGAAGCATCTCTCCGACCTCGGAAGTCTGCGAACTTGCCGCACCCAGTGCGAAGAGGGCCTCACCGTTGAAGCCGTCCCAGGCGAAGAGTCGCAACGGGACGAGTTCGGCGGCACTGATGGCCAGCTCAGAGGCACCGGCCAGCGGGCTCGCCGCCGCGCTGCTGGCGGCTGTCGTGCCGCTCTCGCTCGCGCAGCCGCTGAGCACGCCGGCGCCTACTGCTGCACCGCTGGCGAGGGCCGAACCAAGGAACACTCTCCGTGACATAGGCATGACCCGAAGTTAGCAGGATTGGCCGACGACAGTCCCGGCCTGCCGGACCGCCGCCGGTCGACCTGACGTTCGGGGGCTAGCGCTCGAGCAACTGGCTGGGCGTCAGCGAGAAGTTGAAAGGCTGGCCCGCTCCGACGGTTTCCGAACCGACGGCATAGCCCCGCGCCTCAAATCGGCCATCGGCGAGTTCCAGCATCGTAATGGCAGGTCGTACGGGATCCACCAGCCAATACGACTGCACACCAGCACTCTCGTAAAGGGCGCGCTTGATGGTTGCGTCGATGGTCGCAGTCGACCGAGACCGGACTTCCACCACCAACCTCGGGGCCGATTGCAGATCGCGGTCGCCGAAGTTTTCCCAGGGGGCGACGACGATGTCCGGTACCACCACGGTGGTGTCCGACAATCGCACGTCGAACGGACCCACCACCACGTGCAGCCCGGTTCCGCGGCAGTGGTCACGAAGTAGCACGACCAGATTCAGCACGACATCTTGGTGGGCCAGCCCAGGCGACGGTGTCACCAGGATCGCGCCGTCGAGTAGCTCGTGCCGGTAGCCGTCCTCGGGCATCGCTGCGATGTCCGCGTAGGTGAATTGCTCAACGACCACGGTTGCCATGATGACCCCCCTCCAGCCATAGCGCCAGCATTTCACGGATCCGGGCGAAGACGCCCGAACGGTCCACAGAGGCTAGCGGCCGCGCGGCCGGGTCAACCGACCGTCCTACCCACCTGCCGTGCGGGCGTCCAGCGCGGTGAGCATCCTGCGCAGGGCAACTTGCCGGTAACTGCTCTGGACGAGTTCAGACACCTCCGCCCAATCAACCCCGTCGCCAGCAAGATCCAGACACAGCCAGGTCGGGAAGTACGGCGGAATGAAGAATCGCCGATCAGCTCTGAGCGACGGCGCCTCCGCGGGGTCGGGTTTGAAGATCAGGCCGCCGCGATCGTCGCTGCCGCCACCGTAGACCGCGAAGATTTTGCGCGCCCGAAAAGTCGGTCTGCCCCACGCCTCGACCTCTGTGGCTTCGGGTAGAGCCAGCGAGATGCTGCGGACCCGCACCAGCAGCGGGTCATCCGCGGAGTACATCCGTGGATGTGTCATCTCGGAGCCATCCCGATGCCAGGGCCGCCATTGCGCAAGGCGTTGATCGGGACCGTGCTCATCGGCAGAGTGAATCACATGTCAGCTATCCCAGGTGTGCCGTAGGTAGGGACTCCCCTGGGCGCCCCGATGGTCGGTTGAACAGCCAGTGACCCCCGGCCGCGCCCGTAAGCTGTTTGACGGAGGAGGCTATATACCTGACGCACTGCCGCATACCTGACGACCTGCTGCCCTCGAGAGGACCACATGAGCCACCCGCACCCAGATCTTGGACCACCACCCGAACTTCCGGAGAATGGACTCCGGGTGGTGGCGCTCGGGGGACTGGGCGAGATCGGCCGGAACATGACGGTGTTCGAATTCGCCGGGCGGTTGCTGGTCGTGGACTGTGGGGTGCTTTTCCCGGAGGAGACCCAGCCTGGCGTAGACGTGATCCTGCCCGACTTCAGCTGGATCCGGGATCGGATCGACGCGATCGATGCGATCGTGCTCACGCACGGTCACGAGGACCACATCGGCGGTGTGCCGTACCTGTTGCGGGAGCGGTCAGATATCCCGGTGGTGGGCTCGAGGCTGACGCTTGCCTTCATCACGGCGAAGCTCAAGGAGCATCGGATCAACCCGGTGACAGTGGAGGTGGCTGAAGGTGAGCGGCGCTCCTTCGGGCCGTTCGGCTGCGAGTTTGTCGCTGTCAATCATTCGATTCCCGATGGCTTGGCCGTGGCGATCCGTACCCCCGCCGGAATGGTGCTGCACACCGGCGATTTCAAGATGGACCAGTTTCCGCTCGATCGGCGGATAACGGACTTGCGTGCCTTCGGCCGGCTCGGCGAGGAGGGAGTGGATCTATTTCTGGTGGACTCGACAAACGCCGAAGTCCCCGGATTCACGATCTCCGAACGCGACCTTGCGCCGGCGATCGAGGAGGTCTTCCGAACCGCGCCGCGGCGGATTATCGTGTCCAGCTTCGCCAGCCATGTACATCGGATTCAACAGGTCATCGATGCTGCCCAGCATCACGGTCGCAAGGTCGCCTTTGTGGGTCGATCGATGGTTCGGAATATGGGGATTGCCCGCGACTTGGGTTACCTGCAGATCCCCAAGGGGCTGTTGGTGGACTTCAAGAAGCTGGGCAACTTGCCCGACGACAAGATCACGTTGATCTGTACCGGGTCCCAGGGTGAGCCGATGGCGGCGCTGTCGCGGATGGCGAACCGCGACCATCCGATCCGGATCGGCCCAGGAGACACCGTGCTATTGGCCAGTTCTCTCATCCCCGGTAACGAGAACGCGATCTACCGGGTCATCAACGCGTTGACCAGGTGGGGGGCCAACGTCGTCCACAAGGGCAACGCCAGGGTGCACGTGTCGGGCCACGCCAGTGCCGGCGAACTTGCCTACTGCTACAACATCGTTCGGCCGACGAATGTGATGCCAGTGCACGGCGAATGGCGGCATCTGACGGCCAACGCGGGGATCGCGGTGCGTACCGGGGTCGCGCCGGCGAACGTCGTGCTCGCCGATGACGGAGTGGTGGTCGATCTGGTCGGTGGCCGCGCCCGGATCACCGGCAAGGTGCCCGCCGGTCTGGTCTACGTAGACGGTATGACCGTCGGCGGCGCCACCGATGCCTCGCTGAAGGACCGTCGGACCTTGGCCGAGGAGGGGGTTGTCACGATTGTGGCGCTGGTGGACGCCGACACCGGCCTGTTGACCGAGCCGCCGGAGTTTCTGGCCAGGGGATTCGTCCACGACCCGTCCACCTTTGCTGCCGTGATTCCGCAGATCGAGAAGGCGCTGGCGAAGGCCGCGGCCGAAGGTATCGGCGAACAGCATCAACTCGAGCAACTGATCTACCGGACGGTCAGCCGCTGGGCCTTCAAGAAGTACCGACGCAACCCGGTGATCATCCCGATCGTGATCGACGCGTGAGCAGCGATATCGGCTGAGGCGGGAGTCACAGGTAGGCGGCGTCAGCGTCGACCGCTGGCTCGATGTCGGATTCTGTGGTGCCCTATGGGGATGGACGAGCCTAATCGGGAGCCCGCGGGGAAACCGGTGGGCCGCAGAGTCGTGCTGGGAATGCTCGGGCTGGGCGCGCTCGGGGTGGCGGTGGGTGGACCCGTCTCGTCCGTGATCGCGAAGATCGGGGAGAACGATCCCACGGGGTTGTCCGGGCTGTTGCCGGCCACCGGCGGTTTCCGCTACTACTCGGTGGTCGGCAAGGATCCCGAGGTGTCGCCGGCGGACTACCGGCTCACCGTGACCGGGTTGGTGGCGAACAAGCTCGACATCAGCTTCGCGGACCTTGCCGCCATGCCGCAAACGGGGATCACCCACGATTTCCAATGCGTCACCGGCTGGCGGGTCAACGATGTGGCCTGGTCCGGGGTGCTGTTGTCGCACTTGCTTCGCAGTGCTCAGGTGTCCCCGACTGCGCGCGCTGTCCGGTTCACGTCTTTCGATGGCGTCTACACCGAGTCCCTCACCATGGAGCAGGCGATGCGGCCTGACGTGCTGGTGGCCAGCTCGATGTTGGGCGGGCCGGTCAGCAACGACCACGGTGGCCCGGTGCGCCTCTTCGTCGCGCCGATGTACGGGTACAAATCGCTGAAGTGGTTGGGCGGAATCGAGGCGACATCCACCGTGCAGCCCGGCTACTGGGAAGTCCGCGGCTACGACGCCGACGCCTGGGTGGGCAAGTCGAACGGCCGTGACGATGCGCCCACCGTCTGACGGGCCGCAGGCCGGAGGCAACGCCGCCATGGCGGCCACCCTGCTCCGGTTCGACCGTCCAGAGCGATGGATCCACCGCAGCTTCGGCGTGCTCATGGGGATCTGCCTGGTGACAGCGGCGATGCTGTACATCCCCGAGATCGCGCTGCTGATCGGTCGACGTGACCTGGTTCGGACGGTGCATCTGGTGGCCGGTCTGGCGTCGCCGGTGCCGCTGATTGTCGGGTTGGTCGCCTCCGCCGGGTTCCGGGCAGATGTCCGTCGGCTCAACAGGTTCTCGCCGTTTGACTGGTCCTGGTTGCGTCCAGCCAAGCGGCAGCAGCGGCTCCAGGAACTGCGCGACGACGGCCTCCTGGCACCCGACGCTGCCTACCCTGTGGGCAAGTTCAACGCGGGCCAGAAGCTCAACGCGTCCTTCACCCTCGGCGCCACCCTCGTGATGTTCGGCACCGGTGTGCTGTTGGCGACATCTCAGGTCTGGGCGGATTCGACACGGTCGGGTGCGACCTTCGTGCACGACTGGTTGGCCCTCGCCGTGACAGTGGTGGTGATCGGCCATCTCTGGCGGGCCTTCGGAGATCCAGAGGCCCGCCGCGGTATGCGGTCCGGCCGGGTCACTGTTCAGTGGGCCCGGCAAAATCACCCCACGTGGGCTGCCGACGAGGGCGCCGAAATCGGCGCCGCCCCGCCCGATCGGATCGGCGACCCCAACTGACGCCGGCGCCAGCCTGCCGAGGATGGTGACCTGGCGATGTCAGAATCTCACACGTGTCCAGACTCACAAGATCCAAGGTGACCCGCGACTTCGGTCGAATTGCGCCCTTCACGGATGCGGTGGTGGCGGTTGCCCTGACGGCGTTGGTCCTGCCGCTGTTGGACATCAAAGTGGACCAGACCGGAGGCTGGGGCAAGTTCTGGGATGAGAACGGTGCGCAACTTGGCGCCTTCCTGTTGGGCTTCTTCGTGATCGCGATCTTCTGGGTCGTCCATCACAAGATCTGGGGTACTGCCCGGGTCGCCACCTCGCTGTTGCTCTGGCTGAACATGGGCTGGTTGTTTGGTATCGTCCTGATCCCGTTCGGCACCATTGCGTTGAACGAGTCCGGCAACGTGACGCCGATCCTGGGCGCCCAAATCTACTGCGCCATCATGATCTTGACATCGGTGATGCTGGGTCTGATCATCTTCGTGGTCGCCAACGATCCCCGGGTAAGTGACGGTCAGTTGCCCCGGCAGCCGCTGTGGTGGACGCTCCGGCTCGGAGTCTGGTGGGCTCTGGTGTGGGCATTGCTGCTCGCGTCACCCAAGTTCGGCTTCTCAGTGATGACGGTGTCCGGGATCGTGATGGCGATCCTGGGGAGTTGGTCGGCACCGGGCACGAAACGGTATCGGCAGCAGCACCCGCCGACCCAGTGACGCTGACTCGCTGCCAGCTTTCGGGAGGAACTTGTCGTCAGGTCGAGCAGCGGTCGGGGCTAGGCGGTGGGGTGAGTGGCCCAAGACTCCTGGGCCACTTCGAACGACCAGATGGCCGATCCGGTCGCGGCCGGCGACTGCTTCGGCTCCCGTCCGGCTGCGGTCGCATGACCGTGCTTGAAGGACTGGGACGCCGTCCAGGCCTCGAAGTCCGGCTGACTCCGCCAACGCGTCAGGACCAAGTAGTCGGGGGTTCCGGATAAGGGCCGAAGGAGTTCGAACGAGAGAAACCCCGGGGCCGTGTCCACCGACCCCTTGCGCGCCGCGAAGCGCTGCTCCAGCGTTTCGCCGGCACCGTCAGGCACGGTCAACACATTGATAGCGATGTAGGTCATCGGGAGCTCCAGTTGACGGGGTGAGGATTTCGGTTCGCTCTGCGGTTCAGTCGGTGGCTGCCAGACCCAGCATTCGGGCCCCTTCGATGAAACCTGGTTCGCCGAAAGCGTCGGCCGGACCGAGCGCTCCGGTGCGACGCGAGGATCCACTCCCGAGGCCGGCGTGCAGCGCCTCGTCTGCTCCCCACGCCAGCAGGTCGGCCGTCAACTCGTATGGATTCGGTCCCAGCACAGTGATCGAGGCCACTTTCGCATCCCCGCGGAACGCCTCCGCGACGACTGCCGTGAGTGCCCGTGACCGGTCGACGGCCGACGGGCCGCCATGTGAACCGGGTGCGAAGGTGGCGGCCAACCGACGCACCGCCGGTCGGACCATCGGAATGCGCGTCACCGGGTCGATGACCCGGCCCGCACTGGCGAACCGTCTGGTGCGGCTTCCCGCCCAGCCAAGGAATACTCGGACTTGGGTGAGCCTCGGATCGATTCGGGGCAAGGTGTAGTGCTCAGTCCCGCCCATTGAAAGGCCGTCGCGGCGACGACCCTCGACCGAGAAGCTTCGCACCTCCCGCCCAGGCCGCTCGGCGGCGACCGCTCCATCACGGAAGGCGAAACTGGGCTCGGCGAGCACGGCCAGAGAACTGGCCAACGTGCCGCTGCTGAAGGTCGGCGTCTGACCCCTGAGCCGCAGGAAGTAGCCGATGTCAATTCGATCAGGGACGAAGCCCGCCTGCTCTGCCTTGCGCAGGGCAAGCAGCCCAGCAAGGTTGCCGGGCACATAGTCGTAGCCGAAGCCGGTCAGCAGTGAGGCGCCGGTCCGCGAGGCCCGTGGGCCGTAGTAGTCGAACACGCGACGGATGAACGGGGGTTCACCCGAGCAGTCCAGGTAGATGGCACCGGCGGCGGTGGCCGCCTCCAAGGCCGGACGTCCGTATCGCGTGTACGGGCCGACGGTGCTGATCATGACGTCGTCCGGCGAACCGATCAGATCCATCACTGCCATGGTGTCGGTGGCATCTGCCACGGCGATATCGCAACCCCAGTCGTGGGCTTCCTCCAGTTCGCCGGCGAGTGCCGCCAGCGCTGGCTGGTTGCGTCCGGCCAACACCACGCGCTCAGCCGACCGGTTGGCGAGTGCCTCGGCGGTGAGCCGTCCGGTGTACCCGGTGGCACCGAAGAGAATGATGCGTCCGGCCATGGGACTATTGAACCCCACGGCTTTGGCACGGCACGTGCCGGATCTGAACCAGTGGAGGTATGTCGCGGTGTCAGGCGTTGAGGGCGCGCAGTCAGGGCAGGGCGGCAGCAGTGGCGAAATGGCCGACGTCGATCCGCCCACCGTTGTCGCCGATGCGGCGCAGCAAGAGGCCCGACTGGCGGCCCGTCGACGGTTGCAGGCGGCGTTGAGTGACGCGGAGCTGCTTCCCGAAACAACCAGTGATGAGCGTCCCCGTTCCGGAATGGGGAATCGGGATCAGGAGCTGTTGGCGAATCTGCCGCCCCATCACGGCTAGCCGCTGTTGAGGACGACGGACAGTCGCGATCGAGCAGCGGCCCCGGCCATAATCGCTGCGATCCTGGTCGGCACGGCGACCACCAGCACGGATCCGACGCCATTGCCCTGGCTACCGCCGCCGAGGGGTCCACCGCGCTGATCCTCCCCTGGCCGACCGGGCACGGCGAGCACCCTTGCGCGGCGGGCCACAGTGACCGCGGCCGTCTCCGGCGACTCGCCGGTGGCGCCGCCTCGATCGGCCGCCAGCACGTCGACTCGGTCGCCCGGACGCAGGAAGGACACCTCCGCGGCGTCTTCGATCCGTACCGGCATTGCCACCTGACCTTCGGAGTCGGGACCCAACAGTCCCGGTCCAACCACCCGGTTGTTGAGCAGCATCTCCCCTGCGCTCATCGGTCCGGCCAGGGCCCGGCCGAGGACATCGTCCGCTGCTGTCACTGCGGTGGCCGGTCGGGCCTCCGGGTCGAGTTCGACGGTGCGGAGATCCGCGCTGACCAGCACGTGGCCCGCGGGTAGGTCGGCGCCGACGATCAGGGCAGGCCAGCTGGGTCGCTCGGGGCGGATGGCAGAGAGCCCCACGAGCACACCGACGAATGCCAGCAGGAAGGCCAACGAACGCCGGTGTCGAGCGACCTGCCTGGCCAACGTCGACCCGAACGAGGACCGTGCAGTAACTGGTCGACCGCGCGACATGGACGCCCCCTCTCGCCGCCACCCAGCCTAGGTGCAGCTACCGTGAACCCGGCCGCCGTCGTCCACAGGGGGTTGGGTCAGCGTTTCGGCGCATTGCTCTTCGGCGCCGAGCCACCGGAGGGTGCGCCAGCTGACTTCTTGGCCGCGCCGCCTGCTACTGGCCCGGAGTCTTTGGTTCCGCCCTGGTTGGTGGCGGCCGGCTTGTCGGCAGCGGGGCCGGCAGAACCGGCCGACTTGCCCTCGCCTTCGCCCTTGTTGGACCCCGGCGTCCCCTCGCCGGATCCGGACTCGCCGGATGAGGCCGAGTCGCCGGTCGGCGAGGCGGTCTTGGCGGCCGTCCCGGACTTGGCCTTTCGACTGTCGTTGCGATAGAAACCGGAGCCTTTGAAGTGGATTCCGACCGGGCTCATCACCTTGCGCAGGTCGCCACCGCATTCCGGGCAGACGCTGAGTGCATCATCATGGATCGATTGCACCTGATCGAACCGGTGGCCGCAGCTACGGCAGGCATACTCGTACGTGGGCATGCCCGAAGGTTAGCGTCGGGCATGAGCGGCGCCGGGACTCGACCCAAGGCCGCTCCTCAGCGGGTACGCATGGCGCGCCTGCGGTCAGCCCGTCCAGGTCCGGCCTACTGTGGATGTTTCAGTGGTGTTGTGGTGCTGGCGATGGCCGGTTGCGGGAATTGCCAGGTCAGCTATCTGAATGGAGGTCCAATGGCGGTTCAGGCGGTCAACCTGGGCAAGTCGTACGGCAAGGTCCGCGCGGTGGACAACCTCACATTCACGGTGGACCCCGGTGTCGTCACCGGCTTTCTCGGCCCGAACGGTTCGGGCAAGTCGACCACGATGAGGTTGATGCTCGAGCTGGACCATGGTTCCGGCCGGACGCTGTGGGACGGCGTGGACCTGAAGGATGTGTCGGAGCCGGCACGAGTCGTCGGGGCCCACCTGGACGTGAAGTCGTTCCACCCGTCGCGAACGGCGCGGAACCACCTGCGGATGCTGGCCGCGGCCAGCGGCGTGTCGAACAAACGCGTCGACGAGGTTATCGACCTGATGGGGCTGGCCAGTGTCGCCAAGAAGCGTCCCAAGGGATTCAGCATGGGGATGGGCCAGCGGCTCGGATTGGCGTCGGCAATCCTGGCCGAGCCCAGGGTGCTGCTACTTGATGAACCTGCCAACGGTCTCGATCCGCAGTCGATCCAGTGGATGCGTGACTTTCTCCGCTTCTACGCCGGCCAAGGCAACCACGTGTTCGTCTCCAGTCATCTACTCAACGAAATGCAGGTGATGGCCGAACATGTGGTCGTCATCGCCAAAGGCCGGCTGGTGGCAGATGAGCCGATGGCGGATTTCGTCGCGCGGAGTACCCGCAACGATGTGCTGGTGCGTTCGCCTGATGTCGACCTGCTGCTGACTGCATTGACCGAGCAGGGGCTCACAGCGGTGCGCGAAACCGACGAGACCATTTCGGTGGTCGGCGTAGACACGGCCCAAGTTGGGGACTTGGCCTTTAGCCAGGGGGCCAGGCTCTGGGAGTTGACCCGCCGCACGGCCAGCTTGGAGCAGGCGTTCCTGGAAATGACCGGGGATGCACAGGAGTATGCCCTTGGTGGAGTGGTCTCGACTGCGTCAGTGGGCGAATTCTTTCAGCCGCCGACAGCATTTCCCGGCCCAGCTGCGGCGGTTTCCGACTCGCAAGCCGCTGCAGCGCCCCCGGAAGTTGTAGCCGGAGAGTCGACGCCGGTGGCCAAGTCGTTGGAAGAAGCCAACACCCCTGATCCGGTAACGCCGACTGCCCCAAGGCCGCAACGGCCTTCGGAGTCCGGACCGTCGGACGTGGGGTCTGGTCCGGCTGCGACGATGTTCGGCGACACCGCGGTCTTCCCCGCAGTGACGGAATCGGCCGGCGAGGCAGCGACTGAAACGACGCTGACGAACCCACCCGTGGGTCCGCCGCCAGTGGGATTCCCGGCCCCGATCATGCCCGACGGTGACATCCCCGCCTACCCACAGGAGTATGGACAGCCGACCACCCCGCAGGTGCCGTTGCCGCCGCCTCCGCCGGTTGCCTCCCCGCCGCCTCCGCCGCCCAAGCCGACGCCGCGCCCGAGCGAAGAAGGAGACCGCTGATGGCCGTCGTGAAGTATGAGCGTCGTCGCATTCGTACCATCCGATCGACCTGGGTCATCCTGATCCTGACGTTACTGCTCACGGCCGGTGTGACCGCTCTTGTGATCGCCGCAGGCAACATCGACCCGGAGACTGGGCAGGATCTCGGTGACGCGACCGGGGACCAGGTCATGTCCGCGGTCTTCTCCGGCAGCGTCCTGATCCTCACGTTGGTGCCGCTGGTCACCCTCGCCGCGATCGCGTTCGGCGGCGAATATCGCTTCGGTCTGATCCGTCAGACCCTGACGGCATTCCCGCGCCGTACACCGGCATTCCTCGCCAAGTTGCTGGTGGTGGTCGGCTACATAGTGGCCTTCCTGGTGTTGGCCATGGCGCTCGTCCTCGCCGCAACCCAAGTCTTCCGTAACAGCGTCGGACCGATACCCGATTGGACCGTGCTCGGACTGAGTATGGGTCGCGCGCTGGCCTTCGCCGTTGGCTACTGCCTGTTCGCCTTTGCCCTGGCGGTGATCACCCGAAACCAAGCAATTGCCATCATCATTCCGATTGTCTGGGCTGTCATCGTCGAGTCGGTGCTGCTTGGCTTTCTGGGCAGTAGGTTCGAATGGTTGCCGAAGGTGCTCCCGATCAACTCGGGATCAATATTTGTCCAAGGTGAGCAGGACATGTGGCAAGGGGCAGGGGTGTTCCTCGCGTGGATATTGGCAGCATTGATTGGGGGCTGGATCCTGTTCACCCGTCGTGACGCATAGCGCATCCTTGGACGGTTAGCGTTCAGCTATGCGCACAGCCGGGAAAGTCCTCGGAGTCATCGGCATCGTCATGCTGTTGCTGGTGGTGGGTGTCACCACCTGGCTGGTGCTGCAGGTGCGGGCATCTTTCCCCCAGACCGGCGGGGCTCTCTCCGTGCCCGGTCTGGCATCCCCCGTTCAGGTCGTGCGGGACAACTGGGGCGTGCCGCAGATCTACGCGGAGACCTCGGCCGACCTCTACTTCGCGCAGGGATTCGTCCACAGCCAGGATCGTTTCTGGGAGATGGACTTCCGCCGGCACATCACCTCTGGCCGTCTGTCGGAGATGTTCGGCGAGGGCCAGGTCAAGACCGACAAGGTTCTGCGGACGATGGGGTGGCGCAGGGTTGCCGAGCGAGAGTTCGGAAAACTACTGCCGGAATCGCGGGCGAACCTGGAGGCCTACACCCGCGGTGTCAACGCCTACCTTGGCGAGCGTCCGGGCGGGGCGAAGCTGAGCTTCGAGTACGTGGTGCTCGGCCTCACCAACTCGGACTACCTGGTGGAGCAATGGGACCCGATTGACTCGTTGGCCTGGCTGAAGGCGTTGGCGTACGACCTCCGCGGCAACGACAGCGACGAAACCTCCAGGGCGTTGATCTCGGAAAAGTTCGGCTTCCCACAGACCGAGGTGCTGTACCCGGCCTACCCCTTCGACCGACACAAGCCGATCGTGATGGCTGGTGAGGTGGTGAACGGCAAGTTCGATCAAAATGCCGGCCCGACGACGGTGGCCGCGCAGGCCGCATCCCTTCCGCGCGGCCCGGCGGTCACGGCCGCCTTCACGGCCGTCAACGCCGCCTATCGGCAGTTGGAGACCGTGTTGGGTAAGTCAGGCGCCGAAATCGGTTCCAACAACTGGGTGGTGTCAGGCCAGAACACCACGACCGGCAAGGCGCTGCTCGCCAACGACCCACACCTGGCTCCGATGATGCCGAGCATCTGGTACCAGATGGGTCTGCACTGCGTGAAACTGTCGGACAGTTGCCCGTACGACGTCACTGGTTTCACCTTCGGCGGTATGCCAGGGGTGTTCAGCGGCCACAACCAGGACATCGCGTGGGGTATCACGAACACCGGCCCGGACGTGGTGGACCAATACCTGGAGAAGCTGCGAGGCGACACCGCGATCTACGACGGCAAGCCGGAGCCGTTGCGGATCCTCAACACCGTCATCAAGGTGGCGGGCGGGGCCGACGTGCCGCTGAAGGTCCGCGAATCGCGCCACGGTCCGATCATGAGCGACGTCTATGACGAAGCCGAGGCGACCGCGCTGTCGGCGCCGGTTCCGGCCCCCGGCCAGGATCCGGCGCTGGCCAAGGAGCCCCGCGGGGACGGCTACGCCGTCGCCATGCGATGGACGGCCCTCAACCCGGGCACCACCTTCGACGCCATCACGCTGCTCAACAAGGCGCGCACCTACGAGGAGTTCCGCAAGGCGGCTGACGTCTTCGTGGTGCCCGCACAGAACCTGGTGTTCGCCGACAACGCCGGCAATATCGCCTACCAGACGCCGGGTGAGATCCCGATCCGGAAGGGGTACGACGGGCGCTACCCGGTGCCGGGGTGGACGAGTGACTACGACTGGACCGGCTACATACCGTTTGAGGCCCTACCCGCAGTCAAGAATCCGGAGTCCGGCTGGATCGCAACCGCCAACCAGGCGGTGATCGGGCCGCAGTACCAATACTTCCTCTCGCACGACACTGCTTACGGCGCTCGCAGTCAGCGGATCATGGACCTGATCACCGGCAAGCTGGCCAATGGCGGCAAGATTTCGCCGCAGGATATGGGCAGCATCCAGCTGGACGCTTGGAGTCAGGCCGCGGACTACCTGTTGCCCTACCTCGGCAGCTTGCCGATCTCCAGCCAGGCAACGCAGTCGCGCGCCCTGTTCCAGGGCTGGGATCTGCAGCAGTCGATGGACTCCGCCCCGGCCGCCTATTTCAACGCGGTGTGGAAGTCGCTGCTGAAGAACATGTTCGGCGATCGGTTGCCCGCCGGCGAGGGCGCGAATTCGGGCGATCGCTGGTTCGAGGTTGTCCGCAACCTGCTGAAGGACCCGGACAACGCCTGGTGGCAGACCTCCGACGGAGCCAAGGGTCGAGACGCGGTACTGACCGAATCCCTGAATGAGGCCGACGTGCTGGTGCGGGGCCTACTGGGCAACGACCCGGAGAAGTGGCGGTGGGGCGCGCTTCATCAGTTGACCATCCAGAACCTGACCCTGGGCAAGTCCGGTATCGCCCCGATCGAGTGGCTGTTCAATCGGGGACCGTTTGACGTCGCCGGCGCTGGCAGTGCAGTGAATGCCACCGGCTGGGATTACACCGGTGACGATTTCGCCGTGAACTGGGTACCGTCGATGCGGATGGTCGTCAACATGGCCGACCTGGACAGCTCCCAGTACATCAACCTGACCGGGGCCTCGGGGCACACCTTCAACAAGAACTACAACAACCAGAATCCGCTCTGGCGACAGGGAGAGACCATTCCGTGGCCGTCATCGCCGCAGGGCGTGGACGCGGTGGCGGTCAGCAGGTTGACCCTCAATCCGGGTTGATGACCGGCTGTCGTGGGCGCGGTCCGTAGACTCCCGACATGCCGACCGACCTGCGTGCCCCGCGGGTGTGGCTGGCCCTGGGGTTCCTGGCCTTCGCGTTTCTGATGGGTCGACTGGACCTGCCCACGGCGGCGTTCGTCGGGGTGCTGCTGGCCAGTGTGGCCGTAGGGGTCTATCTGCTGGTCACCGGTCGACCGCCGGTGCTGGTGGTCTGGCTCGGAAGCCTGGTCGGGTTCGCGGTCGCATGCCCGCAGTTACTTGGCCTGGTCCGCGGCCTGCCGATCGATGTTGGACAGCTGGTGTTCGGCGTGGCCATCGGAGTGGCCGCCTGGGCGGCCGCGGTGGTCCCCCCTTGGCTGGTGCGGTGGTCGGTCCTCGGCTCACTGGCGGCGGTGGTGTGGGCGGGTCTGGCAGCCGGTTGCGCAGCGCTCTTGGGCGTCGTCGGGTATGGGCTGTTCGCGGTTCCCGGTCACGACCGGGACGCCTTCGGGATCGGACAGTTGCGCGGGGTGATGCCCCATCCCAACACGATGGGGCTGTTCGCTGGGCTCGCGCTGGTGTTGGCGTATCGGCAGGTGCTGACCGACTTCCGCTCGGAACGCCGCCGAGCATGGGGGATCGCGCTGGCGGTGGGGCTGCCGGCCGTGGCCGCGCTGACCTGGTCGCAGAGTCGCACCTCCGCCGTTGCCACAGTCGCCGGCCTCGTGGTCGCCTCTCTACCGCTGCGCCGTCGAGGTACCAGTTGGCTGAGTCTGGTGGCGGCGGTAGGCGCGGTGGCGATGATCGTGGCGCCAGTCGTCCTCGCCCGAGTCACCGACTACGACTTCAACGGTCGGAGCCTGGCCTGGCAGTACGCCACCCAGGAGTTCGCCCATGCGCCGCTGCTCGGTATCGGACCAGGGTTCTTCTCGCCCACGTATTGGACCTCTTATCCGGGGCTTGAGTGGTACCCGGTGAATGCGCACAATCTGGTGATGCAGGCCGGCGGCCAGTCGGGGCTGATCGGACTGGCGGCGTTGAGCGCTGCCGTCGCGGTGATGGCGATAATTGCGGTCCGAACCCCCCGGTGGGATTGGCAGTGGGCACTCATCGTGTTCGTGATGTTCTGCGTCCTCGGTGGTCAGGAGGCGACGCTGTCCATTCCGGTTCGGTCCGGGGTGGTGCTGACGGTGGCGGTGCTGGCCTCCTCGGTGATGTTGCGGCAGCAGGGCAGGGCGGCGGACAGTCCGGCGCCGGCTCCCAGCGCAGCGGCGCGCTGAGGACGCGTAGACGTCGGAGCCGGTGCGCAACGGTAGAATCGCCGCCGTGACCCGGGTAGGCAGCGCTTGACGATCAACAGCAGGGCGCACGCCCTGGTCGGTCGCGCGCGGGTTGCGCTCGAGGAGCGGAAGCACTCGCGGAACGTGGTCGTCGCCGATGTGGTGGCCATCGCGGCCGCGATTCTGCTGGGGATCGTGCTCGGCTGGGGCTACACCGGCCCGGAGAGTGCGCCGTCCCGGACTTACATGATCGTCGCCCTGAGCATTCTGTGGCCGCTGATGCTCTGGCAGTTCCAGACCCGCGCGACCACCCTGCTGGGGGAAGGGCCGGAGGAGTACCGGCGCGTGCTGCTGGCCAGCGTCTGGGCCGCGTGCCTCACCGCAACCGGCGCCTACGTCACCAACACGAACTACGGCCGTCGCTATCTGATCTACGTGGCGCTCACCGGCACCCTGTTCCTCTTCGTTGGTCGGGTATTGATGCGCAAAATGTTGTACCGCAGACTTCAGCGCGGTGGTGCCCTGCACCGGGTCTACGTGGTGGCGGCCGACCACCAGGAGGCGGCGCTGGCGGAGAAGTTCGAGGGTTCCGGCGGGCTGATGGAGCAGGTCGGTCATTGGGACCTGACCGATGCACCCGACCCGGACCCGCTGGTCGTTGTGAAAGCCG
>CAZJNU010000012.1:0-4046 GCA_964547485.1 uncultured Actinomycetes bacterium
CAGCCCCGCCAACAACCCGGGCCGAGACCATCTCCAAAAGCCACCATTTACTCGAACACCTGTACTCTAACACAGCGCACCGACAGGCACACCCCACGGCGCGGCCTGAGTTGAAAGCTGTGGAAGACGCATAACCCACCGCCTTCGATACTGGCGGTTTGGGCTGCGAGAGGGCCGGGCGTCGGGCGGAGTCCGCAGCCCACCCGGCCGACATCGGGGCGCAGGGCGCGGTCTGTGCTGCCCCCGGGGGCCGCCGCATTTCCCCAACGTTCTCGTTGAGTTGGCAGAGCTGCGCGCCGAGTTCGACAGCGCGCTGCTCCTCAGTGAGCGGAGGTCTGCCGATCCACTCCAGGCCGAAGTGAACCGGCGGCCTGCCACAGCGTTGCCAACAGCAAGAGGTTGACCACCGCCATGGCCGGGAGGCCAAGCATTCCTTCGCCTAACCAGGTGGCGAACCCAGTGACAGAAATGTTCAGCTCCAGTACGCCACCGCCCACGGCGATCAGTGTTGCGGGCAATCCGAACAGCAACGGCACCTTGTCCAGCTGTCGCTGGGCACGATCGGCAACCCCGGCCAGCAGCCATGCCAACGGAAGGACCAGCGCGACGACGGCGAGGTGAACCACCCACCACGCCAGAGACAGCGGAGGCACAGACCACGCCGCGGCCAGTGCGATTGCTGCCGCGATCCCCACCAGCGGAATGTGCCAGAGGTACATACCCATCCCGCGCACCCCCACCACCGCGACGACGGTCCACACCCTGGCGTTCGCCAGTAGCCGCGAGAGGGTGGGCCACAGTGTCGCTAGCGCCAGCACCTGCGCAGCGCCATACAGGGCCAACACCACACTCGGCGGCGACAGATTGGATAGCTCCGGGTCGCCGGAGATGGAGACCAGCGACGACGAGTAGGGGCCGACAACCGCGATCACCACAGCGGCCGCCAGCAGGCCGAATGCGGCCAACCCAGTCCATCGGCGGCGGGCCGCCCGCAGACGGGGCAATTCGTATCCCAATTGGTGCAGCCAACCCCACACGAGCAGCAGGTTCAGCCAGCCGATCGCCGCTGGCGCCCCCAGGGTTCGGGCGACGTCGACAGCCACGATGACGGCTAGCCAGACGCCGAGGGTGAGGCCCGGTCTGCTGCGCCAGCGCGTCGTCACTGGCGCGGCCGCCACCACCAACAGGTAGACCCCGGCGAACCAGAGCAACTGGGAGAGGAACCGACCCGCCGGTTGGGCCTGTTCCGAAACAAGCGTGAGCGGCAGCAGCACGACAGTCCAGACCGAGCAGTAGACAAGCACCGGGGTAAGCAGCCGGCGGCTCCGGTGACGCAGGTAGTCGGGCGTCGACGAGCGGCTCAGCGAACCGGCGTTGGAGACTGCTCCGGCGGCGAAGAACAGTGGCAGCACCTGGAATACCCAGGTGAGCAGGATCAAGCTTGGCGCCACCTCCAAGACGTTGACGGCGCTACCACTGGGGGTGACGTGCCAGGCGAGGCTGTGGCCGATCACGACCACCACCAGCGCAAATGCCTTGACTGCATCCAACACCCGGTCCCGCCCCGCGCTGGCGGCCGTGACGCGCTCGGTGATCGAGGTCATGGCCGGACCGGCGTCGATACTGGGCGGACCATGACCGCATCGTTTCACGACCTGCGAGTCGCTGGCTTAGAATCGTCTTCCATCGGACTTGATCCTGGCCGAACCTTGATAGTCGCCGGCGGTAGGTACAGGGAGGTGCACAGAAGGATGCTGCGACCTGCTTTTCTGCTGATCCCCGCTGCGACGACGCTGTTCGGTCTAGCGCTTGCCTCATGTTCGCCAGCCTCAGTGGCGGGGCCGAACCCAACGATGGCAGATTCCGGGTCGCTGGGAATTCGGTTCGGCTCCTTACCGGCTGGCGTCCAGGCACAGGTGACCGTCTCCGGCCCGGACGGATACCTCAGTTCCACCACCACGAACACCACTATCGAGAGCCTGCCACCGGGGACCTATCGAGTGAGCGCCCTCACTGCGGCGACCGAGCGGGGTATCGCAGTCCCCACCGAGCCCACGGCCATGATCGCGGTACCAGCAGGTGGAGCCGCCGACGTCGTCTTCGAGTACACGTTTCGGGACTTCCACGCGACCTCGCCCGGGCCCCCACCAGCCGACTCCACCGTCGGGCCCAACGGTGGAGAGGGCGGCGACCAGCCTGACGTCAGCACGATTCCGGGCCGACCGAGTGACTTCCGATTCACTGTCGGCAACCAGGCTATGCCGGTGCGGTGGAACCCCTGCCAGCCGATCAGTTGGGCGCTCACCACTGACGATGGTGGCGAGCAGCCCCGACTACAGGAGGCGTTCGCAAGAGCTTCGGCTGCAACCGGAATCACCTTCCAACAGGCCGATCGGGCGGACCAGGCCCAGATCCCCGTCACTATTCGCTTCACCACCGGCGCGACCGTCGAGGGTGAGGGCGAGATGCGCTACAGCTACGTCAACAGCGGTTCGATCGTCGGCCGAAAAGTCGCCAACGAGGGGACCGTGGATGCCGTTCTCGGAGACTCGTCCACCGCTGCCCTGCGCAGCAATCTTTACCTGCACGAGATTGGTCACGTCCTCGGGTTGGCCCATGTCGACGCTACGGATGAGGTCATGCACTCGCCACTGAGCATCAGTTCGCCGTTGACCGAGTACTCCCTGGGTGATCTGGCGGGGTTGCGTCGGCTCGGCCGGGAAGCGGGCTGTCTCAATCCGCCGCCCCCGCTGCTCGATACCGTGGCCAGCGGAGCCAGGCGACTCGATCGGCCAGCGATCCCGCAGATCGGCGGCGACCCTGGCCTGGTGCTACGTGCCGACCACAGTTTCACCTTCGGCTGGACTTCGACACTGACCGATCCTCCCACGCTGCAGACTCGGATTTTCCGGGTCGAACCCGCTCGAAGGGATGTCCAGGGTTTGGTGCCCATCCCGTTACCACTGGGTTTCCGGGGGGATCTGCCGGGCAAGACGGAGGTGACGGCACTGCTGGCGGGGGGTGCCGATTGTCAGGTCGGCGACCGCTACCGCATCGTCCAGCAGAACATCTTCGGCGCGACCACCACTCCGGTGGCCCTCAGTTCGTGCAAGGTGGTGGCTGCGCGCTGACGGCCGATCACTTTCGGTAACCAATGCGAGAATGGGCCTGCTCCGGTCCTGGGGGAACGGGCCACCCCGCCCCGGCGGGCCTGCATAATGGTTGGGGCGTGGCATGTCCGGGCAAGGGTGACAGGCGCCACCGACGCGTCCAATCGAGCAGCAGAGGGGCCACACTGTGACCGATCCGCCAGCGGTCACCGACGACCGCGACAGCGGGCTGGGCTCGGCGAACCTCAGCGACCGTCCGGCCAGCCTCTGGGCCTCGATCGGCCAGTCCACCGCCCGTGGCATCTTGCCGGTGCTGGCGGTCGCTACCGTCCTCGGTGCGATCCTCGGCGCAGTGCTGATGTCGATGACCAGCAGCAGCTACAGCGCGACCGCCCTGGTGTCGGGGGCACCCGTCTCGTTCGACCCGAGCGCCATGTCCTCCGATACGGATACGACCTACGTCAAGACCGAGGTCGCGTATATCAACATCTACCAGGAGGACATTCGCGACGAGATTGAGCGGCGCACTGGCGCAGCCTCGCAGCCCGCTGCTGCGAGCGTTCTGCCGGGGACGACCATCCTGGCGTTCACCGGCAGCGGCGCGACACCGGCCGGCGCGGCCGCGGTGGCCAACGTCTCGGCGGAGACCTACGTGCAGTTGTGGCGCACCCGGGTGACCACCCAATTGCAGGAGTCGATCAACATCCTCACCAAGGAGTTGGCCTCCAACCCGTTGAACGCACCGCAATTGGCCGCGCAGCGGGCCGATCTGCTGACCCAACTGGATGCTGCGAAATCTCTCAGCCGACTCATCAAACCGGCGACTGCGGCCACCGCGCAGGAGACCTCGGTGGCGACCACCGGTGCCCTGCTCGGCGGTCTCGTCGGCGGGCTCGCGGGTCTGGGGGTGCTGTTGATAGTCCGGCGGCGCAGGAA